>SVOP01000145.1 GCA_015066325.1 Oscillospiraceae bacterium
TTTATTCATAACCAAAAACTTAAATTTTAAAGATTTTTCTAAAATCTTTACCTTTTTAATGGTTAATTTGATAAGTTTCTCTATCAAAATCGTTGACACATCTTGTTTTTGGTGGTCTGGAGTTTTTTACATTCCCGTTTTTATTTATTTTGCATAATCTACAGCCCTTGTTTCTCTTACGACATTAACCTTAATCTGTCCCGGATATTCAAGCTCGCTTTCGATTTTTTCTGCGATTTCTCTTGCAACCACAATCATTGTTTCATCATTGATATCATCAGGCTTAACCATAATTCTGATTTCTCTGCCTGCCTGGATTGCAAAGGATTTTTCAACGCCCTTGAAGGAGGATGAAATTTCCTCAAGCTTCTCTAAACGTTTAACATAGGTTTCAATATTTTCTCTTCTTGCGCCCGGTCTTGCAGCGGAGATTGCATCAGCTGCCTGAACGATGCATGCAATAACTGTTTCAGGCTCTGCATCACCGTGATGGGACATAATAGAGTTTAAAACGACCTGATCCTCATGATATTTCTTGGCAATATCCGCACCAATCATAACGTGAGAGCCTTCTATTTCGTGAGTTGAAGCCTTGCCTATATCGTGAAGTAAGCCTGCTCTTTTAGCCATAACAACGTCAACGCCTAATTCTGCGGCAATAATTCCCGATATATGAGCAACTTCAATTGAATGCTTAAGAACATTCTGACCGTAGCTTGTTCTGTACTTAAGTCTTCCGAGAAGCTTGATAAGCTCGGGGTGAAGACCATGAACGCCAACCTCGAAGGTAGCGGATTCACCGGCTTTTTTAATGGTAGCATCAACCTCTTTCTGAGCCTTTTCAACCATTTCTTCAATTCTTGCAGGATGAATACGGCCGTCCGAGATAAGCTTTTCAAGTGCAAGACGGGCAACCTCACGTCTGACAGGATCGAAGGAGGAAAGGATAACTGCTTCGGGAGTATCGTCAATGATAACATCAACCCCTGTTGCGGTTTCTAAGGTTCTTATGTTTCTTCCTTCTCTTCCGATAATTCTTCCTTTCATTTCATCGCCGGGAAGGGATACTGTGGAAACTGTAACCTCAGCAACGTGATCGGATGCACATCTCTGAATAGCAGATGTGATAATGTTTCTTGCCTTTTCGTCAGCAACCTCTTTTGTTTCTTCTTCAATTTCCTTGATTTTAACAGCAGCGGCAACTCTGACTTTTTCTTCGATATTTTTCAGTAGGTATGTTTTTGCTTCTTCAGCGGTCAGTCCCGAAATCTTTTCAAGAAGCTCCAACTGTCTTCTCTGGATTTCAGCAACATATTCTTCTTTTTCTTCTAACTGCTTCTGCTTGTCTTTTAAATTTTCTTCTCTTGACTCAAGGTTTTCAAGCTTTTTATCAAGATTTTCTTCCTTTTGCAGAAGTCTTTTTTCCTGTTTTTGGATTTCTCCGCGACGTTCCTTGATTTCCTTATCAAGCTCTGATCTGCTCTTATGTATTTCGTCTTTAACCTCTAAAAGCTTCTCTTTTTTCATGTTTTCAACGGTTTTATAAGAGTCGTTAACAATTCTTTTTGCTTCTTCTTCAGCGCTTTTAATCTGGCTTTCCGCAATCTTTTTACGGTAGGAAATACCGAGTCTGAAAGCTATTAAGCCAACAACCAAAGCAACACCGGCGGCGATTCCAATCATTATAAACGGATTATTCATAATGATACACCTCCCATGTTTTTTACTTTTTGTTTCAGTTTTTTGCCTGTTTAATGAAATACCGACCAAGAGGCAGATAACACTTAATCTGCGTAAACCGGTTTATGAAAAATATCATAATATTTAAAGGAAGTATAGAGCATTGCCCCACTATCCCATAATATATAACCTACTAATCTATATTGTAATATTTTTTGGTGTTATTGTCAAGGCGTTTTTGCAAGTTTAAAAATAAAAACTCTTCCATCATTTGTGATTTATTTGTCGGAATATCGGGTCGTCACACTCTGCGGGAACCGTCGCCACAGCCTTCTCCTTGAGGAGAAGGTGTCAGCGATAGCTGACGGATGAGGTGTAAGATATAAATCCCTACGGGATTTTCGATATGTTTTGCTAAAGCAAAACTCGATATGCAATTAAAATTGCTCGATATGTGCTTCGCACTCGATATGTTGCCTTTCGGCAACGAGAAAAAGAACCGACGATAGTAGCATGTCGGTTCTTACTTCATTTATAATTTGTCATTTGTAATTTATTCTTCCGTCTGCAAGATAGCAAGATAGCCATCAAGTTCTGCAAGATTTTTTGGCGGAATTATTTTTCCGTCTGCAATGGCAACTCTTATTTTATTTGCTTTATCTAAAGTTTCCCTGTCAAGGTTATTTACCTTTGAAAGAGAAATCATTCTTTCCTTTGCCCCGAATTCATAGGATTTGCCAAATTCTAAAGCTTTTTCTACATAAGAGGAATTAAGATTGCTTACTGCAATTTTTATATTCTTTATAACACTTACAAGCACATTTTCAGGAGCACTTGTACCGTAGTCAACACCTGCACATATAATTTTTGCATTTAATTCTTTTGCGGTATCAATAGCACCGTAGGTGCCGGTCTGAAGGGCGCAGAAAACCATATCGCAGCCCTTTTCGGTA
>SVOP01000146.1 GCA_015066325.1 Oscillospiraceae bacterium
TGTTATACTAATTAAAGATATTTGGTTTGCGGAGGTAAAATAATGGAGTTGGGTAAGTTAAAAGAAATAAAAGATTTAAGAAAAGTGTGGTCTCATGAGGCTTTAGATTTTACACCTTGGCTTGCAGAGGAAGAAAATCTTTCTGAGTTGGCCGATGCTGTCGGATTAGAAATAACATTAGATGAAACCGAATCAAGCGTCGGTGATTTCAGTGTTGATATTTTTGCCAAAGAGACAGGAACAGACAGAAAAATCATTATTGAAAATCAGCTTGAAGATACCAACCACGACCATTTAGGCAAATTAATTACATACGCTTCAGGAAAAAATGCTGAGATAATTATATGGGTTGTTAAAAGAGCTCGTGAAGAACATCGTTCTGCCGTAGAATGGCTTAACAATCACACTGATGAAAACATCGGCTTTTTCCTTGTAGAAATTAAGTTATACCAAATCGGCGAATCTCAAATAGCACCTAAATTTAATGTTATTGAAAAGCCTAACAATTGGACTAAAGAAATTAAAAAACAAACCAACTCTTCACCGTCTCTTCAGGCACGACTTGAATACTGGTTAGCATTTAATGATTATGCATTTGAAAACAAAGCATTTTCTCAAAACTTTAACAAGCGTAAAGCAAGCACCGACCATTGGATGACTTTCAGTGTTGGTTCATCTGCATGTGCAATGAGCGTTTCACAAATCCGCAAGTACAATAATCTCATTGTTGAATGGTACATAACCGATGACAAAGATCTTTATAAAATGTTCTTCTCTCACAAAGATGAGATTGAAAATGAGGTCGGATTTGCACTTGATTGGTGTGAGCTTCCCGACAAAAAAGCAAGTAGAATTATTGCATATCTTCATGATACAGATTTTGAAGATAAAAATGCTTGGTCCAAACAATTTGATTGGGTAATGGATACTGCAATAAAAATGAAAAAAGCATTTAAAAAGTATATCTGATTCCACACAACACCGTCCTAATGGCGGTGTTTTTCTTTGCAAAAAAACACCCGTAATAAAAATTACGAGTGCAATACAAATTATCCCTCTATATAGTAATGGGAATAAGAACATCAAAAATGTTCCTGATTTATGAAACTTTTTTGTTTTTATGTTTTTTGTAATATTCCTTCCTGAAATCAGGGTCGAAATCAAGATACTGCTGTTGGATACGCTTTATTCGCTTGTGAATGGCTGAATGAGTTCTGAAGCCGAGAATATCAGCAATTTCTTCAAGATTTTTTCCTTCAATCTTCAGCTTCAGGATTGCTAAATCTATTTCATCCAACACTTGATAGAAGTCTGCAACAAAAGCACTGCTTTCAGCTAATTCTGCAGGTGAATAGCTGTTGATTCGTTCAACATCCATGGCATAGTCGGCAGCAAGGGTTGAATAGGTTACCTTTGTTTTTGCCTTCTTATGGTCGTATTTTTCTTCAAACTCTGTGCGGGGGAAGTTTGTTTTAATATCAGAGAAATCCTCAGGAGCACCATATTCTCTGCACACCGCAACAAGAGTGTCGTAATCAACCGTTTTCATAAGAGTATCCATCGCATTATCAACAAAGCGGTCAACCTTTGCAATATCTTCATCCGTGAGCGTCTGTGGGTCATCAATTTCCTGACCGGTCATTATAGCTTTAACTGTTTCAAGACCACCCGACAAAAAATCATCTGACAGATTGTCAAAAATACTCTGTACAACCTCAGGGTGCTCATTAACCATCTCAGTTACAGAGCCACTGACGATGTCACTCACATTGCTCCTGAGAACCTCAGGTGGATAATCCTTAGTGTAGCACCTTGGCGATGCCTTTTGTCCGTGCTTTCTGCTGATTTTATGCCATATTTTATTGAAGAGGCTCTGTGAGTAGTTCTTGTCCTCAATTTTCTCCTGACTCCATTTATCAAAGTCATAAGGCTTTCGTGCACTCCAATCATTTGCCAAAAAGAACTCCCGTAATTCTTTCTGTGTGGGCAATCTGTCAAGGTCGAGTAATGTTTTTCTTTTACGAGGTTCCATATAATACCTTCTTTCGTTTTATATTTGCAAGAGCATTATATCAGAACAAATGTGTGCCATTCAACCCCTCAAGCCTTTAGAGTCCGTTTTATGGGACTGTTTAGCGAAAATTTATGTCGGTTTCAATTGGTCTCTAGGATATTGAGTCTCACGCGAAAACTACTAGAGTTTTAAATATTACATAGATAAGACCTTCGGTTATCTCCGAAGGTCTTATTTTTTGCTCTCACAATCTTTTGACTACACTTATTGTATGTAGACTCATTGTATGCCAAGAGGTACAATAATTATATATGTTTTTTTGAAGGTGATAAAGTGGATATATTAAAAGTTTTTGGCAGTAACGTTCGCAAATATCGTACAGAAAAAGGTGTATCACAAGAGAAGTTTGCAGAACTTTGCGGTTTACACAGAACATATATCAGTGATATTGAGTGTTTCAGAAGAAGTATCTCTTTGGATAACATTCAGAAAATTGCAGATGCACTTGAATTAGATACGTACAAACTGTTTATCGAACAATAAATAACAGGTGAATTATGGACAGACATACCCC
>SVOP01000043.1 GCA_015066325.1 Oscillospiraceae bacterium
GAGGGTAAATGGCATTATATTGAGGTTGAAGACGATGTTATGATTTATGCGGAATATCCCAACGGCGCAACAGGTACATTTATCACAACAACAGGCGATTATCCCGGAACAAACAGACTTGAAATCACTCTTGACGGAGCTAAGCTTATTTGTGAAAACGGAAAGCTTATTGTAAATGAACTTAAGGAAAGGGTTTCTGAATTTACCCAAAATGCAGAAGATGGCTTCGGAAGCATTGAATATGAAACCTTTGAAGCAGAGCTTGACGGAAAAAATATTCAGCATCCCGAAGTTATGAATAAATTTGCAGGTGCAATTCTCAGAGGAGAGCCTCTTGTTGCATCAGGTCAGGAAGGTATTAACGGTCTTATGATTTCCAATGCAGCATTCCTTTCATCCTGGTTAGGTGAAAAGGTGACTCTTCCTGTTGATGAAGAGCTTTTCCACAAAATGCTTCAGGAGAAAATTGCAAATTCAACCTTCGTTAAGGAAGTCAAAGAAGTAATTAACGAAAATATGGATTCTACCTATTAATATTTAAATAATCTTAAGGCGGATAAAAATGACACAGAAAATTTCTAAAATAATCATTTGCACAATTGCAATAATGTGCTTGTTTTGCAATGCTTTAACAGCATTTGCAGAAAATGGTGATGTGGATTTTGATTTCAATATTCAACCTATTGAGCCTACAACTCAGGAGCAGGTAATTGAAACCGAAAAAGAAACAGAAGAAGAAACAGAAAAGCCTACACAAAAACCCACCGAAAAGCCTACAGAAAAACCAACTAAGCCTCAAACAACCAAGGCACCGCAGATTTCTGACAATGATAACAACAATGACAATGACAACAATAATGTTAATGCTAATGCTGGTGTAACAGAGGATGAAACAGAAGAAATAACAGAGGAAGAGTCCACCGAGGAGCCTCTTCCCGATGGTTCATATTATGTTTTTCTTGAAAGGAATAACGGCCAGCGCAGATTAAAAACGGTGATGAAGGGTGAAGGCTATTTACCTGAACCGGAGGAGCCTGTTCGTAAGGGCTATGTTTTTGTTGGTTGGTATAAAGATTCAAAGTTCCAGAAGCCGTGGAATTTCCTTACTGATAAAGCAACAAAAGAAATGACAATCTATGCAAAGTGGGAAACAGACAGCAAAACTATTGCTTATGACATAACCATTAGTGATTGCATTGGCGGAAAGATTGAGGTTAATCCGCAAAAAGCAAGCTTGGGTGAACCTGTTGTTATAACAATAATGCCTGATGATGGTAAAAGGCTTGTTCAAGGTAGCTTGAAAATAAATGGTGAGCCTACCGATTTCTTCAGCTTTATTATGCCTAAGGGTAATGTAACTATCAGTGCAGAGTTTGAAGATGTTCCTGAAATTGATGAAGAGGAAAATGAGAAATCTAAGTTACCGCTTATTATAGCTATTGTAGTGGTTGTTATAGTTATTCTTGCTATTGCTATTGTTATTGCAAAAAGAAGAATGGACTTTAATGCGGATTTAGATCCTGATGAAGAAATAATAGAAGAGTTTGAAGACGAGGATTGGATTGATGAATCTATCGTTGTTGAAGCCGGATTCAAGGAGGGCAAAAAGGTAGTCGAAAGTGTAGAACCCGACTATGGAGCTCCTGAAGCGGATACAGAAGAATAATAAGCAACACCCCACTGAAAATGAGCTTTTCGGTGGGGTGTTGAAATGTTAGTGAAAGTTTATTGATAATTAATTGCTACCATAAAGAGCATAACGAGTGCGGAAAATGCAAATTCCGCAACGAAAAGCTTCCAGGACCATTTAATCCATTTGCCGTAGGAAACACCTATAAGACCTATTGCAATAATCATAAGACCGCTTGTTGGGTAAAGAAGATTTGTGAAGCCATCTGCAATACAGAAGGTAGTAACAACACTTTGCCTTGTGATACCAACAAGATCGGAAAGGGGTGCAACAAGGGGCATTATAAGGAATGCCTTTGCAGTACCGCTGCCGATGAAAAATTCAAGAATTGCAATAACTGCGAAAAGGATAAATATTGCAATATATGGTGAAACGCCGTGCATTACATTGTTCAATTCATAAAGAATTGTGTGCATTATTTTTCCTTCGTTAAGCACATAGGAAATAGCAATAACAAAAATTATAAGGGGAACGGCGGGAAGGATTGTTTTTGCACCTTGAAAGAAGCTTGTGCCGAGATTTTTACCCTTTAAGCCTGAAAAATGACCTGCCAAAAGTCCGCCAACTGTGAAAAGAATTCCCATAGCAGGAAGAGAAAGTCCGCCACCTAATTCTAAAGCAAAGTCAAGGATTATGAAAATCGCATCAATTAAAATGCAGATGACAAACGCTCTTGTGCCTTTTCGGATTTTTGGGCTTTCAAGCACCGCTTCAGCATCGGTCATTGTGAATTTTTCGCGGAGAGCTTTATCAGATTCATAAACAATGGATTTCGTTGGGTTCTTTTCAATTTTTTTGGCGTAAAAATAAAGGAAAAAGAAAAGTATGAGATATACTCCAACAAAAACTAATAAACGAAGCCAAAGACCTGAGAAAACCTCTAAATCTGCAAGCTTCTGAACTGTTACCACATTAAAGGGGTTAAAGGTTGCAGCAGTAAATCCCCAGGCAATTGAAACAAGGCTCAGCCCTAAACCCACGAGAGAATCCCACCCCATAGCCAAAGATACTGCAACGGCAATTGGCACAAGGGTTATTGATTCTTCAAGAATGCCTGCAGTTGAGCTTAAAAGCATACAAACGAAAATGACAATTGCCATTAAGGTGTATTTCTTGTTGCTGAATTTTCTTATAAGAGTTGCCATAATGTATTTTAGAATGCCGCATTTATCAAGGATGAGAAATGCACCGCCAATAAGAACAATTATTGCAATTATGGCTATACCTGTTCCCGCATAGCTGCTTGCAAGGCAGAGTATGGGGGAAAGTATTATTTTCCATATAGGCATTTTATAGTCCTCAAGAACTTCATAGGTTCCGTCAACAATAGCTTCGTGGCCATCCTGATTAATTATCTGATATTCTCCTCTGGGAAGAGTCTGCGTGAGAACACCTATAAAAGCAAGTATAACCATAAGCACCAATGAAATTGTTGCCATAGTTTTTTTGTTGAGGCTCAACCCCAATGAATCATTTTTATTTGAATTTTCCATTTTACCGTTCCTTAATTAATAATAGAAATGATTATACATAAATAATATATAAAAAACAATGGGCATTTTATTTGACAAATTAAGCCTGTAACTATTATAATATTGTATATTTATAACAAGTGCATAGGATGATTAAGAAATGAGAGTACATAAGAAAAAACACGGTGCAGAGCGCCTTGAAGCCTGTGGCAATATTGTAATTAAGGATTTGAAAGCAGAGGGTAATACCTCACAAGCCCTTTTCGGAAATGATAACCCCATAAGAATTGAAATCGGTTGCGGTAAGGGTGACTTTATTGTCGGAACTGCCGCAAAAGAACCAGATGTGAATTTTCTTGCGGTTGAAAAGGTTTCAGATGTTCTTGTGATTGCGGCGGAAAAGGTTAAAAATTCAGGACTTTCAAATGTAAGGGTATGTTGCGTTGATGCAAAAGAGCTCGAAGAAATTTTTCCCGAGGGCAGTATTGACAGAATTTATCTGAATTTCTCTGACCCGTGGCCTAAATCACGCCACGAAAAACGCAGACTTACCTACAGAACTTTTCTTGCGATTTACAAGAAAATTCTCAAAAAAGACGGTGCAATTCATTTTAAAACCGATAACAGAGGTCTCTTCGATTTCTCATTAGAGGAATTTAAAGCGTTTGGTATGAGAAGGGAAAAGCTCACCTTTGATTTGCATAATTCCGAGTATATGGAAGGAAATGTTATGACTGAATACGAAAAAAGATTTTCTTCTATGGGAGTGCCGATTAACAGAGTTGAGTGCTATTTTGATTAAGTTGCAAGTGGCAAATGGCAAGTGGCAAATTTAGGGACCTGCGGTCAGCATTATATAAAGCAAAAGATTCAGGACATTGTCCTGAATCTTTTTTTGTTTATGGGAAATGAATTTTTTGAGAATATTTGAAAATATAAATAGTTGTTGTCTAAAAAATAAAAGTGTCGAGTGTTAAGTATAATGTTTGGAAGCGAAGCTTCCCCTAAACTTTCCATTTGCCACTTTCAACTTGCAACTTTTCTGTAAAGAAAAAGCAACCACTCTATTGAGTGATTGCTTTATAGTGTCGGCATCGCCCTATTTTCCCAGGCGGCTTCCCACCAAGTATCTTCGGCGCTGTTGAGCTTAACTACCGTGTTCGGGATGGGAACGGGTGGACCCTCAACGCCATCAACACCGACTTCGAAGAACTGTTCGTCCGTCGAACAACAGTAGCTATTATAACAGATAATTTTTAAAAGTCAAGCATTTTTTTAAGATTTTTTTAAAAAATTTTATTTGTGGAAAAAAACAAGCAAAGTCCATAAATTTTGTGCAACATTTTTAGGTGCTCACTGTTGATTATTCACATAAAATAGTGCATAATTAAAATAAGATACTCTTTGAAAATATAGTGGAGGGTGTAAAGATGGGTAAATATGCTATTACATACGATATAGGAACAACAGGTGTTAAAACCTGTATTTTTGAATTGGGAGATACAATTAAATTAATATCTGCTGCTTCTGAAGGGTATAAGCTTTACGTTTTCCCCGACGGCGGTGCTGAGCAGGATCCTCAGGAATGGTGGGATGCAATGTGCTCCACAACAAAAAAAGTTCTTGATAAGTGCGATGTGGATATTAAAGATATTTGCGGTATATCCTTCTGCTCGCAGATGCAGGGCATTGTTCTTGTTGATAAGGATGGCAAGCCTGTTCGCCGAGCAATGAGCTATATGGACCAGAGAGCAAGAAAAGAGCTTAAAGAGGGTATTGCATACGGTCCTCAGGTGGCAGGTGCATTTATTCCTAAGCTTCTTAAGTCCCTTATGATTACAGGTGCGGTTGCCGCTTCTGTTAAAGACCCTGTCTGGAAATATAAATGGGTTGAGAAAAATGAACCCGAAAACTTTAAAAGAGTACATAAATGGCTTGATGTTAAAGAATATTTTATCACGAGAATGACCGGTGAGTTCTGTATGACTCACGACTCCGCTTTCGCAACTCTTCTTTATGATATTAAAAAACACGAGTTCAGCAAATCAATGTGCAAAATGCTCGGTGTTAATTTCGACCATCTTCCCGAAATCAAAAAGAGTGCAGAAAAGGTTGGCGAGCTTTTAGAGCAGCCTGCAAAAGAGCTTGGTCTTATGCCCGGTACTGCAGTTTTCGGCGGTGGCGGAGATGCCTCTCTTATCGGTGTTGGCGCAGGTTCAGTTGCCCTTGGCGATACCCATATTTACAGTGGTACATCCGGTTGGGTTTCAACTGTTGTTGATAAGAGTATTGTTGACGCTTCAGCTATGATTGCGGCAGTTGTGGGCGCAGAAGAGGGCAGATACAACTACTTTGGCGAGCTTGAAACCGCAGGTAAATGCCTTGAATGGGTTAAGGATCACCTTGCTCTTGATGAAATTGGAATTTACCTTGAAAAGAAAAATATTACCGATGGTTATGAAGCTAAATATACAAGCCTTTATGACTATATGACCGATGCTGTTAAGGATGTTCCTGCAGGTTCAGGCGGTGTTATTTTCACTCCCTGGCTCCACGGTAACCGTTGTCCCTTTGAAGACCCCAATGCTCGCGGAATGTTCTTCAATATCAGCCTCGAAACAGGTAAGAGTGAAATGATAAGAGCTGTGCTTGAGGGCGTATGCTACCATCTTCGTTGGTTCCTTGAAACAGAGGAAAAGAAGGTAAAATCTTCCGAAAAGGTTCGTTTTGTTGGCGGTGGCGCACTTTCTGACCTTACTTGTCAGATTCTTGCGGACTGCTTGGGCAAGGTTGTTGAAACTGTTGATACACCTCAGAATGTTGGTGCAATGGGTGCTGCAGTTCTTATTGCAGTTGGTCTCGGACAGTGCAAATCCATTGAGGATGCAAAGAGTCTTATTCCTGTAAGCAAGACCTTCCAGCCCAATATGGAAAATAAAAAAGCCTACGATAAATATTACGAGGTTTATAAAAATCTTTATAAATCCAATAAAGAAAACTTTGCAAAGCTTAATTCTTAAAATTTTCTTTTTTGGAATAAAAATATTTTTCAAATTATTGAAAAAATTGTCTTTTTCTGTTAAAATGATAAAAAATTGGTAACATATATTTTATAAGGAGTGAGGTTTAATGAATATAGCTTTAATTGCACACGACTCCAAAAAAGAACTTATGACTCAGTTCTGTATTGCTTATTGCGGTATTTTGAGTAAGCATAGCATCTGCGCAACAGGCACAACCGGTAAGCTTGTTTCCGAAGCAACAGGACTTGATATAGAAAAATATCTCAGTGGCTCTCAGGGTGGCGCTCAGCAAATCGGTTCAAGAATTGCTTGCGATGAAATTGACCTTTTGCTTTTGTTCCGTGACCCTCTTAATCCCAAGCCCGGCGAACCCAACGAAGCAAACCTTTTAAGGCTTTGTGATGTTCATAATATCCCCGTTGCAACAAATATTGCAACTGCGGAAGCTCTCATCCACAGCCTTGAACATGGCGACCTTGACTGGCGTGATATTGTTAATCCCAAGAATTAATGAATTTCATTATTTAACGGACTTGATTTTATCCGCAATTTGTTGTATAAATATTGGGTAATCAGCATTATGCTCGGTTACCCGATTTTTTTGTTTTTGTTAAATGTAATTATTATCATTTTAAGGAGATTTAAAATGGCTGGAAATATTCAGGCAATCAAAGGCACAAAAGATACTTTACCATCTGAAAGTTATAAGTCACAGTATATTGAGCAGGCTGCTCTTGATACTGCAAAAGCCTATGGCTTTCACGAAATGAGAACACCTGTTTTTGAATATACAGAGCTTTTTGACCGTTCTGTTGGTGAAACAACTGATGTTGTTCAGAAGGAAATGTACACCTTCAATGATAAGGGAGACCGTTCTATTACTCTTCGTCCTGAGGGTACGGCAGGTGCGGTTAGAGCATTCCTTGAACACGGACTTTTCAATGAGCCTCTTCCTCAGAAGGTTTGTTATCTTACATCATGCTACCGCTATGAAAAACCTCAGGCAGGCAGACTCCGTGAGTTTCATCAGTTCGGCATAGAGTGCTTTGGTGCGGCATCACCTCTTGCAGATGCAGAGGTTATTGCCCTTGCTAACAGCTATTTCACATTCCTTGGTCTTGAAGAATATACCCTCGAAATCAACTCTATCGGTTGTCCCGAGTGCAGAAAAAAATATCAGGAAGCTCTTAAAGCATATTTTGAGGAACAGAAAGGCGACCTTTGCGAAACCTGCCTTTCCCGTCTTGACAGAAACCCTATGAGAATTCTTGACTGCAAGAGCCCCGTGTGCTCAAAGATTGCAGAAGGTGCCCCTGTTGTTCTTGATTATATTTGTGACGATTGCCGTGACCATTTCGAGAAGCTTCAGAAATATCTTGAAGCGATGAATATTGAATACACAATCAATCCTCAGATTGTCCGTGGACTTGATTATTATACAAGAACAGTTTTCGAATTTGTTTCACAGCACGAAAAAACAAAAGGTCTTGTTCTCTGCGGTGGCGGAAGATATGACGGACTTGTTGAAGAATTAGGCGGTTCTTCACTTCCTGCCTGCGGTCTTGCAATCGGTCTTGAAAGACTTCTTATGGCTATGGAAGAAAGCGGAGTTCAGTTCCCCGAAGCTCCCAAATGCAACCTTTCAATTGTTACTGCAGGCGAAAATGCAGTGCTTAAGGCAGTTGAGCTTTCAGCAGATTTACGCGCTCAGGGCTACAGCGTAAATGTTGACACAGTTGGTCGTTCTATAAAAGCACAGATGAAATATGCAAATAAAATCGGTTCTCAGTTTACTGTTGTTATAGGTGATAATGAGCTTGAATCAAACGTTGCTCAACTCAAATGTATGGAAGACGGCAGTCAGACAGAGGTTTCTCTCACTGATTTTGAAGCAGGCTTTGAAAGATCGTATATGAATCAGGCGGTTGCCGCATTTAACGATGCGGATTTTTCAAATCTTACTCAGGTTGATATAAATAATCTTTTAAAATAATATAATAGGTAATTTTATGGAATTAATTGATATTTCGAGGGATTTATTAAAAACTCCCGTATATCCCGGTGACCCTGAGGGGTATATTGATAATATTAAAAGCATAAGAGCAGGGGAGAGCTGCAATCTTAATGCAGTTTATACCTGCCTTCATACCGCAACTCACGTTGATGCACCCTTGCATTTTGTTGATGGTGCAGGCGCTATGGAAACTCTTCCTTTAGATTTATTTATCGGTGAATGCCTTGTGGTAGAAACTCCTCCCGGACCAATTACAGGTGCATTTGCTGAAGAGCATTTCCCTTGGCGCGACTGCGAAAGACTTTTAATAAAGGGTAACGGACTTTCTCATCTTATGGAAAGCAGTGCATATTATATTGCGGATTCGGGAATAAAGCTTGTGGGAACGGATTCACAGACTATCGGAATAAGTGGGTCAAACCAGACCGTTCACCGTGCGCTTCTTTCGGAAAATATTCCCATAATTGAGGGCCTTGACCTTTCAGATGTTGCTCCGGGCAGATATTTTCTTATGGCGCAGCCCTTGAAAATCGCAGGAGTTGAAGCGGCACCACTAAGGGCGGTACTTGTTAAGGAGCATCTTTTCTGGAGTGGCTCCAGATAAGTGGAAAGTTGAAAGTGGCAAGTTTCGGGGCGCAAAAATGCGCCGTAGAGAAATAAAGTTGATATTTTTTAAGCCTTCCTTCGAAGGAAGGTGTCACGAAAAATCTTGATTTTTCGTGACGGAAGGTTCTTTGTTGCGAAGCAACATTTTCACCGTAGGTGGAACTGTAATAAAGTTTTTGTTTTTTTAGTTTATTACAGTTGAATCTTACGATTCAATGATACGACTATGGTCGTATCAAGAACCACCCACCACCCGACCAACTGTATTTTTATTCTACATTAATATTCACGCTTGAAACCATATTCATAAAACGACAAAACAAAAAGGTGGTCCCCCCGCCTTCGAAGGCAGGCACCGCAGGTTGCAACTTTTTTCGTATAGATTTATTAAGTTGTAATCGTGAAATTTGAGGTAAACAAATGAGATTAGATAAATATTTAAAAGTATCAAGAATTATAAAACGCCGTACTGTTGCAAACGAGGTTTGCGATGCAAAGCATGTTGAGGTTAACGGCAAAATTGCAAGAGCATCTTATGAAGTAAAAGTGGGCGATGTTATTGCAATTCAGATGGGCAGTAACCTTACAAAGTATAAGGTGCTTTCTGTTAACGAATATGCAAAAAAAGACGAAGCGGCAAATATGTATGAAGTTGTAAATTAAATAAAAACGAAAAACTCCTCTGCATAAGCAGGGGAGCTTTTCTTAGGGGTAAATATGGAAATAAGGAGATAGGAATGAAAACGTGTAACCAACGAAAACGAGTTTGTTGTTTCCCGTTCCGTTGATTACACTATACAGTACATTATTTAATTGCGTATGAAAAAGGTGTGAACAATTTTCGATTTTTGATGAACGTTTTGTTAATTAAAAGTCGAACTTTTTTATTTTTTCAAATATCTGCTATTGAAGCTTTGCTTCAAATCAATAGTAGTGTCTTTATGAATTGTGGTGATAGTTACACCCTGTTGCCATTCCTCTTCGGGAAGAGACACACCGTTGTAATTACCTAAGCCATAAGCATTGTAGCTGCCGAACTGGTTATATACGAGCCAGATTCCCTCATACTTTGCTGCCCAGTCGTTAACGTGGTCGTGACCGCAGAAAATACCCTGAGCCTCATTTTTCTTCATTGCTTCAAAAAGACCGCTGTTGAAGGGAGAAGAGCCAACGCTTTCGTTCATTCTGCCGTAAAGGATTTCTGCTTTTCCTGTAGGAACAAATTTTCCATCTTCGTTTAATTGGAAAACCTCTTCATATTCCTTAATCGGAATATGCATATAAAGAAGGTTGGGACATTTGCCGTATTTCTCTTTAAGTGCAGTCATTTCCTCTGTGTACCATTTAATCTGGTCCGGCTTTATGTAGTCATAGCCGTTTTTCATTTCTTCGGGTACGCCATCCCGTGACATATATTCCGGAATAATATCTCTGCCTGAGTCCATAAAAACAAGGCTCTGCTTGAGCTCTGTTTCGGAATTCATAATGTTAACAATGAAGTTACCGTAACCGAAAAGCTTGGGGTCACCGAATTTTGAAAGGCAATGAGGTGCATCTGAAAGGCTTTTCATAAGAAGATATTTATGGAATTCCTTTTCCTCTCTTGCTTCGTGGTTACCGAAAACATAAACCCAGTATACACCTAATTTTTCCATCATCTGTGCAAAATGGATTGCTTCAAATTGTTGGTATTTGGACTGTATGCAGTCACCTGTGAGAATAACCAAATCGGGCTTTTCATCGCGAATCTGGTTAATGAACATCTGCAGGGTTTTATTGTTAAGGTCGTAGTCCTCATCAGTGTGCATATCGGTGGTGGCAAGAAGCTTGAAATCGCTGTTATCAATAGTGCCGTTATCGTTGAATTTTGCAATAAAGGTTGAGGTCTCGGTTTCTTTTATAATTTTAACCTTGCTGCCAACGTATGGTACATCAAGAGCAGATAAAAACCTGTTCTGAGCGAGCTTGCCTTTACTTAAATCATATATTGTTTTTTCTGCACCAAGGCAGAATTTAATGCCGTTTTGCTGAATAAAAGTTCTTACGGGCTTCATAAAATACCTCTTTTCTATGAATATGAAAATATATTATCACATTGGATTTTATATTTCAATATTTTGACAAATATTGAGCAATTGTTAACTAAATATTTCGGTGCTTTTAATTGTTTTTTAAAAGGTCGGATTTTCTGTTTTTTATGTATAAAAACTAACGAAAAACTTTGGCTATTTTTACATTTTATTTAAAGGTTTATTCGTTGACATTGCAAGTGGATTTGTGGTATATTTACTATGTAAAATCATATAGTAGGGGCAAGTGCGTTCTTTTAAAGAAAAAGGCGTTTTCCGCTACATATTTACAAACAATAATTGATAAAACCGAAAGGAAGAAACTAAAAAATGAAAAGAAGTATTTCACTGGTGTTATGCCTTGCTATGCTTATTTCGGTATTCTCTTGCATCGGCGTTAGTGCATCTGCTGCTGATGAGCAGACAGTTGATGTAAAAGAGTTATTTACCATTAAAAGTAGTGGCTTCAAAAATGACAAAATAACCTACACAGTTTATCTCAATTCTGGGTTGAGCTTCTATGCAAGTATAATCCGCGTGGATTTTGATGAGGATGTTCTTGCAGTAGATCAGGCTAACACCGGTGCATATATGGTGGACGATGGTGATGGCGGTGAAACAGAAAGCATAGGCGGTATGTATGAAACCGGCTTTACCGCAGGGAATAGCAATCAGTATTCAGTTGCTCATATTTATTCTGCAGACAGAGATTATAAATCAGGCTCTTCCGATAAAGCGTATATGAAATTTACTTTCAAAGCAGTTGACAGAAATCGTCCTGCAACAACAGTTAAATTCACTTGCGCTGAATTCAAGAGCATAAGCGCTCCTGAAAATAATGTTGACAACGGAAAACCCGGCACCATTCTTTCAGATACAAGAACAACTCTCGGTCAGGTTGCTATTGATTCTGTTGTATCAGAAAAAGACGGCGTAAGAATCAATTGGAAAAAAGTTACCGGTGCTGATTTTTACAGAGTTTATAAAATCGCAAACGGTGAGGATACTCTTATTAAAAGTACAGCAGATGGCGATGAATTAACTTATCTTGATACAAGTGTTGAAAACAACAAAAAATATACTTATGCAGTAAGAGCGGTTAATGAGGCCAGCGATGAAGGTTATGCTGCAACCCGCAGCAGTACTGCTTCAACAAGATATACAGTAGCTCCTGCAACTCTTAAGGTTGCTAATGGTGAAGGTGAGGTCGTTGTCAGCTGGTCAAAGGTTGAGGGCGCAACCTCTTACAGAGTATATAGAAGAACAGTTGATGCAGATGGCGATGTTACCGCATGGAAATATTTAAGCGGTAAAATTACGGATTTGAAATTTGCCGATACAACTGCAAAGAGCGGAACAAAGTATGAATATGCAGTTCGTGTTTATTCAGATGGCGGCAACAGTGATTTGTATTCCGAAAAAGACATTATTTGTCTTGGTACACCCGATTTTTCTATTGAAGCAACAGTCAAAGGTGTGAAAATCACCTGGGGTAAGGTTTCAGGTGCTGAAAGCTACAAGATTTACAGAAAAGTGAGTGACGGCTCCTGGAAAACAATTAAAACGGTTTCTTCTTCAACAACTTCATATACAGATACTTCTGCTTCAAGCGGTAAAACAAATTCCTATAAAATCGTTGCAGTCAACGGCTCATACAATAGTGATTACGAAACTCACAAGGTTTATTACCTTAAAACTCCCACAGTAAGCGTTAAAAACACAACTTCAGGTGTATATACTTCCTGGAAAAAGGTAAGCGGTGCTTCAAGCTATTATGTTTATCGTAAAGCAGGCTCTGCAAAATCCTGGACAAAAATTGCAACCACAAAGAAAACCTCTTACACAGATAAAAATGTGAAGAGTGGCACAACCTATAAATACACCATAAGAGCGGTGAACAGTAAGGGTAAATCAAAATACGGCAGCACAGCTTATGAAACTATCCGCTTCCTTTCTGCACCGAAGCTCGAAAACATCAAGAGCACAAAGAGTGGTGTAACAGTTTATTGGGATGATGTGAAAGGTGCTTCAAAATACCATATCTACAGAAAAACAGGTTCAGGTGATTATGAGCTTATAAAAACAGTTTCAGGCAGAACCACAGTTAAGTACCTTGATAAAACTGCTAAGAAAGGCAAGACCTACACATACAAGGTATATGCTGGATATAGTTCATATAAGAGCAGCTATAAATCTACCCTTTCAATTAAAGATAAATATTGATTTTGATAATTAATGCTTCCTAAGGAGGAATTGCCTTGAAAAGAGTTATTTCATTACTTCTCTGTTTGGTAATGTGCATTTCTGTTTTTTCTGCAACTGCAACTCAGGTTTATGCTTTGGGCGAAACTGAGGATATTTTCACAGTTACAAAAACAGATTTTGAAAATGACAGAATAACCTATACAATTTCACTTAATGCGAACCAAAACAAAATTTTGGGCACTGTTTTAAAGGTTGAATACGATAGTACTGTTTTGGAAATCTCTTCTGACAGCGGTGCAATCGGGTCTCTTAATTCCTACGGAGACTTTGCAGCGAATGTGCCTGGCTATTACGAAACAGGTCTTGTTTATGATGATGCCAATACTTATGCTGTTGCGTATATGAACCCCAATGGTTACTCTATTGGTGAAACAAGCAAGAAATTTATAAAAATTACTTTTGTTGCTATCAGCGAAAAACGCCCCATAACAGATGTTAAATTCTATTGCGAAGAATTTATCACTGATGATGGTGATGATT
>SVOP01000044.1 GCA_015066325.1 Oscillospiraceae bacterium
GGGTGCAGAGGTTAAGGTGGTTTGCGAGCTTATGCCTTACTCGGGCGGTCTTACAAGAAATATAGTTCAATGCCTTGACGATTTCGGTATTCCGCTCCGCTTAAGCTGTACTGTTGTTAAAACCCACGGTAAAGAAAGACTTGAAGGTGTTACAATCGCTCAGGTTGATGAAAAGCTTCAACCCATTCCGGGAACAGAAGAATACATTGAATGCGATACTCTTCTTCTTTCCGTTGGTCTTATTCCCGAAAACGAGCTTTCAAAGGATGTTGGCGTAGAGCTTGACAGAGTAACAAGCGGTCCTGTTGTTGACGAGTACAGAGAAACTCTTCATCCGGGTATTTTCGCTTGCGGTAATGTTCTTCAGGTTCACGACCTTGTTGACTATGTTACCGAAGAAAGCCAGATTGCAGGTAAAGGTGCTGCAGATTACATTTTCGGCAAGAAAAAAGGCGGTACATTCATTAACACAAAGGGAATCAACGGCGTTCGTTACATTGTTCCCCAGAGAGTTAATATTGAAGGCGAAGAAAACCTTAAGCTCTATTTCCGAGTTGGTCAGGTTTACAAAGGTGCAAAGGTTGTTGTTGAATGCGATGGTAAAATCCTTTCATCAAAGAAGAAAGTTAAACTTGCTCCCGGTGAAATGGAAAATGTTGTTATTACAACAGAAATGTTAAAAGATATGAACAAAGACAGCGAAATCGTTGTCAGAGTAGAAGAATAAGGAGGGCAAGTTAAAATGAAAAAAAGTCTTATTTGTGTTTCTTGTCCTTTAGGCTGCCCTATTGAAGTTGAAATTGAAAACGGTGAAGTTGTTTCTGTTACAGGTAACACCTGCAAACGTGGTGATTCTTATGCAAGAACAGAAATCACTAATCCTATGAGAAGCCTTACAACAAGCGTTAAGGTTGAGGGTGGCGTTCATCCCGTTGTTCCCGTAAAGAGCGCAGGACCTGTTCCCAAGGGTAAAATGTTTGAGTGTATGGAAGTTATCAATGCTGCAGTAATTAAAGCTCCCGTTAAAATCGGTGATGTTGTTATAGAAAATATCTGCGGTCTTGGTGTTGACATTGTTGCAACAAACTGCGACCCCGGTAAATAAAAATACAGAAATTAAAGGATTTTAATAAATAATGAAACCCTATGAAATTGCGGCGGAGGTAAAGCCCTCCGAAAGACAGCTTAATTGGCAGAAAACAGAGTTTTACGGTTTTATAAACTTTGGTCTTGCCACAGTTTTAAACAGAGAATGGACCGATGGCGGAGTTAACCCCGTAAACTTTAATCCCGAGGAATTTGATGCTCAGGAATGGGTGCAGTTCTTTAAGGATGCAGGCTTTAAGGGTATGGTCCTCAATGTTAAGCACCATGACGGCTTTTGTCTTTGGTGCTCAGAATATACCGCTTATTCTGTTGAAAGTGCAACAGAATGGGATGTGGAAAACAGAGATATAGTTGACCTTTTGAGTAAAGAATGTAAGGAGCAAGGCTTGAAATTTGGTATTGCTATTTCACCCCTTGACAGAAACTGCCCTCTTTACGGAAGCGGTGAACCCTATAACAGATTTTTCAAGAATCTTTTAAGAGAGGTTCTCACAAAATACGGCGATATGTTCTATGTTCGCTTTGATGGTGCGGCAGAGCCTGATAAAAACGGCAATGTTCAGGAATATGATTGGGAAGGCTATTACGAAATAGTAAGAGAATGCCAGCCTGATGCAGTAATCGCTCTTGTTGGTCCCGATGTTCGTTGGTATGGTAACGAGTGGGGCGTAATCCGTGAAAATGAGTGGAGCGTTGTTCCTGAAAAATATAGCATTTATAACGCTATTGAAAAAAGTAAAAAGCCTCAGAAAAAGCGTCAGAAGGAAGAAAAGTTCGAGCTTGATTTAGGCTCGCGCAAAGCTATTAAAAAGGAAGAAAAATTCATTTGGTATCCATGCGAGGTGAGTATGTCCATCCGCGACAGATGGTATTACCATAAGGATGACGAATATACTGCTAAAACTAAAGACAGACTTCAGAAGATTTATCTTAATACTGTTGGTGCGAACTGCGCCTGGATGCTTGGTGTTCCACCAATGAAGAACGGTAAGTTTGCTGAAATGGATACACAGATTTTAAAAGCATTCGGCTACGACCTTAAGAGAATGTTTAATTACAAGGTTTCGCAGATTGGCACAGTGGAGGTAAGCAGTTCACTTTCGCCTGAATATGATGGTGCAAATCTTCTCCTTGCAGATGAAAGTAAAACCTGGCGTCCGGCTCCCAATGATAAAGAGCCTGAAATCACAATAACTCTTTCTCAGAAGGATATGTTTGACAAGGTTGAGATGATGGAGAATATCATTAACGGTCAGCATATTGAGGAGTATGAGGTTTACATAGATAACGGTAACGGTAAATTTAAGAGAGTTGCCAGGGGCGGAGTTGTTGGTTATAAGAGGATTGTAAAAATCACTCCCGAAGAGGTTACAAGAGTTAAAATCAAAATCAAATCCTACAGAGGCAATCTTGAATTGCAGTCAGTAACCTTATATTGATTTATGAAAAAAATTGCAATATACGGCGGTTCATTTGACCCGCCACATAAGGGCCATAAGCTTTTAGCAGAAAATCTCGCAAGGGTATGCGGTGCTGAAAAGGTTATAATAATACCGACCGCCTTATCACCATTTAAAAATTCAAGCTCTGCCACAGCGGAGGACAGGCTGAATATGTGCAAGCTCTTTTTTAAAGAGAGCTTGTTCAGTATAAGTGACATTGAAATTAAAAGAGGCGGAAAAAGCTACACTGTTGATACTCTTATGCAGATGAAAGCGGAATATCCTAATGCAGAGTTGTTTCTGTTTATGGGAGATGATATGCTTTTATCCTTTGACAAATGGTATAAGCATGAAGAAATTTTAAAGCTCGCAACCATTGTTTGCGCTTGCAGAACTGAAAATCTCGAAGAACTCGATAATATGAAAGAGTTTGTGAAGAATGTTCTTAAAGCAGAGGATAGAGTTATTATCTGCGAAAGTGTGCCCTTTGAAATAAGTTCCACAGAAATTCGTTCTTCCCTGAAAACCGGTGGAAATATCGGTCTTTCGGAAGATGTTTATGGCTATATTTCTTCAAGGGGGTTGTATCAATGAACAGAGATGCGGAATATATTGAAATTTTAAAAGGAAAATTGACAGAAAAGAGATTTATTCACTCTCTTAATGTGGCAGAGTCTGCAAAGGAGCTTGCGAAGCTTTACGGCTACAATGAAGAAATTGCTTATACCGCAGGTCTTGTTCACGACTGCTGCAAGGATACCCCTGCAGGACTACAGCTTTCATATATGCTTGAGAATGGTGCTGAGCTTACAGAAATTGAAATAAGCAGTGCGAAGCTTTATCACGCTATGTGTGGTAGTATTTATGTAAAAAAGGAATTTGAAATAGAAAACGAAGATATTATTAATGCTGTTCGTTATCACACAACAGGAAGAAAAGATATGAGTCTTCTTGAAAAAATTGTGTTTATAGCGGATTTCATAAGTGCCGAAAGAGATTATGACGGCGTTGAGATTATGCGAGAGAAAGCAATAAGGTCGCTTGACGAAGCAATTGTTGAGGGACTTGGATTTACAATAAAAGACCTCATAGACAGAGGTGAAAGGTTTGTTCATCCCGATACCATTGACGCCTATAACGATGCTATGATGAATATTTTAAAACAAAAACAGGAGAGAAATTAATGAGTCTTGATATTGTTAAAAAAATCGTTAAAGCCCTTGATGATAAAAAGGGCAACGATATTCAGATTATTAAAATTGAAGAGCTTACAATTGTTGCAGATTATTTTATAATTTGTACTGCAAACTCAAATACTCATGTTCGTGCCCTTGCAGATGAGGTTGAATATCAGCTTGAAGAAGCAGGTATTAAAGCAGACCACATTGAAGGCAGAGCAACAGGTTGGGTGCTTCTTGAGTACAAAGGTGTTGTTGTTCACATTTTCCTTGAGGAATCAAGAAACTATTATAATCTTGAAAGACTCTGGGAAGACGCAGCAAAAATTGATGTTAATCAATTTTTGAGTTGAAAGTTGTAAGTTGAAAATGGCAAATTGAGGGTCTGCGACGCAATTATAAATGTTTGGAAGCGAAGCTTCCCCGAAACTTTCCACTTGCCACTTTCCATTTGCCACTATTATTTAGTTAATAATTTACCATTTCACAGAAAGGTATGATAATAATGAAATACGATTTTTCCGCCGTTGAGCAGAAATGGCAGAAAAAGTGGGAAGACGAAGGCGTTTTCCACGCACGAGATAATTCTGACAAGCCAAAATTCTATGGTCTTGTTGAATTTCCTTACCCCAGCGGTGCAGGTATGCACGTTGGTCACATTAAAGCTTATTCAGGTCTTGAGGTTATCTCAAGAAAGAGAAGAATGCAGGGCTATAATGTTCTTTTCCCCATTGGCTTTGATGCTTATGGTCTTCCTACAGAAAACTATGCTATTAAAACAGGTATTCATCCCCGTAAGGTTACGGATATGAATATTGAAAAATTCTCTTCACAGCTTAAGAAGGTAGGCTTCTCTTTTGACTGGAACAGAGTTGTTGACACAACTGAAGAGAGCTACTACAAATGGACACAGTGGATTTTCCTTAAAATGTTTGAAAAGGGACTTGTTTTCCGTGACAAAACTCTTGTTAACTACTGCCCCTCCTGTAAGGTTGTTCTTTCAAATGAGGACTCTCAGGGCGGTAAATGTGACATTTGCCATAGCGACATTGTTCAGAAATCCAAGGATGTTTGGTATCTTCGTATTACCGAATATGCAGATAAGCTTCTTGAAGGTCTTGATAAGGTGGATTATCTTCCCAATATCAAGCTTCAGCAGGTGAACTGGATTGGTAAATCAACAGGTGCTTTTGTGAACTTTGAAATCGATGGCACAGATGAAAAAATGAAGATTTACACAACCCGTCCCGACACTCTTTTCGGTGTAACCTTTATGGTTATGGCTCCTGAGCATCCTCTTATTGACAAATATGCAGAGAAAATCGGCAATATGGCTGATATCGAGGCTTACAGAGCAGAGTGTGCAAAGAAAACAGAATTCGAGAGAACACAGCTTGTTAAAGAGAAAACAGGTGTCAGGATCGACGGTCTTGAGGCAATTAACCCTGTTAACGGTAAGAAAATTCCTATCTACATATCTGACTATGTAATGATGGGCTACGGTACAGGTGCTATTATGGCTGTGCCTGCTCATGACCAGCGTGACTACGAATTTGCAAAGAAATTCGGTATTGATATTATTGAGGTTATCAAGGGCGGCGACATTTCTGTTGAAGCTTACACAGGCGACGGCGAAATGGTTAACTCAGGCTTCCTTAATGGTATGACAAAGAAAGTGGACTCTATCGAAAAAATGGCAGAGTTCCTCACTGAAAAAGGTATCGGTGAAAAAGGCGTTCAGTATAAAATGAAGGACTGGGCATTCAACCGCCAGAGATATTGGGGTGAACCCATTCCCATTGTTCACTGCGAAAAATGCGGTATTGTTCCCGTTCCTTATGAAGAGCTTCCCTTAAGACTTCCCGAGGTTGATAACTTCCAGCCCGGTTCGGACGGTGAAAGCCCTCTTGCAAAAATTGACAGCTACGTTAACTGCACTTGCCCCAAATGTGGCGCACCTGCAAAGCGTGAAACAGACACAATGCCTCAGTGGGCAGGTTCTTCATGGTATTTCTTAAGATACATTGACCCCCACAATACAGAAGCATTTGCAGATAAAGAAAAACTCAAATATTGGGGACCAATTGACTGGTACAACGGCGGAATGGAGCACGTTACACGTCACCTTATCTATTCTCGTTTCTGGCATAAGTTCCTTTATGATTTAGGCGAGGTTCCCTTTGACGAGCCCTACGCAAAGAGAACTGCTCAGGGTCTTATTCTCGGACCTGACGGTGAAAAGATGAGTAAATCTAAGGGTAATGTTGTTGACCCCAATGAAGTTGTTGATGTGTTTGGTGCAGACGTTCTTCGTACTTACGTTCTCTTTATGGGTGACTATGAAAAGGCAGCACCCTGGAGCGAAAGCAGTGTTAAGGGTTGTAAGCGTTTCGTAGACAGAGTATGGAATCTTCTTGAAATTGTAAAAGATGGCGAAGAATATTCAAAAGAACTTGAGGTTTCTTTCCATAAAACAATCAAGAAGGTTTCCGAAGATATTGAAAATATGAAATTCAATACAGCTATTGCTGCTATGATGGCTCTTCTTAACGAAATTTATGAGGTTGGCTCAATTACTAAGGGCGAGCTTAAAACCTTCGTTAAGCTTCTTGACCCATTCGCACCTCACGTTGCAGAAGAGGTCTGGGAACAGCTCGGTGGAGAAGGCTTGCTTGCAATTGCAGAATGGCCCTCATTTGACGAAGCAAAAACTGTTGACTCAACAATTGAGGTTCCCGTTCAGATTTGCGGTAAGCTCAGAGCAACAATCACAATTGCTAAGGATTCTTCTGCTGAAGAAGCTATCACAGCTGCAAAGGCAGATGCTAAGGTTCAGGAATTTCTTGATGGTAAGAATATCATTAAAGAAATCTATGTACCGGGTAAGATTATAAATATCGTTGCGAAGTAAGAAAAATTCCCTTATCAGTTTCGGCTGATAAGGGAGTGTTTTTTTAGTGGCAAGTGGCAAGTTTCGGGGAAGCTTCGCTTCCAAACATTGTAATGTTGCAATACTTTTATTTGTTCTGAAATATTGTACCACCCACCACCTGCGGTGGTCCCCCCTCCTTTTTGCAAGCAAAAAAGAGGGATAGGCTTCGCATTACTTTTACTAATTGCTAACTGCTATCCGCTATTTGCTAAACTGGCGACCGGCGGCTGGTAGCTTTTTTATTCTATTGGCAAATTGAAGCAATGTGAATGCAATTTGTTCTGTAATCTTAAAACCTCAGCGGCTTTGAAATCTGTACCTTGGGCGAAATACTGGTCCTGAATACGAAGTGCCGCATTAAGAGCTAAATCCTTTTGAGATTCGTGGCAGTTTATAGCTTCGAATTTTAAATCCTCAAAATCACTTATATCAACAATTGTGTTAGGTGTATCGGTATAATAAAATCCGATTGTGAAAACTCCGTGGGTGTCCTTTCTGGGTTTGCCGTTGTCAAATTCGGGAACAAAATCAAAGCCTGCATCCATAAATGCAAATTTAACTGCATTACCAACTTTTATATGGTCCTCGTGACATTCACTTGCAAGGTTGGGGTCAACTGTAAAGATTGCATCGGGCTTGATTTCTCTGATAATTGGTGTGATTTTATCGGCGATTTCTCGTGAGGAGGCTCTTGTTCTGTCACCAAATCCAAGGAAACCAGCATTCTTCATACCTAACTTTTCTTGTGCCGCAAGAGCTTCTTTCTGGCGTACTGTGTAACCTTCGCCTTTGTAGGTAAGGTCGGTAAAGCGGTCATCAAGAACAGTAAGCTCGTAAACTTCTACACCTTTATTCACAAGGTAAGCAATAGTACCGCCTGCGCCAATCTGGTTGTCGTCAGGGTGAGGCTGTATAAATAACGCCTTCTTTATATGCTCCAATTTTGGCGGAGAGCAAAGCACCTGCAAAGCAGGCATTGCAGCTTTAGTTGCGGTGCGGATGAATTTTGTTCTCACAGATGTTTTCTTTTTCATAAAATCACCTCTTACATTATGAATTTAATATACCATAATATATATGAGCATTTCAAGTTTAAATAATTTATAAACTTGGTCTTATTTCGGTTGACAAAATGGGAGTGCTGTGATAAATTCTTTTAGTTGAAAATTTTTCTTGGAAGGGGAGCATTTTTTTGAAAAGAAAACATAAGAAGAAAAGTATTTTTAAAAGAATTATAAAGAGTTTTGTAACAATCGTTTCAGTTATTCTTGCTTTGGCGATTGTTCTTATAGTTGTACCATCTGTAATCGGTAAGATTTCGGACGGTAAAGCTCCTGATAAAGCTAAAATTACCAATCCTTATATAACAGATGAGAAGGCTCTTGTTTCTGCTCACCGTTCAGGTAAGGACATTGCACCTGAAAATACAATGGCGGCTTTTCAATACTGTATTGAAACTGAAGATTTCAATGTTGATATTTTTGAGTTTGATTTGCACATCACAAAAGACGGCAAGCTCATCCTCCTTCACGACAGTACTCTCGACCGAACAACAAACTCCGCAGAGCATTTCGGTGAAGAGGGGGTAAAGCCCTCATATAAAACCTATGAAGAGCTTCGCCTGCTTAATTTTGGAGAGAACTTTAAAAATGCAGAGGGTGAATACCCTTATCGTGGTTTAAGAGGGGACGATATTCCCGATGAGCTTCGCGCGGTTCTTCTTGAAGATGTGCTTGATTACCTTGAAAGTAACGGCGGTTTTCAGTATATAATTGAAATTAAGGATTCGGGTGAAAACGGCAAAAAGGCTTGCGATGAGCTTTACAGAATTCTTAAAGAAAAAGACCTCTTAGCTGATGTTGTTTTCGGAACATTCAATCCTGATGTTACAGCTTATGCAGATAAGCATTATCCTGATATGCTCCGCTCTGCAAGTATCATTGAAACCATCGTTTTCTATGTTCTTTGCGGTTACGGAATTGATGTTGATGCAGATTTCTTCAAATATGAAGCTCTGCAGATTCCCTCGGAACGTGCAATTATATATCTTAACACACCCCGTGTTATAAATTACGCTCACAGACACAATATTGCCGTTCAGTATTGGACAATTAACGATGCAGAGGAAGTTAAAGAACTTAATGATATCGGTGCGGACTGCATTATGAGTGATGCACCAGATATGGCGTATGATGTAATAAATGAGAAATGAAAAATTACAAATGAGAAATTAAGGGTCTGCGACGCTATTGTAATTGGCTTTGCCCTGTAATTTCTAATTTCTAATTTGTAATTCGTAATTTTGGAGTAAATATGGCTAAGGTAAAGGATATGACTGTGGGTAGTCCCACAAAAAATATATTAAAATTTTGCCTGCCCTTGATGGTGGGTAACTTGTTCCAGCAGTTCTACAATATGGCTGATACCATTATTGTAGGTCAGTTCGTTGGTAAGGATGCACTTTCAGCAGTAGGTTCTGTAGGTTCTCTGAACTTTCTTATTGTGGGTTCCGTAATAGGTCTATGCTCGGGCTTTGCAATTCCTATTGCTCAAAGATTTGGTGCACAAGATATTAAGAATTTAAAAAAGTATGTTGCTAACATTGTTTATACCTCAATAATCGTTGCAATTATATTTACTTCTGCAGCAGTGCTTTTAACACATCCGCTGTTAAGACTTCTTAATACACCCGAAGAAATATATACCGATGCATATAATTATATTGTGATAATCTTCGCCGGTATTGGTGCCACAATGTTTTATAATCTTCTGGCAAGTATTGTCCGTGCATTAGGAGACAGTAAAACACCGCTTTATTTCCTTTTGTTTTCTTCGTTTTTGAACATAGGACTTGACCTTTTATTGATTATTGTTTTCGATATGGGGGTACGCGGTGCGGCAGTTGCAACAGTTGTTTCCCAGCTTGTTTCCGGTATTCTTTGTTTTATATATGTGAAAAGAAGTTTTAGTATTCTCCATATAACAAAGGAAACCCGAGAATTTGATTTTAAATTCGTCAAAGAGCTTTTGAGGAATGGTTTGCCTCTCGCTCTGCAGTTTTCAATAACCGCAATAGGCTCGGTTATGCTTTCTTCTTGTATTAACAGCTTGGGTGCCGACATTATTGCGGCATTCACAATCGGCGGTAAAACTCAGCTTATGATTGTACTTCCTGCTGAAACAATCGGTATCACTATGGCAACCTATTGCGCGCAGAATCTGGGTGCAAGGAAGCTTGACCGTATTAAGAAAGGCGTAAAAAGAGCAATAGTTGTTGCGCTTGTTTATGCGGTAATTGGTTTTACCGTTGCAAGATTTTTCGGTCCCTATATTTCACTTGTGTTTATTGACAAGGGTGAAACAGAGGTTATAGCTCTTGCTCAGCAATATATAGATATGGGCAGTTATTTTTATCCTATACTTGCAGTATTGTTTGTTTTGAGAAACTCAATTCAGGGTGTAGGCTACAGTATGACCGCTATGACTACCGGCGTGTTTGAACTTGTAGCAAGAGCGGTTATGGGCTTCGATTTTGTTAACAGATTGGGCTATGATGCAGTTTGCGTTGCAAACCCTGTTGCCTGGGCAACGGCAGATTTATTCTTGATACCTGCGTATATTGTTGTAATGACAAAAGTTAAAAAGAAATTGGTAACAGAAGATAACGGATTTACAAGTTAAATTCGTTATCTTCTGAATTTTTTTATTTTTCTTCTTGACAATTGAAAAGGGTTGAGTTATAATGTAAACTCCTATAAAGTGGAATATTATGAATTAGTGCGTTTTGACGTAACTTTTTTTACTACAAAATGTTCCAAAATTTGACAGTTAATTATTTCTTTTTTTAGCCGATTTCACTCGGTAAAAAGAGAATTTAAAATAGAACGGAGTGATGTGTCTTATGGCGAATGTAAAACCCGTAAAGCTCGGAAAGAACACTCGAATGAGTTTCGCCGGAATCAATGAAGTTATGCAGATGCCCAACCTCATTGAAGTACAGAAAAACTCATACAAGTGGTTTCTTGATGTAGGGCTTAGAGAGGTTTTCCGTGATATCGATGAAATCACGGATTACTCGGGTAACCTTGTCCTTACGTTTATCGATTACCGTATGGACGAGAAGCCTAAATACACTGTTCAGGAGTGCAAGGAAAGAGATGCAACTTATTCTGCGCCCCTTCGTGTATTAGTGCGTCTTTATAACAAGGAAACAGGAGAAATCAAAGAAAACGAAGTTTTCATGGGTGATTTCCCCATAATGACCGACAGCGGTACTTTCGTTATTAACGGTGCCGAGCGTGTTATTATTTCTCAGCTTGTTCGTTCTCCCGGTGTTTACTACGGTTTCACCTATGATAAGAACGGTAAAAAGCTTTTCACATCTACTGTTATTCCTAACAGAGGTGCTTGGCTTGAATACGAAACAGACCAGAACGATATATTCAATGTAAGAATTGATAAGAACAGAAAGTTACCTATCACAACTTTCATCCGTGCTCTCGGTCTTTCTTCTAACAACGATATTCGTGAATTCTTCGGCGACGACGACAGAATCGAAGCAACTCTTGAAAAAGATACTACCAAAAACACAGAAGAGGCATTGCTCGAGGTATATAGAAAGCTTCGTCCCGGTGAACCTCCTACACTTGAATCTGCGGAAACACATGTCAATAACCTTTTCTTTGATCCCCACAGATACGATATTTCAAGAGTAGGCAGATACAAATATAATAAAAAACTCGCCCTTACAGACCGTATTGCAGGCGGTGTTGCGGCTGATGATGTTTTCAGCCCCTTTACAGGTGAATTGCTTATAACTGCAGGCGAAAAAATCACTGCAGAAACAGCAGAAGCAATTAACCGTTCAGGCGTTAAAGAGGTTGTTCTTGATGTTGAGGGTAAACGCGTTAAGGTTATCTCCAACAACATGGTTGATCCTCTTGATTTTATTGACTGTCTTACAAGAGAAGAGCTTGAAGAAATCGCAATCAATGAAATGGTTAGATTTACAGTTCTTAAAGAAATTATTGACGAATGCGGTGACGACAAGGAAGCTCTTCTTGAGCAGATGAAGCTCCGTTGTGATGACCTTATTCCCAAACACATTATTATTGACGATATCTTTGCATCAATCAACTATCTCAACTGCCTCGGTAACGAGCTCGGTAATGTTGATGATATCGACCATCTCGGTAACAGACGTATCCGTTCCGTAGGTGAACTTCTTCAGAACCAGTTCAGAATTGGTTTCACAAGAATGGAAAGAGTTGTTCGTGAGAGAATGAGCCTTCAGGCACAAGAGCCCGAAAAGGCAACTCCCGCTGCTCTTATTAATATCAGACCTGTTATGGCGGCAATTAAAGAATTCTTCGGTTCTTCGCCCCTTTCACAGTTTATGGACCAGACTAACCCCCTTGCTGAGCTTACTCACAAGAGACGTCTTTCCGCTCTCGGTCCCGGCGGTCTTTCCCGTGACAGAGCAGGTTTCGAGGTTCGTGACGTTCACTACAGCCACTACGGCAGAATGTGTCCCATTGAAACTCCTGAAGGTCCTAACATCGGTCTTATTTCCTATCTTGCAACATTTGCAAGAATTAACAAATACGGCTTTATTGAAGCACCTTTCCGTAAAATAGATAAGAAAACAGGTAAGGTTCTTGATGAAGTTGAGTATATGACAGCGGACGTAGAAGATAATTACTGCGTTGCTCAGGCTAATGAGCCTCTTGATGAGAACAGCTTCTTTATGAACGACCGTGTAACAGTTCGTTACCGCGACGAATTCCGCGAGGTTGCTCCCGCATACGCTGATTATATGGACGTTTCTCCCAAGATGGTTGTTTCAGTTGCTACTGCAATGATTCCCTTCCTTGAGAATGACGACGCAAACCGTGCCCTCATGGGTTCTAACATGCAGCGTCAGGCAGTTCCGCTTCTTAAAACAGAATCTCCCATCGTTGGTACAGGTATGGAATACAAAGCAGCTGTAGATAGCGGTGTTGTTGTACTTGCAAAACGCGGTGGTATCGTAAATAAAGTAAGCGCTAAGAAGGTTGAGGTTATCGCTGATAACGGCGAAACTGATGTTTACGAGCTTATTAAGTTTATGCGTTCCAACCAGGGTACTTGTATTAACCAGCGTCCCGTTGTTGAAATCGGCGAAAGAGTTGAAGAGGGTAGCGTTATCGCAGACGGTCCCGCAACCTCTCAGGGTGAAATTTCACTTGGTAAAAACGCTCTCGTTGGCTTTATGACATGGGAAGGTTATAACTACGAAGACGCGGTTCTTCTTAATGAAAAAATGGTTCGTGATGATGTTTATACATCTATCCACATTGAAGAACACGAAGTAGAAGCAAGGGATACAAAGCTCGGACCGGAAGAAATCACAAGAGATATTCCCAATGTTGGTGAAGATGCTCTTGCAAACCTCGATGAAAACGGTATCATCCGTATCGGTGCAGAGGTTCACTCAGGTGATATTCTTGTTGGTAAGGTTACACCAAAGGGCGAAACAGAATGCACACCAGAAGAAAGACTTCTTCGTGCTATCTTCGGTGAAAAGGCAAGAGAAGTAAGAGATTCATCTCTTCGTGTGCCCCACGGTGAATATGGCGTTGTTGTTCAGGTTGAAGTGTTTACAAGACAGAACAGCGATGAGCTTAACCCCGGTGTTAATAAAGTAGTTCGCTGCTACATCGCTCAGAAGCGTAAAATCAGCGTTGGTGACAAGATGGCCGGTCGTCACGGTAACAAGGGTGTTGTTTCCAGAATTCTTCCCCAGGAAGATATGCCCTTCCTTCCCGACGGTACTCCTCTTGACATCGTTCTTAACCCCCTCGGTGTTCCTTCTCGTATGAACATCGGTCAGGTTCTTGAGGTTCATTTAGGTTAT
>SVOP01000045.1 GCA_015066325.1 Oscillospiraceae bacterium
TGCTCTGCAAAAGCATCTATATTGCTGTTTATTGTGCTTTCCATAACTTTTGCATTAACAGAAGAAGCACAAAACTCCCTGACCCCTGATAACAAGCACCAAGGGGCAAGGGATGCGTGAATATATTTTGAATTAAGACAAGCAATAACTAATTTCAAAGCATTTCCTCAAATCGATTATTTTTCTCATTCTACCATATAAATTCAATTAATCAAACAGAAAAAATAAAAAATGTGGTGGCTTTGAAAAACATTTTTTCAAAGCCACCACAATAAATTCTTTTACTCTATTCTTACAAGATACTGGCAATATGCGTAAACATTCATTATCTTTTTAGCCTCTACCCCATCATCTGCCTGAATTATAGGATTGGTTTCAGAGGGTGTGCGATAAAGCTTAAAAACAATCGCATTCTGACCGGGACGCATATTACGGATGCTTTTGTATTCAAAATTACGTTTTTTTATACCCAACTGCTCGAACATTACTGATTCAATGTCCGCATTGGTGAAGCATTTAATATATTCGTCTTCATCAAAAATTTCAAGAATGTGTTTAGCCTCTTCAAATGAAATATTGTAGCATTTGAATTGACCCTCGTTAAGAACAGACATCATACTACTGTTATCTAACAGCAATAACGGCAATTTGTTAGCATCTACCATAAGTAAGCCTCCCTTTATTGAAATAATGTTCACCATACAGGTTATTTTCATTTTACAATATTCTATGCACATTGTAAAGTATTTTTGCAAAAAGTTAATAAATTGTGTATACTTTGACGAAAAATCGTATTGATTTTTATTAATATAAATGATAAAATCTATTAAAATTACCACAAAAGAGGTGAAAGCCTTGAATAAAAAGGTTCTTAACGGATGCGATTTGCTTGATAGCAAAGCTGCTTTTAATATGCTTTCAGGTAAACAATTAGGATTAATTTCAAATTCAAATGCTCTTTTAAGAAACGGAAAAACTGTAGCTTTTAAAGTAAACGAAAAATATAACCTCTGCGCTTTATTCAGCGGTGAACATGGCTTTAACACACAAAAACAAGCCGGTGAATTTGATGGTGAGGTTTTCGCAGAAAGTGAAACAGGTGTTCCTGTTTACGACCTTTTCGGTGGTGAAGAAGCGTTAGAAAAAGCAGAAAAGATATTTAAAACACTGGATAGTGTTCTATTTGATATTCAGGATATAGGAACTCGTTACTATACATACCAATACACACTTCTCGATGCCTTAAAGCTATGTAAAAAAACAAACACTGAATTAATTATTCTTGACAGAATAAATCCCCTCGGTTGCAACAGAGTTGGGGGTAATTTATTGGAAAGTGATTGCATTTCAGAAGTTGGGAGAGTTGCAGATCAGCCTGCTGTTATAGGTATGACAATAGGTGAGATTGCTTTTTGGTATAACAACTCTTTAAATATAAATGCAAATGTGAGTGTGATTTCTTGTGAGGGCCTGACAAGAGATTTGAAAATTGAAGATACCGACTTAACATTTATCCCCCCATCCCCCAATATGAAGAATAGCAACGCACTTTTTCTGTATGCAGGAACCTGCCTTTTTGAAGGCACAAATATCTCTGAGGGTAGAGGCACAAAAAAGCCATTTGAAATGTTTGGTGCACCTTGGTTAAATGCAGAAAAAGTTATTGAATTTCTCTATAATCTCCCTTATGAAGAAAAATCAGCTTTCGAGGGTTTAAAAATTTCACCTTGTTCATTCACACCAACATTCAGCGATTATGAGGGTGAAAAATGCAACGGAATACAGATTGAAATAATCAACAAAGAAACAGTTAATATGTTTGAAACAGGGTTGCAGCTTATAAGAGCTGTGAGAGAAATTCATTCTGATAAAATTGAGTTTTCAAAGCATTACAGTAACCTTGCAGGGACAAAGAAAGTGCTTGATTCGGATTTTAACCCCTATAAATATATAAATTCACAAAAGAAAGAATTGGAAAGGTTTCAAAATTCTGTAAAAAAGTTTTTCATATATTAAAAAGCATCTTGTATTTTTATTATATTATGCTAAAATCAATTTATAATATATTTGACTTATCGGAGGTCTTTTTATGTTAAAAATCGGTCTTGTCGGTGTTGGTGGTATCAGCCATTCACATATTGATGCTTGGGAAAAAATGGAGGATGCTCAGCTTATTGCTATGTGTGACATTCGTCCTGAAAGAATGGAAAAATTCCCTGACAAGCATCGTTACACAGATTTTGACGAAATGCTCAATAATGAAGAATTTGATATTATCGATATCTGCCTTCCTACATATCTTCACGCAGATTTTGCTGTTAAGGCTATGGAAAAAGGCATAAATGTTATTACAGAAAAACCTATTTCCTTAAAGGAAGAGGACATTGACAGAGTTTATAAAACTGCTGAGAAAAACAATGTTAAATTTATGGTTGCTCAGGTTCTTCGCTTCTGGCCCGAATATGAGCTCCTTAAAGAAATTTACGAAACTAAGAAATACGGCAAGCTTCTTTCAGGTACAATGACAAGACTCGGTTGCTACCCCAGATGGAGCTGGGACGGTTGGATGATGGATGAAAAGAGAAGCGGTCTTGTGCCATTTGATTTACATATCCACGACCTTGACTTTATGGTTTATGCTTTCGGTATGCCAAAGGTTGCCCATCAATACCGTTCAAAGCTTCCCGACCAGGATTTTATCAGTATCAGTTATGATTTCGGTGATTTCCAGATTAATTCCGAAGCTTCCTGGTATGCAACGAGCTACCCCTTCACTGCTGAATTCCGTTTCCAATTTGAAAATGCAGTTGTAGCAAACGAAAACGGCAAAATGCTTATCCATCTGAGAGATGACAAGAAAATTGACCTTTCCGAAGAGGCAGAGGGTGAAACCGGTGATATTAATCTTCCCAAAAGTAACGCTTATGCAAATGAAATCCGTTATTTTGCAGACTGTGTAATTAACAATACACCTGTTGAAAAGGTTCAGCCTGAAGAGCTCCGTTGTGTTTTGAACATTTTAAATAACCTTTAATAAACAAATCACACCTACATCGGTAGGTGTGATTTGTTTATATATTCTTTTCTGTTAACAGATTTATTGCATACTTTGCATATTCTGAAATAAATTGTCCTCGCCTTGTTACAATTGCAGGTTGACGTGACTGCTGACAATTTTTCAATTTATATAAAGCAATACTTTCATCAAAATCAAAATTCTTCACAAACTGCAAGGGTAAAAGCGTTGCGCCTACACCCGCTCTTGCCATGGACCAAGCAGTGCTTACACCAACAACCTCAGTTGCCACATTGGGAGTAAATTCTGCCTCTGCACACATTTTATCAAAAAGCTGACGCATTTCCTGAGCAGGACTGACAAGAACAAAAGGAAGCTTTTTGCAATCCTTTAAAGCAATTTCGGGAATACTGTTTTTAGAAGATAGCGGAAGATTTTGGGAAAGTTTTTTGGGAACCGCAAGAACAAGTGTATCCGCTTCAATAAGCTTTACATCTAAAACCGATTCATCAACCGGAAGGTTTACAACAGCAAAATCATATTTACCCTCAACTGCATTCTTACGAAGCTGATCACTCCCCTCTTCATGAAGAACAACAGTTACACCGGGAAACTTTTCTTTAACCTTATTAACTATATAAGGTATAAGGTAAAGGCTTCTGAAGGGTGAAATACCGATTTCAAGTTTACCGAGTTTACCTGATTTATAATCCTCCATTGAACGAAGAAGCTGGTCTTCTCTATATATAAGCTTTTTTGCCTCTGCAACAAAATGTTCACCGGCGGCAGTTAAAGTCATAGGATTATTATTTCTGTCAAAAAGCTTAACATTAAGCTCCTTTTCCAAAGATAATATTTGCTTACTCAATGCAGGTTGAGTAATACCCAACTTTTCTGCAACAACAGAGAAATTCAAATCCTCTGAAAGCTCTATAACGTACTGCAATTGTTTTCTGTTCATATCTATCCTCCCGAAATGAACTTATTCCTCTCAACATCATACTCGCAGTTTTCCAATTTTTCAAGTAAAATTATGTAAAAAGAAAAATATTTTTAAATTTATCAAAAACTGTTGACAAAACAAATAAAGAAAGTATAATATAACCGTTAAGCAATAACACCTATAACCTAAAGGTTTTAGGAGTTAACAAAAATTAACAATAAATAATGATACTGAAAGGAGAAAACAAAATGCCTTCATGTTTAGTTTACCTTGGCGTTATGCTCGCGGTTATTATCGTGTGGTTTGTGGTTGTAAAACGACCTGTTTATGAAGCAGTTTTATTAAGCTTTATAATCCTTGTTGCAATCACGGGAACCTGGGGCAATCTTTGGGGTTACATTGATGCGGCTTTATCTACCTCGCTCTTATATTCAATGGTAGCATTCGTTTCAATGTCCATTTTGTTAACCAAAACCAAAATCATTGATAGCTGTATTGCTGTTATACTCTCCCTTATTGGTAGAGTAACAGGCGGTGCAGGCTATGCTGCAGTTGTTGCAAGCTCATTTATGGGCGCGCTCTCCGGCTCCGGTCCCGGTAACGTTATGGCAACTGGCGCAATTACAATTCCTGCTATGAAGAAATCAGGCTTCCCTGCTGAGCTTGCTGCTAACATCGAAAGTAACTCAAGCTATATGGGAAATATGATTCCCCCTTCATCAAATATTGTTGCCGCATTAGGTGCTTTTACTGCACTTTACCCCTCTCTTAATATTACAACAGGTCAATTCTGGATTGTTCTTTGGGGTATTGCTATCTGGTTTATTATTCAGAGAATAGTAATGGTATGGGGCTTCTGCAAATATTATAAAGTTAAGCCTATGTCAAAGGATGAACTCCCAAACCTTAAAGAAACTCTCAAAACAGGTTGGCAGGGCTTATTGATTCCTGTAATCATTCTCCTTCCCTTTATTCTTGACTATCTCTTCAAGGACACTTTCTTCACAGATCGCCTTGGTGCAGATGGTGCAAAGGCTCTTTCAAGCTCAATTCTTCTCTTTATCGGTGGTTTGGCTTCAATTTACACCTGCCTTATTGCAAAAGATAAAACAGTTGTTAAAATCAATAACATTGCAAAAATGTTTGCTGATGGTGTTAAAACCATTGCGCCCGCTATCGGTGTTTGTGTATTCGGTTATATGGTTGGTGCTCTCTTCAAAGACCTTAATGTAGCTGAAGAAATGGGTGCAATTATCACCGCCTGGAACTTTGGTAAATTAGGTACGGTTGTTGCAGTTTGCTTAATTACCTGCTTTATGGGTATGATTATCCCCGGTTCCTCTCTTGTTGTTATTTTCGGACCTATGTTTATTACAGTTCTTGCTCAGGTTGGTTGCGAACCCTTGCTCGTTGCCGCAATGCTTCCCTGTATCTGCGGTGTTATGTGCGGTATCACTCCCCCTCTCGGACTTGGTATGTATGCAGGTATGACTCTTGCGGAATCTGATTTCAGTAAGACCTTCAAAAATAATATGTGGTGGGTAGCTGCCCAGTTTATTCTTGAGGTTGTAGTGCTTATGGGATGGCTTCCCATATTAGGATTATAAGGAGGTAGCAAAATGAAAAATGTATGTAAAAAAATTGCAGCAGTTCTCAAAACTATCTTCGGTTACGGTATTATGATTTCCCTTTTCGGTGGCGGTCTTACCTTCTTTGGTTATGTTGCAGCCCTTATTATTGGTGGCGACACGGCAGCTGCAATCTGTGCTTTTATTCAAGGAAAAATTCTTCCCGTTATTATTTACATTTCAACAATTATGGTTGTTTTAGGCTTGGTTGCGATGTATCTTGACGGTGAAAAAGCTTTGACAACCGACAAGAAAAAAGCCTCAAAGCACGAAGGCGAAATGTAATTCATTTTAAAATCATAAAGAAAGAACCTCGGTGATTTTATTTGGTCACCGAGGTTCTTTACTTATATTTTCTTTAGATATTTGTTAAGCACATTCCAGTTATTTATTGTCATATATTCCCCTCTTCCGCCATCTGTTCGGAATTCCAGTGGTATTTCTGACTTCTCATCCAGAAGAACGGGTTGCATACCTGCATTTTTTGCACCATCAACATCGGGAATTCTGCCATCCCCACAATACCAACAATCTTCGGGGTTGAGATGTGCATATTTCAATGCAGTATAAAAAATCTTTTCATAAGGCTTCGTAAACATAATATCAGCGCTTGTAAGGCAGAATTCTGGGTTTACCGATGGAAGCCAATGTTTAATTGAAAGAGCAAGACCATCCCCACTCATAGCATTATTGCTTATAATGCCATATCTTATACCCAACTCCTCAAGAGTTTTAAATAGTTCAGGAATACCGTCAATAACTTTTCTTGTAGAATTGAAGCGGTCGAATAATTCTTCTTGTTCGGGCATGGGCAAATCAATATGTAAACCTGAATTCATTGTTGCATATTTAATTATTGCTGAAAGTGGTGCATCAAGATGCTTGCCATCTTTAGTTTTCAAGCCACTGCAGACCTCTTTGATATATTCAGCCCAATATGCTGAAAGTTCTTTTTCGTTTGTAACATCAGGGTTTTCTGCTACGGACAAAAGAGCAGAAAACCCTTTTTCAGAGATGCATTTGCCATCATCAAAAAGAGTTCCGCCCACATCGAAAACTATCATTCCAGGTTTTTTATTATACATATTTATACCTTTTTTCTACATATTTTTTCATATTTTAACAGAAAATTATTGAAAAGTAAATCCATTGTGATATAATTGGAAGCAATTATTTTGTTGTTATATATACAAGGATGTCGATTTTATGGAAACAAAATCCAACTTAAATAAGCGTTGGCTTTATCTTATCTCAGGCGTATTTACTATGCTTTTTTCAGGCGTATTATATGCTTGGTCAATTTTAAAAATACCTTTCAAGAATGAATTTAATTGGAGTGACTCTGTTTTAGCCTTCAATTTCACATTAACGATGTGCTTTTTCTGTTTAGGTGCTTTTTTCGGAAGTCTTATTTGCAAAAAAATCGGACCTAAAATTACACTTATCATTTCAGGTGTTTTAGTTGGAATCGGTTTTGTTTCAACAGGTCTTTTAAGTGCCGAAATCCCCTATCTTTTATATATTACATACGCACTTTTAGCAGGTACGGGTATCGGTATTTCATACAATGTAGTTGTATCAACAGTTAACTCCTGGTTTCCTGATAAAAAAGGACTTTCCTCAGGTTGTCTGATGATGGGCTTTGGTATCAGCACACTTTTACTGGGAAACATTATAAGTGCATTATTCGAAAATATAAATATCGGTTGGAGCAAGGCTTATATTCTTTTAGGTATTGTTGTTGCAATTGTTCTTATACTTGCCGGTATTGTTCTTAAAAAACCATCTGCTGATATTGAGTTTCCCGCACAAAAAGCTAAAAAGAAGATTCAGAAAGAAAGCTTTGAAACAAGAGATTTCACAACAAAAGAAATGCTTAAAAGCTTCACCTTCTGGCGTGCATTTGCTTTTATGGCTCTTATTACCGCAGTTGGTAACTCTGTTATCAGCTTTGCAAGGGATTTGGTAATTTCAGTTGATGCAGCTCCTGCTCTTGCAACAACCCTTGTTGGTGTGCTTTCCGTATTCAACGGCATCGGTCGAATTCTTACAGGTGCGGTTTATGACGCTCTCGGCAGAAAAACTACAATGTTAGCCTCTAACATTCTCACTATTTTTGCCGCAGGTCTTACGCTTGTTGCGGTACAAACACACTCTCTTCCCCTTTGTATTGTTGGACTTTGCCTTACAGGGCTTTCATACGGCTCCTGCCCTACTATGACCTCCGCATTTACTGCATCATTCTATGGCACAAAATATTTCGCAACAAACTACAGTCTTACGAACTTTAACTTAATCGTTGCTTCATTTATTGCAACCTTCAGTAATTCTTTACTCATTTCAACCGGTGGCTACACCGCACCATTTATTATGCTTCTTGTTTTAGCAATTGGTGCTTTGGGAATTAATTTTACAATTCGTAAGCCCTAACAATTTTTAAATATTTAAAGCGGAAGCTAACTATTATTATATTGATTTTACTTTTAATACTGATAAATTTTATATCAAGATTGGTGATATAGATGAACTTCAGAATCGGACTGTGTTCAATTTCCTTCAGAAACCTTAGCCCAACCGAAATAATTGAGAATATGAAAATGGCGGGACTGTCTTATATTGAGTGGGGCAGTGATGTGCATGCACCTATAGAAAAGGCGGAAGAAATTGCCATACTACAAAAACAGCATAATATTATTTGTTGTTCTTATGGTACATACTTTGTGCTGGGAGCCACCCCTTTAAACGAGCTTGAAAAATATATAAACGCGGCAAAGATTCTGGGTACAAATATTCTTCGTGTGTGGTGTGGAAACAAAAACAGCGAGGACTACACTGAAGCTGAAAAATCACAGCTTTTTGCTCAGTGCAAATCAGCCGCAAAAATTGCAGAACAGCACGGCGTTATTCTGTGTATGGAGTGTCACAACAACACCTATACCAACACTAAAGAAGCTGCGCTTGAGCTTATGAGAGCTATAAACAATGAGTTTTTTAAAATGTATTGGCAACCGAATCAATTTAAATCGGACCAAGAAAATTATGAATACGCAAGTCTTTTGTCGCAGTATACTGTTAATATTCATGTATTTAATTGGAACGGCCAGAAAAGATATCCCTTAAAAGATGCAAAAACTGTTTGGCAAAGGTATTTAACTTGTTTTAACAACAAATCCTTTTTATTATTGGAATTTATGCCCGATGATAAAATTGAAAGTCTCAGAGCAGAAACAGAAGCATTGAAGGAGATTTATCAATGAAAACAATTTATTTGTGCCAAACCCCTCAAGCCGTGAGGGATGTTTATGTTACGGATGAAACGGTATATTGTAAGGATGATATATTATCTCATTCCGAGCAATTCAAAGACACAGAAATTATTTTATCAACCTGGGGTATGCCACAATTTTCCGAACAAGAGATTAAAGAATGCTTCCCATCTCTTAAAGCATTATTTTACGGTGCGGGAAGTGTTCAGGGCTTTGCTAAAGAGTTTTTAAATTGCGGTGTTAAAGTATTTTCGGCATGGGCGGCAAACGCCGTACCCGTAGCAGAATATACTGTTGCACAAATTATTCTTGCCAACAAAGGCTTTTTCAAAACCATGCGATTCACAAATATGAACGAAGCACAAAAAGAGCTTCGGAAATATCCGGGAAACTACGATGTCAAAGTTGGGATTATAGGTGCAGGAATGATTGGCAAGCTTGTGATTAATATGTTAAAAGACTGCGACCTTAAAGTTCTTGTATTCGACCCGTTTTTATCCGATGAAAAAGCTATGGAATTAGGTGTCACAAAAACCTCTCTGGCAGAGATTTTTGCACAGTGTAACGTAGTTTCAAATCACCTTGCAGATAACGAGCAAACGAAAGGTATTCTCAATAAAGCTCTGTTCAAAAAAATGTTGCCTTACGCCACATTTCTTAACACAGGCAGAGGCGCTCAGGTCGTCGAAGCTGATTTGATTGAAGCGTTAACACAACGCCCGGATCTTACCGCAATTTTAGATGTAACATATCCTGAACCGCCTGAAAGTGACAGTAAGCTTTATACTCTTGAAAACTGCATATTAACCCCTCATATAGCCGGTAGCTCAGGAAATGAGGTTCGCCGAATGGGTGAATATATGAAGGCGGAATACCAAAATTTTATTGAAAATAAACCTTTAAAATACGAAGTCACTTTAGAAATGCTAAAAACAATGGCATAAATATAAAGTATAAATCTCCTTGTTTTACAGATACTAACAGTACAAATTTGTAAAACGAGGAGATTGTTATATATTATGAAAGCAACAGGTATTGTGAGAAGAATAGATGATTTGGGAAGGGTTGTTATTCCTAAAGAGATTAGAAGAACTTTAAGAATTCGTGAGGGAGACCCTCTGGAAATATTTACCGCAAGTGACGGCGAGGTTATTTTTAAAAAATACTCCCCTATGGGTGAGATTTCACAGTTTTCGGGGCAATACTCGGAGGTGCTCAGCAGAACATCCGGAATGCCCGTTCTTATTACCGACCGTGACCATGTGGTTTCCGCCTCAGGAATTGCCAAAAAAGATGTACTTGAAAAGCACATTTCGCACGAGATGGAAGAGCTGATGGAAAACCGTGAAAACTTTATCAGGCAAAAAGGTTTACCAACCTTCTATCCAATTGATAATGTTGATGTTACCGCCTCTTTGGCGTTTCCTATTATTGCTTCGGGTGATATTGGCGGTGCAGTTATTTTCCTTGAAAACGAAAGCAGCGATTATCCAACAGACACAGAAATTAAGCTTGCTCAGGTTGCGGCAGCATTTTTAGGGAAACAAATGGAAGAGTAAATATAAATGCAGAATGCGGAATTTTGTACCACCCACCACCTTCGGTGGTCCCCCCTCCTTTTTCGTTCCGAAAAAAGAGGGATAATTTTCGCAAAGCCATAAATAATTTAAAAAGGAACAAGTACACAAAAGAATTTTGCTGTATTTGTGCAAACCTACAAAACCACATATCAGATGTTTTTTCACATTGTAAAATAACACTTCTTATGTTAGAATATACTTGTGCGTCTATGTGCAGATTTTAACATAAGGGGTGATTTTTTGGCATCAAGAAAAGAGAGGACAGAAGCCCTCTCAAAAGATATGAAAATATATGTCAGTGATGCTCATATATTCACCTCTGATGCTATTGTACTTGCTGACTTTTGCGCACCTCGTCACAAAGATAAATGCTGTGATTTAGGAACAGGAAACGGCATCATACCAATGCTTTGGTTAAGAGATTTCCAACCTAAAGAGATTACGGGCGTTGAGCTTTCCGAAAGTGCGGTAAACCTCTTCAACAAAACCCTTGAAGAGAATAATTTAACGGACAAGGTTAAGGTTATTCATTGTGATTTACGCAAATTGAAGGGTGTTTTACCTAACGAATACTATGATTTGGTAAGCATTAACCCGCCTTACAAAAAACTCGGCACAGGAATTGTAAATGAGGGCGAGGATTACAAAAATGCCCGTCACGAATTCAACTGCACTCTTGAGGATGCATCCAAAGCAGCCTCACATCTTCTCAAATTTGGTGGTAGGTTCTGTATATGCCAACGCCCCGAAAGGCTTCCCGATATTATCTCCGCTATGAGAAAATTCAAAATTGAGCCAAAATCTATGCGAGAGGTTATTCAAAGAATAGGCAAAGAGCCAAGTCTTGTTATGGTTGAGGGTAAAAAAGGCTCTGCTCCCGGTTTCAGAATAAATTCCCCGCTTATTCTTGAAAAAGAAAATGGTGAATATACAGAAGAAGCGGCAAATTTATTTTATGCTTATAAATTCAAATAATGAATTTTAATACAAAATCACTTGGAGGAATGAAAATGGCAAAAACAAAAACAGATAAGCCTAAGCAAACCGGCTATATCTCAAGTAAAGAAAAATGGGCTTTCGCTATTGGCGGCTGCGGTCAGGGTATGATTTATGCAATGATGTCCAGTTACATAAGTGACTACTATGTAAACGTGCTTCACCTGCCCCTTATGTTTGTTCTTCTTTTAATGCTCCTTGCTCGTGTTTGGGACGCTATTAATGACCCGCTTATGGGTATGTTAGCAGATAAAAGAACAACAAAACGCGGTAAATTAAAACCCTATATTCTCTATGCAGCTGCTCCCATTGCAATTTTCACAATACTTATGTATTTAAGCCCGAACCTTGATAAAACCGCTCTGATGGTTTACTCTGCTGTCGTTTACATTGGTTGGGGTATGCTTTATACAATGGCTGATGTGCCCTTCTGGAGCCTCCCTAACATTATGACACCAAAGGCAGACGAAAGAGGCAATGTTTTATCCTTTGGTAAAACCATCAATGGTATCGGTTCCGCTGTTCCCGAGGTACTCTTCCTTGTTTGCGGTTTTCTTATTCCTGTTCTTTTTGCAGGTCAGGATGCTCTCACCCAGGAAAAAAGAAAATATCTTTTAATGGCTATTGTAACTGTAGGTCTTGGTATAATTCTCTATGTAAGAACATATTTCCATGTTAAAGAAAGAGTTGTTATTCCGCCCAAAACACGCAAGCCCGGTGAGCCTTCCACCCTTTCAAGACTTTTTAAATGCAAACCCCTTATGCTTGTTGTTGCTATGGGTGTGCTTTCAAGCGGCAGATATATGGTGCAGGCTGCTGCAATCCACGTTGCAAGATACGGCTTCTATATAGGTCCCGACCTTACCACACTCACCGCAGATGAAAGAATTGCAGCAATTTCACAGAGTGTTTCCAGTGTTAAAACAATCTTCCAGATTTGTGCCATTGTTGGTATGTTTGGTGCAATGCTCTTTATGCCTGCGCTTATGAAAAAATTCCAGTATCATAAAATTGTTATCACAACCTGCCTTTTAGGCTTCGTTTCAAGCATTTTCACAACTCTTATCGGTTGGTTTACTAACAATCTTTATATCTGCATTCCTTTTATCATTATATCCTGCATTCCTTTAGGTGTTATTAACAACATATCTATTGCTATGATTGGTGACTGCCTTGACTATATGGAGTTGAAAACAGGCTTCAGAGACAATGCACTTGGTTCTGCTTGTCAGGGATTTGTTAACAAGCTCGGTAATGCATTTGCAACCTGCGGTATTGTTTTAATGTATATGTTCATTGACATTGACCCTGCTCAGATGCTTTCCTCCACAGCGGTTATGGCAGCAACAGACCTTACAAGAATGCAGAACTTTGCAATGTTCTCCCTTGTTTCTATCGTTCCCGGTGTAAGCATGCTTCTTTGTGCTATTCCAATGTTCTTCTACAAGATTGACGGTATGAAGCCTCAGATTGAAAAAGAGCTTGCCGAAAAGAGAAAAAATGCGGGCGTAAAAATTGAAAATTAAACTTTTTAACTAAGGAAGTCTTTTTAATGAAATATGATGTGGTAATCGTCGGTGCAGGTCCGGCAGGCATTTTTACTGCTCTTGAAATGCGCCGTAAAGGATGTAACAAATCAATTCTTATAATCGAAAAGGGTCAGCCTGTTGAAAAACGAAGCTGTCCCAAAGCAAAAACAAAACAATGCGTTAACTGCAAGCCCTATTGCCATATTACAACAGGCTTTTCAGGTGCAGGTGCATTCTCGGACGGAAAGCTCTCGTTAAGCTATGAGGTTGGCGGCGATTTGCCATCTCTTATCGGCGAGGATTTTGCTCAGGAGCTTATTGACTACACCGATAAGATTTATCTCGAATTCGGTGCAGATGAGCATATTGAAGGTATCAGCAATGATGCTGAGGTTAAGGAAATAAGAAAGAATGCCATTCAGGCAGGTCTTAAATTGGTTGACTGCCCTATCCGCCATTTAGGTACAGAAAAGGCTCAGACTCTTTACCTTGAAATCGAAAACCATCTTCGCAAAGAGAATGTTGATATGATGTTCGGCTATGAATGTAACGACATTCTCATTGAAGACGGAGTTTGCAAGG
>SVOP01000046.1 GCA_015066325.1 Oscillospiraceae bacterium
CTCGCATTTTCTGTAATTAACACCTTTGAAAAGCCCTTCGTTTATCGGGTTTTCAAATGTCAGGTAAACTCTTCTGTAATGCTCGCTTATATCTTCAATAGCGCAGTTAAGAATAACGCTTTTACCATTGATTATTGCAATATGGTCGCACAAATCGGAAATATCAGCAAGGTTATGAGAGCTGATTATAACCGATGCGCCTGTTGTATTTATGTATTCAAGCAAAAGCTTACGGAGAATTTCTCTTTTATGAGGGTCAAGTCCGTCAAAGGTTTCGTCAATTAAAAGGTATTTAGGTGAAGCGGCAAAAGCAATTGCAAGGCCTGCCTGCTTTTTCATACCCTTTGAAAGCGATTTGATATTGGCTTTGGAATTGAGCCCGAACAAATCGCAAACCTCTTGCAAAACATCAAAATCAAAATTGGGGAAATATTCAGCATAGTATTTTGCAGAACTTAAAACTGAATTCTTTGCGGGGAACCATGTATCATCCGTAAGATAAAACATTTCTTTTCGTTCCTTTGAATTATCAAAAGCATCCGCACCATCGAGTAAAACTACACCCTCTTCTGCCTTGAAAACCCCTGCACACACATTGAGAAGAGTGGTTTTACCGCAACCATTAAAGCCTGCAATACCGAAAACCGAGGAATCCTCAACTGTAATATTCACATTTTCAATAGCGGTATAGTCCCCATATTTTTTAGTAACGCCTTTTATTTCAATCAACACCCTCACCCTTTCCGTAAATTTTATTAACAAGGTCAATTGCATCATTCAGGGTTAAACCCTTTGCTTTTGCAGAAATCACGGAAGCGGTAAATTCCTTCTGCGCATTTTCAAGAATAATCTTATTTGCAATAGCTTTTTCGCTTATAAAAACACCGCTACCCTGAACGGAATAAATAACATTTGCTTCTTCAAGCTCATTGAATGCTCTTTTAATTGTGTTAACGTTCAGGTTCAGATCCGATGCCAATTGCCTTATAGGTGGCAATTTATCACCGGGCTTCAGCTCGCCCAAAGTGATTTTATTGAGAATCTGCTCTTTTATCTGCTCAAAAATCGGCGTTCTGCTGTGATTATCTATGCGTATCAACAAATGACCTCCTCTCTGAAAATTGTGCTATCTCAAATAGCACAATTTAAATATAGCAAACAAAGATGAGTTTGTCAACTAAATATTTTTTAGTGTACCACCCACCGCTATCGCGGTCAACCGGTTGCAATATAGTCGTCTCGCTCGCTATTCACTTCGCGATACTCCTTATTGCGCCCAGGGCTTTTTGTTCGCTATATCATCCACCGGATGCGCTCACAAACGCCCACCCCTCCTTTTTTACATTCGTAAAAAAAGAGGGATAGGCTTCGCAATACTTTTACAAACTAGCAACCAGCAGCTAAAACACCTGCTGACAAGATATAAAAAGAGACATCTGATTTAGATGCAGAAGGCGTTTTCTTCACTCCGAAGGTGTATACAGATACTCCGAGTGGGTGAGAAAACGCCTAAAAAAGTTCGTATTCTTTATGAATACGAACTTTTTGTTCTGCGCTAAAGCAGGTGTCTATTTTACCATTTGTGGTGTACTTTTTCGTGAAATACTGGTATATCTTTTATTTCTAAAACCGTTCCGTCATCCAGAACTGCGGTGCCGTTGAGCATACCGAAGAGCTTTTCTGCCTTTTCGCAGATAATCCCTGCGCTTATATTCGTATGGTCATTGAAGAAGGGCTTGAAGCGCATATTAAAACGGTTATCATTTGAAGTCATAATCCATTCATCCATAACGTTACCTGTAGGAATACCGAAATCCACCAAATCAAGCTTATGGCATTTGCCGTCATAGAAAAGCATATTTTCACTGGCGTTACTTGTATCACCAAAGCCATAGCCGATGTTATAGCCAAAGGGCTTGCCGTTAACAAGTCCGCAACCGATACCCCAATACCAAGTATTGTTATATGTCCATACCCCTCTGCCCCAGTCAAGAATACCGAAATCTTTTTCAGAATCAAAGGTATATGTTCTGCCCTTTACTTTCACATAACCACTTGCATTCATACAAGTGATTTTCTGATTGTAATAGAATGCCTTTTTATCCTCTTTCCAAGGAGTTGCAATAACCATTGTATCCATCGGAGGTTGCTTAAGATAAATATCTGCCTCAAGGTCTGTATGATTAAAGCACCGTTCATATTTGCAGTAAATATGTCTACCGTCTTCCGTGCGGTCAATGTGATAATCGCATGTTTTGGATTTAAAGGCGATATCACCTTTTTCACTTGTAACGGGAAGATTTAATTTACCGTTGGGCATAATCTGTGCTTCGGTGCAATCGAATTTTTCTTTAGTTTCAAAATCAAAAACCGAGCAACAAACAAGACCCATATATCTGTTATCGTCAAAGGTGAAAGAGAGAGCATATTTGCCCTCGTGATTCATAATAAGGTAATAGTCCCATTCTTTAAGGCGGTTTCGTTTAGACTTTGCAACCATATCGGGTGAATAATCAAAAACGAGAGAATTTGCCCAGCCCGGTTCACGAAGAACACCATTTTCATCAAGAAGAGGACCGTTACCTGTTATTTTATGGTTTTTATTCATAATCAGATACCCTTTTCGTCATAGAGGAATACTGTTTCAAGGGCAACCTTAACGCCTGTGTCAATTGCCTGAGCAGAAAGGTTATCTGCAGTATCAAGACGAGTGTGGTAATATCTTGCAGGAGTGGGGTCCATAGCGGTGAATGCACTTGAAGGAACCCCTGCCTGAGACATTGCAGCAGCATCAGTTGAGCCAAGCTCAATTGTACCAATGGGAACATCAATACCGACAGTTTTTGCTGCGGTCTGTAAAAGCTCTGCAACTCGACGGTCATTTTTAACCATACCTGTCATATCTTTTTCATAGATTTTTGCAAATTCAAGCTCACGGATTGTGTCGAAAGAAACGAAAACGGTTTCAACACCATCATTAAGCATAGCCTTATTCTGTTTTGCGAATGCTTTTGAACCACGAAGACCTGCTTCCTCACCACCTGCGCAAAGAACCGCAACCTCGGTGTTTTCAAAGCGAATATTGTTGTCAGCAAGGAATTTTGCAACTGCACAAGAAATAAAGCAGCCTGAAAGGTCGTCGTTTGCGCCAACAACGGGCATTTTATAGTTGCAGAATCTGAAAGCCATAACAAGAATCGGAACTGTGATATACATAAGAATTGCAATAATACGAAGAGCAATATTGCCATCCTCGCCCCAAACAATTCCGCTGACAGCACCGCCGTGAATGATGCCGTAAATGTTACCGCCCAAGCCGAGAAGGATTGCAACAACTGCGGTTACAATGATAGTAGCAACAACGGGTCTTCCGCCTTTATATGTATAAGTCCATTCAAAAGCAGAGTCGGTATGACCGCTTATAATAATACGTTTTTTTGTTTCACCGCTTGCTTTTCTTACACCGTAAACATTACCGCTTGTTACCTTGGGGAAAACAGGGTCAAGAACAGGCTTATAGAAAATGAACTCTGCAAGAACAAAGAAAAGAGTAAGTGCAGAAAGAACAAGACCTGCAATACTGATTCCTAAAGTAAACATAATTGTTGAGAGAATGAGGAGAGCAGCACCAATGGGTACCCAAGCCATAAATGCCTTATCGCTGCATTTATACTCCTCTCTCTTAACCTCATCGCAGAATTTTTCAAGGTCTGCCTTCATATATTCCTGTGCATTTTTCTCTGCCTCGCTACCAACGGGACGGGGTCCGAAGCTCTTACACACATTTTTAATGCTTTTAATTGCATAGTTTGTATATTCCCTGACTTTTATATCAAAATTAGGGATGCTTTCATTTGCTTTCATAAAATTTCCTCTTTTCTTTTATAATATCGACCACAGGTCTCAAAACCGGCGACTGACGGCTTTATTGCAGTTTCAACTTTCGTTGAAATGTTGCTTAGCAACAAAGAACCTTCCGTCACGAAAAATCAGATTTTTCGCGCCACCTTCCTTTGAAGGAAGGCTCAAATCAACCACAACTGCATTCTTCTACGGCGCATTTTCGCGCCCCGAAACTTGCCACTTGCCACTTTCAATTTGCCACTATTCTGTCATCTATAATCCGGCATCTGTCGCTTTTAATAATTATATAACACTTTTAACAATATATCAAGATTTCAACAAGGGTTTTAAATATTTTCCCGTATAGGATTTTTTGCATTTTGCAATCTCTTCGGGTGTACCCTGAGCAACGATTTCACCGCCACCGTTACCGCCCTCGGGACCCAAATCTATAATGTGGTCGGCTGTTTTAATAACATCAAGGTTGTGCTCAATAACAATCACAGAGTTATTTGCATCAACAAGCTTATTGATAACCTCAAGAAGCTTTTTAACATCTGCGGTGTGAAGCCCCGTTGTGGGCTCATCGAGAATATAAATGGTTTTTCCTGTTGATTTTTTGGAAAGCTCTGTTGCAAGCTTAACTCTCTGAGCTTCACCGCCTGAAAGAGTTGTTGCAGACTGACCGAGAGTGATATAACCTAAACCAACATCAAAAATTGTCTGCAATTTGTTACGGATTTTTGGTATATTCTCAAAGAAATTCATAGCTTCTTCAACGGTCATATCAAGAACATCGCTGATGCTTTTGCCCTTATATTTAACGTCGAGAGTTTCTCGGTTGTATCTTGCACCTCGACAAACCTCACAAGGCACATAAACATCCGAAAGGAAGTTCATTTCGATTTTTATAATACCGTCACCCTCGCAGGCTTCGCAACGACCACCCTTAACATTAAAGGAGAAGCGCCCCGCATCATAGCCCTTTGCCTTTGCATCCTGAGTAGAGGCAAAAAGAGCTCTGATATCATTGAAAACGCCCGTATATGTGGCAGTGTTTGAACGGGGAGTTCTGCCGATTGGTGACTGATCAATATCAATAACCTTATCGAGATTCTCAAGACCGAGGATTTCATCGTGCTTGCCTGCGAATTTTTTTGCGTTATTAAGCTCTGATGCAAGCTTTTTATAAAGAATTTCATTTATAAGAGAAGATTTACCCGAGCCTGAAACACCTGTTACCACAACAAGCTCACCCAAAGGTATTTTCACATCAATGTTTTTCAGGTTATTCTGCTTTGCGCCTTTGATTTCAAGAAATCTGCCATTACCCTTACGGCGTTTTTCAGGTACTTCAATTTTCTTTTTACCTGAAAGATACTGACCCGTAAGAGAGCGTTCGCAATTCTTGATATCCTCAACTGTACCTGCACAGACGATTTCACCGCCGTGAACACCTGCGCCAACACCCACATCAACAATGAAATCTGCCGCGTTCATTGTATCCTCATCGTGCTCAACAACAATGAGCGTATTACCCAAATCACGAAGATTTTTTAATGATGTGAGAAGCTTTTCGTTATCTCTTTGATGAAGACCGATGCTGGGTTCATCAAGAATATAAAGAACACCCATAAGAGAAGAACCGATTTGGGTTGCAAGGCGGATTCGCTGACTTTCACCGCCTGAAAGAGTGCCTGAATTACGGGAAAGAGTGAGATAATCAAGCCCGACATTGCAAAGGAATGCAAGCCTTGATTTGATTTCCTTAACAATCTGCTTACCGATTATCTGCTCTTTTTCTGAAAGTTCTAAATTCTCAATGAACTTAAGTTCATCACCAATGGACATATCTGTAAATTCTTTAATATTCTTTCCGCCAACAGTAACTGCCAATGGTGCAGGCTTTAATCTTGCCCCTTTACAATCGGGACAAGGGCAGGCAGTCATATACTGCTCAATATCTCTTCTTGACCAATCGCTTGTGGTTTCTCTGTAACGACGTTCAAGGTTGTTGATAATACCCTCAAACTCTGTCATATATGTTCCGCTGCCGTATTCATTTTCACGGACCATTTTTATTCTTTCACCATTTGTGCCATAGAAAATTGCTTTTTGCCCCTCGGGTGAGATTTTATTAAATGGTGTATCAAGAGTGAAATTATATTTCTCTGCAAGGGCATTATAATACATACCCGAAATGGTGCTTGAATCGCTTTTGCTCCACCCTGCACCGTTAATTGCTCCCTCATTGATTGAAAGCTTTTTATTGGGCACAATCAAATCCTCGGAAACCCGCATAAACACGCTGAGACCTGAGCAAGTGGGGCAAGCGCCAAACGGATTGTTAAATGAAAACATTCTCGGCTCTAATTCATCCATACAAGAGCCGTGCTCAGGACAAGCAAAATTCTGTGAAAAGAGTATTTCCTCTCCGCCGATAACATCAACAATTGCCGTGCCCTCTGTAAGTGAAAATGCAGATTCAAGAGAATCTGTGAGACGAGAGTTTATCCCCTCTTTCATAATAAGGCGGTCAACGATAACCTCAATATTATGCTTGATATTCTTTTCAAGCTTAACCTTTTCCGAAAGGTCATACATAATGCCATCTATTCTTACTCTTGAATAGCCGGATTTTCTTATGCTTTCAAGCTCCTTCTGAAATTCACCCTTTTTGCCTTTTGCAATTGGAGCTAAAATCTGAAATTTTGTTCCCTCAGGGAGAAGAAGCACCTTATCAACTATCTGATCAATGGACTGCTTTGCAATTTCCTTACCGCAAACGGGACAATGAGGAACGCCAATTCTCGCATATAAAAGCCTTAAATAGTCATAAATCTCCGTTACAGTACCAACAGTTGAACGGGGATTTTTAGAGGTGGTTTTCTGGTCAATGGAAATAGCGGGAGAAAGCCCGTCGATACTGTCAACATCTGGCTTTTCCATAATACCAAGGAACTGCCTTGCATAAGAAGAAAGGCTTTCCATATATCTTCTCTGACCTTCTGCATAAATAGTGTCAAAAGCAAGGGAGGATTTACCCGAGCCTGAAAGCCCCGTAAAAACTACAAGCTTATCACGGGGTATTTCAACACTAACATTTTTAAGGTTATGCTCTCTTGCACCTTTTACAATTAAATTCTTTTCCATAAATTAAATCATTTTCCGTTTCTGATTTTTTCAATCTGGTCGCGTAAATATGCCGCATGCTCAAATTCAAGAAGCTGTGCGGCGGCACGCATTTCCTTTGTGAGCTTTTCAATAAGCTCGTTCTTTTCTCTTTCGGAAAGCCTGCGCTTTGCAACTCTTTCCTGAATATTGTCTTTAGAGCTGATTTCAAGAATTTCACGGACATCTTTCTTAATAGTTTGGGGAACAATGCCGTGCTCTTCATTATATTTCATTTGCTTTTCTCGTCTGCGGTAGGTTTCGTTTATGGCTCTTTCCATTGAGCCCGTTACCTCATCCGCATACATAATAACCTGACCGCCTGCATTTCGGGCAGCACGGCCGATAGTCTGAATAAGTGAGGTTTCACTTCTTAAAAAGCCCTCTTTATCTGCATCAAGTATCGCAACAAGGGAAACCTCGGGAATATCAAGACCCTCTCTCAAAAGGTTGATACCAACAAGCACATCAAATTCACCTAATCGCAAATCTCGGATTAATTCCATTCTTTCAATTGTGTCAACATCAAAGTGCATATAGCGGACTTTGATGCCGTAATCGGAAAGATAGTCTGTTAAATCCTCCGCCATTTTACGAGTGAGGGTTGTAACAAGAACACGTTCTTTCTTGGCAACCCGCATATTGATTTCGGAAATTAAATCATCAATCTGCCCTTCCGTTGGACGAACGCTTACCTCAGGGTCAAGAAGACCTGTCGGGCGAATAACCTGCTCGGCAATCTGTGCGCTTTTCTCTTTTTCAAGGTCACCGGGAGTTGCACTTACAAATATTTTCTGATGGGTTTTATCATAAAATTCATTGAATTTTAAAGGTCTGTTATCAAATGCAGAGGGCAATCTGAAACCGAATTCAACAAGACTTTCCTTTCTTGAACGGTCACCGCCATACATACCTCGAACCTGAGGAAGCGTAACGTGAGATTCATCCACAAAAAGAACGAAATCATCGGGGAAATAATCAAGAAGAGTGTGAGGTGCTGCACCGGGTTTTCTGCCCGACATAACTCTCGAATAGTTTTCAATACCCTTACAAAAGCCCGTTTCACGAAGCATTTCTATATCATAAAGGGTTCTCTGCTGAATTCTCTGTGCTTCAAGAAGCTTACCTTGTGACTTAAACTCTTCAACACGGTTTTCCATTTCGTTGTAGATGTTTTCGAGGGCTTTTTCCATTTTGTCGTGCTCAACAACATAATGGGATGCAGGATAAATCGCCACGTGGGAGCGAGTGCATTTAACCTCCCCCGTAAGCGGATGAATTTCGGAAATTCTGTCAATTTCATCACCGAAAAATTCAATTCTATAAGCAGTTTCCGAGGAATAAACAGGGAATATTTCAACCGTATCCCCTTTTACCCTGAACTTGTTACGAGTAAAGCTCACATCATTTCTCTCATACTGAATATCAACAAGCTTTGAAATCAGCTCATCTCTGTCCTTCTGCATTCCTGTACGAAGAGAGATAACCATACTGCGATAGTCAATAGGGTCACCGAGAGTGTAAATGCAGGATACACTGGCAACGATAATTACATCTCGTCTTTCGGAAAGTGCCGAGGTTGCAGAGTGGCGCAGCTTATCAATTTCATCATTAACTGCGCTATCTTTTTCGATATAGGTATCAGTTGTAGGAATATATGCTTCGGGTTGATAATAATCGTAATAGGACACGAAATATTCAACTGCATTCTCAGGAAAAAACTCTTTGAATTCGCTGCACAGCTGCGCTGCAAGAGTTTTGTTATGAGCGAGAACGAGAGTGGGGCGGTTTAATTTTTCAATAACATTTGCCATAGTAAAGGTTTTACCTGAGCCCGTAACACCTAAAAGGGTCTGCTCCATATAACCCTTATTAACACCCTCAACAAGCTTTTCAATAGCTTCAGGCTGGTCACCTGTGGGTTTATAATTACTGTGCAAAATAAACTTATCTGCCATACTCTCACCTCTTTTAATTCATTTTAAAGCATTGATATTATATTATACCACGAAATATTTTATAAGTAAATAAAAGCAACACTAATTTTATATAGTTTATGATTCATAAAAAATGTACCAATAGAGTTGATGATACCTGTGCCTTCCTTCGAAGGCAGGTATCCACTCGTATCAACTTTATTCATCTATATTCACTATAGCCTTAATGAGAAATTGCGTTATTCGTTACGAATATTCAAGGTTTTTGCACATTTATTTCCATCAACAATACCAATTTACCAAAGGAATTTTTGGTATATTTTAACCCATTAAATTCAAATTCTTTTATTGCCCGTAATTTGTGTATATGGTATGATTAAGATATATTGGAAAAATCAGGAGTTGATATTATGCGAACACCTAAAGAAGGCGTTTTGTTTGATATGCTGAAGCAGTTAAATAAATACTGCATTAAAGAAAGTGTTAATATGCCTACTTGGGATACCTATGACGGTGATTATCTTGGCGAGGGTCAGCACAAATTCTACCCTGAAACCCAAAAAACACTTAACCTTGGTGACCATTGGCTTGCACGTTATGACTGTGCAAGAATTTTCAAAACAACAGTTACTCTCCCAGAAAGCTTCAAGGGTCAAAAAATATATCTTAACCTTGATTTTGGCGGTGAAATTCTTATTAGAATCAACGGCAGAATTGCAAACTCCGTTTCATCAAGAGAGAAGAGCGGTTGGGTTGGCAGAGAAACTGTTAATATTACAGAAAATTTTCTTACCTTCGGCGAACCTATGGAAATTGAGCTTGAGGCTTGCGTTGATTCTGCAGGCTTCTGCGATGATGCTATGGCAGGCAAAAAGGAATGTGAATACACCCTTAAATTTGCAAACTTTGCAGTAGTTGATGAAATATGTGAAAAATTCTACCTTAACTGCGTTACTGCCTGGGATGCGCTTCCTTGTATTAAGGATGAGTTTATTAAGGAAAGTGTATATAAAGTTCTTGATGATTCTCTTCACCTTGTTGACTTTGATTTCCCTGAAGAAGAAACAAGAAAATCAATCGCAATTGCCTGCGAGCATTTTGACAAAAAGCTTGCTGAAATTGAATACACTGCACCCTCAGAGGTTATTTTTGACGGTCACTCTCATATTGATATTGCGTGGCTCTGGAGAATTCAGGAAACTGAAAGAAAGAGCGCAAGAACCTTTGCAAACAACCTTGCTCTTATGGATGTTTACCCCGAATTCACCTTTACTCAAAGTCAGGCAATTGCCTATGATATGATTAAAAAGAACTACCCTGAGCTTTATGAAAGAATCAAGGAAAAGGTTAAAAACGGACAATGGAATATTGTTGGTAACACTTGGGTTGAGTGTGATACAAATATTGCATCAGGCGAAAGTATGATTCGTCAGCTTCTTTACGGAAGAGAATTTTTCCTTAAAGAGTTCGGTGTTTCTTCCGATACATATTGGCTTCCCGACTGCTTCGGCTTTTCCTATGCTCTTCCTCAGATTATAAAAAAGAGCGGTATGAAATATTTCATTACAACAAAGCTTTTAAATCAGGATACTAACCGTTTCCCTCATACTGTTTTCAAATGGAAGGGTGCAGACGGCTCTGAAATACTTGCATTGAACCAGCGTTCTCATTACCAGGGTGACTATGATCCCAAGCAGGTTTGCGCTGCTTCCTTCAACAATGATTTAAAGCATGTTCTGAAAACAGGCTTCGGTATGTTCGGATATGGTGACGGTGGCGGAGGAAGCACCTACAGAATGCTCGAAAACGCAAAGCGTCTTAAAAACTTCCCCGGTCTTCCCAGAACAAGAATGGGACATCCTGCCGAATTTTTTGCAGAAGCAGAAAAAATTCGTGAGGAGCTTCCCACCTACTGCGATGAGCTTTACTATGAAAACCACCGCGGTACATACACAAGTCAGGGCTTTATCAAGAAAGGCAACCGTAAAAATGAATTCCTTTTAAGCCGTTGCGAAATGGCAGGAATTTTCGGTGGCGGTTATGATATTGAAAAGCTTCAGAACTTATGGCTCTTATTCCTTAAGAATCAGTTCCATGATATTCTTCCCGGCACATCCATTCACGAAGCAATGGAAGACTGCCGTCCCGATTTCAAGAAGCTTGAAAAGGATGGAACAGAAATTTTCTGCTCTGCTCTTGAGGGCATTACCGCTAACATTACCGCTGAAAAAGACGGTGTTGTTGTATGGAATATGATTTCAAATGAGGTTACTGCACCTGTTACTGTTAAGGGTAATAAGAAAATCGGTGCACTTTCAAGAGTTTTCACAAAGGATGGCGAGGAATACACCGAATTTATTGCAGATAAGGTTCCGCCAATGGGTTACAAATTCTTTGCTTTTGAGGAAGCTGAAGAAAAAGAAAATGTCAAAATCGGTGATGGAATTATCGAAAATGAAATTCTTAAAGTTTCTTATGATGAAAACGGTATTCTTACATCTATTTTCGATAAAGAAAACAACCGCGAAACTCTTGACGGCAAGGGTAATCTTATTACCGTTTTCATTGACAAATGCATTCACGAAACTGCTTGGAACCTTGAACAGAACTATGAAAAGAAAAAATGGGTTCTTGAAAAGGCAGAAAACGTTGAAATCATTGAAAGCTCACCCGTAAGAGCAGTTCTTAAGGTTGTAAGAAAGTTTAACAAATCAACTATTGAACAGAATATTATCCTTTATGCAGGCAGCAGACAGTTGCTCTTTGAAACAGAGGTTGACTGGCAGGAACGAGACAAGGTAATGAAAGCCGCATTTGATGTTAATGTGCTTAACACCGAAGCAACCTTTGAGGCCGCTCACGGTGCAATTAAACGCCCCACCCACCGCAATTCCTCCTTTGATGCGGCACGCTATGAGCAATGCGCTCATAAATGGGCAGACCTTTCCGAAGGTGACTATGGAGTAAGTATTCTCAACGACTGTAAATATGGCTATGACATTCTTAACAGCAGAATGAGAATTACTCTTCTTCGTGCTCCCACAACTCCTGACAGATACGGAGATTTAGGTCATCATAGCTTCACATATTCCTACTACCCCCACGCAGGTACTTGGCAGACCGGTGGCACCGTTCAGGAAGCCTTCAAGCTCAACTTTGCACTTAAGGGTATTCCCGTTTCTGCACAGAACGGCACTCTTCCCGAAAGCAACAGCTACATTAACTGCGACAACGATGACATTGTTATTGATGCAGTAAAACAAGCTCAGGACGGTAACGGTATTATTGTTCGTGTATATCAGAGCAGAAGAGTCCGTGGTGAAAGAACCCTTACAATCAATCTTCCTTTCTCAAAGGCTTACGAATGTAACCTTATGGAAGTTGATGAAAAAGAGATTGAATTTAAAGATAATAAAATCACATTCAACATTACTCCATTTGAGGTTAAAACATTCAGACTGGTTTAATTATAAGGAGAAATAAAAATGGCAAATTTTACAAACCCTTATTCAGCGGGAACAGGAAACAGCAAGCTTTTCCGCATTCCCTCTATATTAACACTTAAAAACGGCAGAGTTCTTGCAGGTGGAGATATCCGTTACGGCAACGGAACAGATGACCCTGCAAACATTGAAACTGTTATCCGCTATTCCGATGACAATTGCAAAACCTGGTCGGATATTGTGTGGGTAAACCATTTCAATGATATGGAGGATGCTGACCACAATCAGGCAATTCCCACCTCTGCTTCATTCTGCGATGCAGCAATGTGTCAGGATAAAAACGGGGTAGTTTATCACGCTTGTGACGCTTGCCCTGCATATATGGGTCTTTGGAGTGCCGGCACATACGGAAAAGGCAGCGGTTTTATTGACGGAAGGCTTGTTCTTTGCGACAAAACAAGTCACGAAAAAGCAGAAAGCACAACCCTTGATAAAGCTCATTACCCTTATTATGTTGGTGATTTTAATTCAGATGGCTTTGCTCCCATTTTGAAATTCTCCGATAATTCAAGCTACAACGATTATTTTGTTGATAACTTCTATAACATTTATCAGAAAATTGGTGAGGCCTTTTCCCCTGTTCTTATAAAGCAAATGAACAAGGACGGCAGTTTGAACGATAAAGATATTATCGCAAACATTTTCTATGCCTATGCACCAATTAAAATTTACCCCACATATTACCTTTGGGTAAGAAAAAGCTTTGATAATGGTGAAACCTGGGGTGATGGTAAAATCTTAAACACTCAGGTTAACGCAAAAGGATTTACAGGCTTTTCTCCAGGTGTTGGTATATGCATTGAAAAGAACGGAAAGCAAAGAGTTCTTTTCTCAATTTACGATAACAATGGTGGCAGAGAATACACAAGTGTTATTTATACCGAGGATGGCGAAAGCTGGCACCGCTCC
>SVOP01000047.1 GCA_015066325.1 Oscillospiraceae bacterium
CACCTGAAATATCAATATTATTTTTTTCAAGATTTTCCAAAAGCTTTGCACCGTTGGGGTCATCCGCAACCTTACCAATCATTTTAACCTTTGCGCCTAATTTAGCCAATGCAGTTGCCTGATTTGCACCTTTACCGCCATTTGCATAGCCGTAGTCTGTTCCTAAAACATTTTCGCCAACATCGGGAACCTTTTTCATATTCAGGATTAAATCCATATTAATACTGCCCACAACTGTGGCACGAATATCTTTATACATAACTTTACCCCAAAATATATTTAGTGAAGTCTTCTGCGGCTTTTGTGATGGATTTATCTTTTAAGAACAAAGCACTTGTGCCTAAAACAAAAATATCTGCACCACATCTGCAAAGCTTTCTGCCGTTTTCGAGGCTGACATTTCCGTCAACCTCAACGAGCATATTTTCACAATTCCATTCTTTTAAAAGAGCTTTTGCTTCGGCTACCTTCTTTTCTGCGCCCAAGAACATTTTCTGCCCTGCAAAGCCCGGAGAAACGGTCATAACTAAAAGCATATCAATATATTCTGTTAAATGCTTAATGTTATCAACAGGTGTTCCCGGGTTGAGTGCAAGACCTGCCTTGCAACCCTTATTTTTAATCATTTCAAGAACTCTGTGAATATGTATTTCAGATTCATAATGAACGCATAAAATATCGTTTCCTGAAAGGTTCATTCTGTCAATAAATTTTGATGGCTCATTTACCATCATATGAATATCAAGAGGAATATCCGTGACCTTTTTTATTGCATTGATTAAATCAAAGCCCAATGTGATATTTGGCACAAAGGAGCCATCCATAATATCAATATGCAGGTAATCTATACCTGCTTTTTCAAGGTCTTTTATAGAGTCAATAAGATTTGTAAGGTCTGCACACATCAAAGATGCAGATAAATATTTTTTCATTTTTTTACCTCGGAATAAATTGTTTTAACTGATTTTAACATATAGGGTTTTTAGTGTCAATTAAAGGTTTGTTAATTTAATTATACCACTCTGTATCATATTGATGAATGAAGGTAAAGCTTATATTCCTGATAAAATAAATTGTAAACAATATCTTTCTGTTTACTTGATTTAACACTCCAAAGCCTCTATAATGTAATAAGGTTGGTGATATACAATGAACACATATTTTAATGAAATAACCTCAAAGCCAATAAATACAGTTGACGGTAAAGTTGTTTATAAAATCCCTGCAGGTGCAATGTGCGGTAATGGTGATTTGGGTGTTGTTTTTGATAATGATGAAAACGACCTTGTTATACATATTTCAAAATGCGATTTCTGGAAATTTGTTAATGGTGTCCATGGTGACGGCGGTATTAAAACTGTTGGCGATTTGAGAATTGATAATATAAATTTAGAAGAATACAACATTAAGCAGTATTTTGATAAGGGTCTTCTTAATTGCAAATTCGGTAACACTGAAATTGAGCTTTTTGTTGCTCCTGAGAATCTTATTTGTTTTGAAATCAAAGCACCCGAAACAGATAATTTTTCTACTGTTAACATTAATCTTCCTGATACCTGCGGGTCTGTAAATTCACAGTCGGAAGAAAATGGTGTTAAATGCCATTCCCGTAAATTCTGCGGTGAAGAAGTAGATAGAGAGTCTGCAGTAGTTGTTTGCTTAAGAGAGATTGACCGGAGTATTGCAGACGGAATTAAAACCACACGCTATTGTATTTCTGTTGTTACAAACTTTAATGCAAAGGATTACATAAATAAAGCTATTGAAATGGCTTTCGGTTGCGATTATGATGCCGAAAAAGCTAAAACTGAGGAAAAATGGACTAATTTCTTCTCCGCATCTAAAGTAACACTCAAAGATAAGGAAATAGAAAAATTCTATAATTCAAGCCTTTATCACCTTGCCGGTTGTATGGGAAATACTGAATTTCCGCCCGGTCTTTTCGGTAACTTTATAACTGATGATTTCTTCCCTTGGGCAGGGGATTATCATATGAATTATAACTATGAAGCACCCTATTACTGCATTTTCTCTTCTAATCATCCCGAGCTTTTTGACGGTTATATGGCACCTGTTAACGATATGAGAGATGAAGCAAAACGAATGGCAGGACTTTTCGGTTGCAAGGGCTATGCTTTTCCCGTAAGCTTTGGTCCGAAGGCTCTTGATGTTTATAGCCAAGCGGATTGCAAGGAGCACGGCATACTTTTCCTTGGTCAGAAAAGCCACGCTGCTTATGCTTGTGTGATTCCGATTATGCATTGGTTTTCGACCTATGATAAAGAATATGCCCTCGAAAACTATTATGATTTTGTGTTAAATACAGCGGCTTTCTGGGAGGATTATCTTGTTAAAGAAAAGGGTAAATATGTAATCAAAGGTGACGCTGCTCACGAAATTCCTTATTACCGCGGTAAAGAGTTTAAATATATCACTCATTTCGGTCAGGTGAATACCATAAATGCTATAAATTCTCTCGGGCTTGTAAAACTCTTGTTTAATGCAGTTTATGATATGTCAAAAGAACTTGGGTTTAATACCGAAAAGTATTCTTTATGGAAAGACATTATTGATAATTTAAGTGATTTTCCCACATTTATCAAAAAAGGTAAAAAGTGCTTCAGATATTCAAAATTCGGTATTCGTTGGAGAAATGATAATACAGTCGGTCTTCAGCATATTTATCCTGCTTCTCAGATTGGTCTTTCTTCTGATGAAAAGCTTCTGAAAATCGCAAGGAATACATATTTTATTAACGACAGAAGACTTGATGATAACGGCTCAAACTCATATTTCCCTGCGGGTGCAAGAATTGGTGTTGCCCCTGATTTTCTTATTGAGGGTATTCATCAGAATATTAAGGAATTCGCTCTTCCCAACGGGCTTTTCCGTCACCATGGCGGTGGTATCGAGCACCTTACAACCATTCCTGCAACTATCAACGAAATGCTTATGCAAAGCCATCAGGGCGTTATCAGAGTATTCCCTTGCTGGAATAAAACTGAGGATGCTTCTTTCGAAAATCTTCGTGCAGATGGTGCATTTCTTGTTTCTTCAGAGCTTAAAAACGGAAAAATCATTTCTCTCAAAATCAAAAGCCTTAAAGGTAGAAAATGTACTGTTGAATGTTCGGGTATTAAATCTGTAATAAGAGAAGCAGATAAAAAAGAGATACCATTCGAAAGAAAAGGCAACATAGTTTCGTTTGATACACAGGAAAATACAGATTACGTTTTGATATAGATTAAATGCAGTTCCGTTTGGGAACTGCATTTAATTTATAATCATTTTCTGAGTACCGGCATTTCTGTCATACGAAGTCTTGCGCAACCGTATGGGCAAAGCTCAATTTTCTGAACATCGGAAATAGGTTTCGTTGATTTTGGCGTTTTTCTTGCAATACTTCTGTAGGGGAATTTAAGACCCCAATTGATTTGTTGCATATTTGCTTTAATAGTTAAGGGTGGGGTGTTCTGTGAAAAAGGTGTATTACCTATTCCGTTGAATTTTATTTCAAAACCGTCATTGGAAAAACCATAGTTCCAAGGTGTTTTTGGTATGAACTGATAATCGCAATAGGGGAATTTTCTTTCAACACCTTTTTTCACATATTCTCTCATTTCCTTTTCATATTCAATCGGAACAGAGAAAAGCAAGGAGCCCATTTGCAAAGCATAAAGGTCGTTTGGTCTCTTTTTGAAAAATGGGGTTGCTTCGAATTCTATTTCAATTTCAGTTTTACCTTGCTCGATTGCGAATTTAAGGTCGTTGGCTTCTGCTATCTCGCCATTCACCTTAAGCTTTTTTGCAAAAGTAGGGATTCGGATTGCAAAATTGAACTCTTTTTCTGCATCTATATAATAGTGCATTTTATTTTCAAAAGGATAGTTGGTTTCCAGTTTGATTTTAACTTCATCAGTATTTAAAACAGAAGGCAACATAACGGCATTTAGTATTGTGTCATCATTATGCATAAATGCAGAAAGTGCGAATTTGGGCCAACCTTGATTAAAGTTTGCGGTACAACAACCAAAGTTTGGTTCAAGACCGAAAGTGTGTGCGTAAGGACCGTTAGTGCTCCAGGGAGCCATAATCATTGTTTTCTGACAAGCTACCTGATTAACCTGCTGAACATATTGATGGGTCCACATATCTTCGCTCAGAGTGGCAGGAAGAGCGTTGAAGCCAAGCATTTCAAGGCGTTCTGCCCATTTGTTATCACCTGTGTGAGCAAAAATTTCTTCGTAGGAATACATCTGCTCAACAACAGCACAGCACTCAGTACCTTTTGTTGGGTCAAGGCCTGAAAGAACCTCGTCACCTGTAAAGCCCTCAAAAGCGGTACCATTGTATTTATCAAGAATTTCACGAAGCTTTTCTGCATTATCGGTATAAGGTTCATCCAATAAATCGTGAGAAACAGCTTCAGTTTTAAGCATCATACCCATATTTACTATATGAGTAGTCATTCGCCAGGTATGGCTCGGTTTCTCCCATAAATCTGTTGCTGTGTTATAGTCAAAGCCTTGCTTTTTAATAATTTTTGCAAGTTCCTTTATCCAGTCTTCACCGTATTTTTCGTATATGAAATTAAGTGAAATAAAGGTTTCAAACCATCTGTATTTGCCCCATTTGAATAAAGCTATTTCACCGCTTTTAAGAAGGTCATAATAGTTTTTTAGAACCTTATAAATAACATCGGGTATTCTTTCGTCGCCTGAGCAGTCATAATAAACCTTCAGAGTTTTGCAAATAAGCTGAATTGCCCAGGTATCATATTTGGCTCTTTCTTCCTTTTTGCAGGGGCAAATCCAACCATCCTCCTCTTGAGCTGAAACAATTGCATCAATGTATTTTTTTACAGTTGCAATCATTTCTTCATTCCCCAAAAGATAGGCGAGAGGGATAAAGCCGTCAAGCCAATAGGGTACTCTTTCCCAACCCTCACGATTTCCGCCAATCCAGGCACTGTCGCGGATGTCGGGCCATATTTTATGCAGATTACCGCTTAAGCCCTCTGCCTGAATTTCAAGCTGACGACGAAGCCAGCCTTCCGGCTTGATTTCTTTTGATGTATAAAAATTCCATTTATTCATATTCTTTTACCTCATTCGGCACTTTCAGGTTCTTTTACATCCACACCTTTTTTAACAAGGAAATAAAGAGGAATAAGACCTAATATACATACGATACCTGCCCACAGAAACATATCCTTTGCAGGTACAATTACCTCTGCATTTGCTTCGTTTATAATGGTTTGTGCCGCATATTTGCAAGCAGTTTCACCAATATAGGGACCTATAACCATAGGAAGAAGCACAGCAAATATCATTCTGATACCCTGGAAAAGACCTGCCTTACCTTCGGGGATGAAGTCCTTAACAGAAGCACCGAATAAAATATTAACAAGAGCATTGCCGAGAACAACAGGCACTATGCTTATGAGAATAATGTAAATACTTGTGCTTGTTGAAAGCAGGAAGAAGCCTAAGCTCATAACAATTATGCCGACAATAAGGCAAAAGCCTTTTTTCTTTGTGGAAAGCTTAAGCATAGCCACAATCAATGCAAGAACAATAATTGCAACAATCAGGGCAGTTATTATAACCGGCGCTCTTAAAAGACCTTCCACACCGCCGTTATCGGGAATAACCACATATTGAACGTATGTAAGAAGATACGGATAGAAAACCTGGAATGAAATTATAGCAAAGCAGAATGAAACAAGAGCTAAATAAAGCCTTGCATTTTCTTTGATAACAGAGGGCTTGAAGCCGTAGAAAAGGTCTGCCCAATAGTTTGATGAGGTTTGAATCTGAGCAGTACGGGGCGGGTCTTTAATAAGGAAAAGTCCTAAAACACCGCACAGGGTTACAACAAGACCTAACACCCCAAAGAAAAGCTTGTATGAGATAGTACCTGCCTGAGCAAAGCTGCCTACACCGGTAACTGCAAAAGATGATATAGTACCCACAACAGATAAAACCGTTTCAACAATGGGTCTTTGCCTTGGTACTGTAACATCTGTTACCCAAGCCTGAAAAGCTGCATCGTTACTTGTTGAGCCCATAAAGGTCATAACAATATCCATCAGAATAACAAACCAGACTGTGCAGCCGAGAATTTTTGCTTCATCGGTAAGATTAAAGAGATTTGCTACATTTTCTTTTGTAATGAAGCCGAACATAGCCGTAACTATACCCCAGAGAATGTAGCCAACAGAAATAAACATTTTTCGGTTTTTCAATCTGTCGCTGAGGGCACCCACTATAAATGTGGTAAGCACTGCCGCAATAGCGGAAAGAGCAACCATTCTCGAAACTGCTGTTACCGCTTCCATTGAGCCAAGAATTGCTGACTGTGAAACATCGGCATAAATTTCATTGGTGATAAAAGTGTTGAAATACATGTTTTCAGTATTCCAAGCAATACCCCCCATAAAGCAGAAGAGGGTAATTATAAACCAATTCTTCTTGCTGAGTTTTTCTTTAATCATATCTTCTCATTTCCTTTTTTAGTTTTTTATTCTGCGATAGGCTGATATGTTACATCCTCAAACTGCATTGTTACATCTTCACGAGTGAAGCCGTCAAGGTTATATCTGTCCGAATAAAAGTTGTATTTGTCGATTGAAAATTCGCCGTCGGGTTTGCAGGTAAGCATTGTGCAGCCTCTTTGAGAGCCAAGCTTATCAATACCCGAATATGCAAAATAGTCAATGCTGTAGCCGTAGCTGAAAAGAATTCCTTTATATTCAAAGGTTGTGCTGTTGAGATGGTCGTGGCCGTTATACATAGCCTTTGTTGAACCAAGCTCCAGCATCTTTTCAAAAAGATCATCATCACCGAGTCCGCAGTAAACCTGTTTACCGCCTTCACCCATTATACCGTCAACAAATCTGAAATTCTCTGTGTCTTTAAAATCGTTTTCGGTAAATTCCTTCCAGCCATCTAACATTTCAACCAAAGGAATGTGGAAGAAAGCATGAGTTACAACAGTGTCTCCTTTTTTGCTTATAGCCTTATTTTCAGCATTCATTCTATTGATTTCAGCTTCGTACCATTCAACCTGATTAGGATGAATATTGTCATATGTACCATTTATGCTGTCTATAAGATTATTTTTAACATAAGCCTGAGAATCAATCAGAACCATAGCCTGAGTGATAATACCCTTTGAGTTTTTAACCTCAATAATGTGGTTGCCGTAGCCGTCAACATCTTCAGGACCTGCCTGGAATAAGCAGTGCTTGAAATCCTCATCTGAATAGATTTCGGCAACTGATTCCCTGTCAAAATATGAATAACATTCAGCATCGTGGTTACCGAATGTAACAGTCCAATAAACGCCGAGGCTTTCCATAAGATTTCCGAATGCCTTTGCACCGCTGTAGTTATTGAAGGTGCCTGCCGTATATGGAACGGGGAACGCAATATCGCCCGTTGCAACAACAAGGTCGGGTTTTTCCCTTGTTATCATTGTTGCAACTGCATTAAGTGCTTTTTCGTCAACGGATTTCGACATAAAACCGCCACCAATGTGAATATCCGTAAGATGCATTACCTTAAAATCGCCATCGGTTGTGAAATACCAATAGCCGTTTTCATCCTTTTGGGGAATAAGCTGATTTTCGAATTCAATCTCATTGTATGAACTGCCTTTTTTCAGCAGATTCTGAACGGATATGAGGTTGAGTCCTGCAATTATAACTGCAAGAACTATAACCACAGAAAAAAAGATAAGTAGCCTCTTTTTTGTTTTTTTGCATTTTCTTTTTGTCATAAAGGGAAGCTCCTTTCAAATAAAAATCCATTTTTGTTGCATTATAATGGCGGGGTCGCAGTCGTAGTCACTTTTTCTTGTGTAGAATGCAGTGATTAAATCGCCATTGTCCAGCTCTATTGTTGAGGGGTAGCCTAAATCATCAGTGTCATAGCCGTGGTGCAATATGAATTCGTCACTCCAGGTTTCGCCACCGTCCTCACTGAATATTGCCCATATTCCGTAAGGTCTTTTTCTGTGAGAGAAGGTGGAAATCAATGTGCCCGATGAATGCAGGAATAAATGCCCCGGGGCACCGCTGTCATCTCTGACAATCTGACGAGGCTTACTCCAGGTTATACCATTGTCAAGAGAAACAGTCTGGTAAAGAGTAAAAATAGTTTCTTCTGCGTTTTCTGCACGAAGATGGCAGATTATTTTTCCGTCAGGGAGTTGAATAGCGTGAGGCTCATAAAAATAAAGCTCTTTGAATTCCTCGTATTTATAAATACCTAACTCTCCGCGTAAGGTCATTTCACCTGTGTCGGTGTTAATGGTGTATGCATACATATGATTATGAATACCAAGCTTTCTGCCAACCCATAAAACTGTTCCGTCATTCAGAACAGTTGGCCCATGAGGTGATGAAACAGGAGATTTATATATCTTGCTCCAGGTTTCACCACAGTCCTTGCTTATTCTGAAGCTGATGCCGAGAGCCTCTGCTTCATCCTCAGGGGAAACAGAATTTATGTAGTCAAAGCATTCCTGAGTCTGAGGCATATTTTCTCTTTGAAATTCAAGGGTGTTGTTAAAGGAGGTTGCAATAAGACCGCTTTCACCAAAAACGCAAAGCCCTACATCTCTGTCATCAAGCACAGTATCAAAAACAGGTATGGGCTTGCCGTAGGTTTCGCCGTTATCATCGCTAAAAGCTAAAACACCTTTACCGAAAGGGCAAATATGCTCCACTCTATAGCCCGAAGCACCAACGCAAATTTTTCCGTTCTGAAGCTTTGCAATAGTGGGCCAGGCAAAGTAGGCGTGGTGACTTTCAGTATTTGTCATAACAACCTTAGGTGAACCGATTAATTTAATATTCAAGAGAATTCCACCTTTTTATTCTATCTGTTAGAGTTTATAAAACCGCACCGTTTTCTTTTAGCTTTTGTTGAAGTGCTTTGATATCAACATTATGTACGGTGGAGCTTGTTTTATGGGCTATGGCAGCTGCGGTGCCTGCAGCTTCACCGAGGCAACAGCAAATAGGCATTATTCTAACGGATGCCTGAGCCTCGTGGGTAGCAGAAATGCAACGCCCTGCAACAAGAAGGTTATCATATTCTTTAGGTAAAAGTGAACGATAGGGAATTGTGTAGAATTCACCATCGCCAAAAAATCTGTGGCTTGTTCCGGTACCTGAAGGATTGTGAATATCAATATCATAATTACCGAGAGCAATTGAATCGTCAAATCGGGTGCAGGCTATTATTTCATCACCTGTGAGAATATGCACACCCTTTAGTTTCCTGCTTTCTCTAACTCCAATATCAATAGCTATGGAAATCAAAGCACTTTCGTGGAAAGCGTTGGAGTTTTCCTTTAAGAAAGCTATAAGCTCGTGAATTTGCTTTCGGGCTATAACCTCGGCTTTGCTTACATCGAAAGGATTTGTAGGGTCAAGCTTTACCACACGGGTAGAGTTGAAATGCAAAACATCTTCACCAACACCAAAGAATACAAGAATATTCTCTCTCGGATTTGTAATTTCACCCTTTGCCTGCTTTTCTTTATAAAGCTCCTGTAAACGAGGTCTTTCCTCTGTGAAAAGGTCAAGATCAACGCCACTCATACGAAAGCAAGTTGTCATTGGTTGGCAGAGATTGTCACTTTCCCTACCTAACTGAAAATCGCAGCCTGCAAGATAGAAGAGTTCACCGTCACCGGTAGCGTCAATAAAGAAATCTGCCTCTACTGTGATTTTCTGGCCTTTGGCAGTTATATCAACCGCTGTTATGGTTCTGCCGTTGGTTTTAATATCATAAACAACGCCGTGAAAAAGAATATCAACACCCGCTTCGGTTGTAATATCGTCAAGCACTATTTTAAAATATTCGGAATTGAATTCGTGGTCCTTGCAGTCATCAACATATTCATCGTGGTGCTCTTTCATTTCTTTGAAAATGCCTTGAGAAAGGTAGTTTCTTTTAATGCTTTTGTCCCAATATGGTTTTGTCCAATAAGGCATAAAAGGGTAAACAAGGTTATTTGCAATTGCTCCGCCGAGGCAACCCGATTTTTCCACAAGCAAAACCTTAAGACCATCTCGGGCGGCACTTACAGCCGCTGCAACACCGCTGAGACCACCGCCTGCAACCACAAGGTTATATCTCATAAAACTCCCGACCTTTTATATGATGTTCATTAGATTAATTATACCACCGATTAGATTCAAAAACAATAGATTTAAATTGTAACATACTCTTGTAAGATTTTAGAGAATATGTTACAATTCACTGTGTATGATATTTACTATTATGAAAGAAGTGAATAATATGGTAAAAAACTATGATGCGGTTGTTATCGGCGCAGGTAACGGCGGCCTTGTGGCGGCGGCGCGTCTTGCCAAAGAGGGTAAAAAAACCTTGCTTGTTGAGCGTCATAATTTGCCCGGTGGCTTTGCAACAAGCTTCGTGAGAGGCAGATTTGAATTTGAAGCATCACTTCACGAGCTCTGCGGTGTTGGCTCTATTACAGGTAAATCACCCTTGCAGAAAATATTTCAAGAGGTTGGTGCAGCAGATAAAATTGAGTGGGTTTCACTTGATGAAGCATTCAGAGTTATTACTTTGGATGAAAACGAAAAGTGCGATTATTCAATGCCGTTAGGTAAAGAAGCCTTTATATCAAAGCTTGAGGAATATGACCCCGGTTCATCAGCTGTTGTTACAAAGATTTTTGATCTTATTGAGAGTATCGAAAAAACCTTGGATTTTGTAAGTGATATCCAGGATTTCAAGCCCTCGATGATAAAAGAAATTTTCTCTGAGCACACAGATTTTCTTAAGGTTGCAAACTACTCTGTTGATGAGGTGCTTGAATCATTAGGTGCAAGTCAGAAAACACGAGACATCATCAATGCTTATTGGTGCTATCTTGGTCAGCCAACAGATGAGCTTAATGTTATTCACTATTTTACAATGCTTCACGCATATATTATTGACGGTGCTGTTATTCCGAGAGGCAGAAGCCATCAGATAAGCACTGCATTACTTGAAGCGTTTACCGAAAATGGCGGAGATGCCTGGTTTAACACAAGCGTTAAGAAAATAATTGTTAAAAATGGCGTAGCATCAGGCGTTGAGCTTGATGACGGCACTCAGATAAATGCAAAAGCAGTTATCTGCAACGCTTCACCATATAATGCTTTCACAAAGCTTATAGATGAAAAGGAAATTCCCGAGAAGCTTAAAAAAGAGGTTAATGCTAAAACCTTGAGCGCAAAGGGCTTCGCAGTATTTTTAGGTCTTAACCGTTCTGCAGATGAATTGGGTCTTAATAACCATACCTATTTCATTTATCCCACTAACGATAACAGAAGGTGCTACGAGCTCAGCAAAAAGTTAGAGACCAACGATGTTCAGGCAACAGTTTGCCTTAACAGAGCCTTTGACGATTGCTCACCCGAGGGCACAAGCATTCTCTATATGACATCTATTTTTGCAGGTGATGAGTGGAGTAAGGTTTCTGTTAAAGATTACTATAAAACAAAGCTTTCATTTGCGGAAAAAATGATAGATAATTTTGAAAAAGCAACAGGTGTTAAAATCAGAGACTACATAGAGGAAATTGAAATTTCAACACCTATGACCTATGCCCGTTACACAGATGCCCCTGCAGGTACTATCTACGGTTACGAAGCAACCAAGGAAGACGGCATCGTTAAGAGAATTGTTTTCGATATGATAGATAAAGGCATTCAGGGTCTTTACTTTGCCGGTGGTTACACCACAAGGCATATGGGTTATTCACCCAGCTACACAACAGGTGATATGGCAGCAAAGGCTGCGGTACTCGCTATGGAAAAGGAGGCAAAGTAAATGAGTAAGAAAAAATTCTCTGTAAACGGCACCTTTAAGGATAGCGTTAATACAGTAAAGTTCTTAACAGAAAGAAAGCAGTTTATTAATAGTGCTGAAGCAGTTATACCAACCCGTACTGATGATTTTGGTGTAAATAAGGTTGCTAAAAGCATTCACCCTAAAGAGCAGAATCTTGTTATCAGCAGAATTGAAGAGCATGGAGATATTGCAAAAAGCTATTACTTTAAAAGCGAAGGTGCACCTCTTGCATATTTTAAAGCAGGTCAGTATCTTACCTTTAAGCTTGAAATAGGTAATTCAGTTGTTACCCGTTCATATTCAATTGCTTCTTCACCTGCAAGTGCATTAAGCGGCGAATATCAGATTACAGTTAAGCGTATTAATGATGGCTTTGTTTCCGATTATATTCTTGATAACTGGAGCGTAGGAGATAAGGTTATTGCCTATGCACCCGAAGGTAACCTTATCTATAACCCATTAAGAGATGCAAAAAATATCGTTGGTATTGCAGGCGGTAGCGGTATTACACCATTCCTTTCAATCGCAAGAGCAATTGCTCAGGGTGATGAGGATTGCAGCCTTACTTTACTTTATGGTTGCAGAACATCAGATGAAATTCTTTTCAAAGCAGAGCTTGACTCTCTTTCCGAGAAAAACGAGGAAATCAACGTGGTTTATGTATTGAGCCATAGTGATGAGGAAGGTTATGAAAAGGGCTTTGTTGGTGCAGATATTATAAGTAAATATGCTCCCGAAGATAATTACAGCATTTTTGTTTGCGGTCCCGGCGGATTGTATAAATTCCTTGACACTGAGCTTCCTAAGCTCAAAAAAGAAAAGAAATATATTCGCTTTGAAGTATTCTCATCCGGCAAGAAGGCTGAGGAAGAACCCAAGGAATACAGCATCACAGTTATTAACCGCGGTGATGAATCAGTTATTAAAGCAAGCAGTAGTGAAACAGTGCTTTGCGCATTTGAAAGAGCAGGTATTGTTGTTCCTGCAAGATGCCACACAGGTGAATGTGGCTTCTGCAGAAGTAAGCTTGTAAGCGGTAAGGTTTATATTCCCGAGGGCGAGGATAAGCGCCGTATTGCAGATATGCAGTTTAATTTCATTCATCCTTGCTGCTGCTATCCCGAAAGCGACCTTGTTATAAGAATTAATTGATTATGGCAGAGTGAAAAAATACCGAACACCTTGAAAAAGGTGTTCGGTATTTTTATATGTATTGAATTTTATTTCACAGTAATCTTAAATAATCTTGCACCGTGAGAATTAACCTTTGCGGAGAATTCTGCGTCTGTTAGAGTATATTCTTCATGTGCCCACATATCCCAAACGCTGTATTTAACACCACCGATTGAAATATCTGTAATATCGAAGCTGATTTCTCGTTCTTCGTCATCGGTGTTA
>SVOP01000048.1 GCA_015066325.1 Oscillospiraceae bacterium
TTTGCGAGTGTGTTGAAAAAGGCTTAAAGGAAAGCCCCGTAAACACATTTGAACAAACGTTATTTATAACAAAACAGATGGACAAGATTCGAGAAAAAATTGGGGTTATCTATCCACAAGACAACAAATAAAGGTTAGTTTTATGTTAGGAATTTTAATTGTTATTTACATAGTTTTTATATCACTTGGTCTGCCCGACTCTGTTTTCGGTGTAAGCTGGCCAGTTTTACATATTGATTTCGGTGTTCCCGAAAGTGCAGGCTCACTTTACAGCATCATAACGGGCGTTTGCTCAGGTGGTGTTGCATTCATCGCAGGTAAGCTTTTAAGAAAATTCGGCACTGCAAACGTTACCTTCTTTTCAATACTTCTAACAGCTTTGGGTCTTATAGGTATCAGCCTTTCTCCAAACATCATTGTTATGATGATATGCGCAATCATTATGTGCTATGGCCAGGGCGCGATTGATACAGGTCTTAACAACTACATTTCTCTTCACTACGAAGCAAGGCATATGAGCTGGCTTCACTGCTTCTGGGGTGTCGGTGTAACAACAAGCCCACTTATTATGTCACTTTTCCTAAATGGTGAAAGCGGTAGCTGGCGAAACGGGTACAGAATACTTGCTGTTATACAATTTTCAATAGCTCTGCTTGTTGCCTTTTCTCTTAAAAAATGGAAAAAGCTTGAAAAAGATGATAAAAAAGAAATTACTGAAGAACAAAGCGAAAAGTACAGCTTCATTGACATTTTAAAAATTAAGGGCACGTTAACAAGCATACTCTCTCAGGGTCTTTATTGCAGTATGGAGTTTCTTATCGGAACCTGGGGTGCAAGCTTCCTTGTTAACAGTTATGACTATTCACCTGATGTTGCGGCAAGATGGGTTTCTCTTTATTATGGAGGAATAATGCTCGGCAGACTTATTTCAGGCTTTATATCTATTAAAGCAAGTGATAACACTCTGATAAGGGGCGGTATTTTAACTGCTTTCTTAGGTATAGTTCTTTTAGCTTTACCCTTAGGCAGTATTTCTGTTGCAGGTCTACTTTTAATCGGTGTTGGCTTTGGACCGATTTTCCCAAGTATTCTTCATAGTGTGCCTGACAGATTCGGTGCAAAATATTCTGCGGATTTAACAGGCTTTCATATGGGCGGTGCTTATGCTATCGGCTTTGCAGTTCAGCTTACATTCGGTTATATTGCAACTGCAACCACCTTTAAAATAACACCATTTGTGCTTTTAGCATTCATAATTCTTTTATTTGCAGTAAATGAAATAACAATAAAAACTATTAAGAGATCGAGGTCAATTAAATGAAAACTGCTTTAATTTTAGAGGGTGGCGGTATGAGAGGTCTTTATACCGCAGGCGTCCTTGATATTCTTATGGAAAATGATATTTATACTGATGTTGCAGTAGGTGTTTCAGCAGGTGCATTATTTGGTATAAACTATAAATCAAAGCAACCGGGACGAGTTTTAAGATATAACCTTAAATATGCGGGAAATCCTGCTTATACCGGTTGGAAATCCCTTTTAAAAACAGGGAATTTAATGAACAAGGAATTCTGGTTTGAGGATATTCCGTTCAAGCTTGACCCAATGGACTGCGAAACTTACAGAAATAACAAAACAGAATTTCATGCGGTTATAACAAATCTTCAGAACGGTAAAGCGGAATATAAAAGCATTTTCGATTTAGAAAATAAAGAATGTATGGAATATTTAAGAGCATCAGGCTCTTTACCATTTTGCTCAAGGCCCGTTGTTGTTAATGGTGTTCCTTATCTTGACGGCGGTATTGCAGACAGTATTCCTTTAAAAGAATATTTTGAAAATAGCTACGAGAAAGCTATTGTTGTGCTGACTCGTCCTGCAAACTACCGCAAAAGTGGCGGTATTCACGGAGCAAGCTTATTCTATAAAAAATACCCGGAGTTTGTTAAAACTCTTTCCAGCAGAAACAAGGTTTACAACGAACAATGTGATTATGTTGAAACTCTTGAAAAAGAAGGTAAAATTGTTGTTATTCGTCCAAGTGAATTTGTTGATATTTCAAGGACGGAAACCGACAGAAAAATTATGCAGCAAATGTATGATTTAGGTATCAAGGATGCTCAAGGCAAATTAAATGACATAATTAAATATTTCAAAAAATAAGGTGATGTTATGCCAACAAGAACAATATATAAACACGTTGCAGTTATCGGTATTGACGGTATGGGTAATTTTAATACCCTCACTGAAACCCCTAATTTAGATAAAATATTTGAAAATGGTGCAACTACCAATTTCGGTCTTTCAATGGACCCCACCATAAGTGCAGAAAACTGGGGTGCAATGCTTTTAGGAGCTGAGCCAATCGTTCACGGACTTACAAACAGTAAGCTCAGCCACAACGACCACAAAAGCGAATCTCTCCCCTCTTTATTCAAAAGAATATATAATAATATCCCTGATGCAAAGCTTTATTCATATTGCAACTGGAACCCAATTAATATCGGCTTGATTGAAAAGGATATTCCCGTAGAAAAATATACAAACGGCAACGACAAAGAGCTAACTGATGAAATTATAAAAATAGTCAAAGAAAAGCCTACATTTTTGTTTGTTCACTTTGATGAAACTGACGGTGCAGGTCACAGAAACGGCTACGGAACTGAAGCTCAGCTTGAAACAGTAAGATATGAAGACGAGCAAACAGGCAGAATTTTCAAGGCTTATGAAGATGTGGGAATAATTGATGATACTTTATTCATAGTTATTGCCGACCACGGCGGTTTTGAACATAGTCACGGTGGTTACTCTGATACTGAAAAATATATTTTCTTCGGTGCAAGAGGTAAAGGCATCGAAAAATCCGAAATAAAATATATGCGAACAGTTGATTTATATGCAATTGTTCTTTATGCTCTCGGTATTGATATTCCTGAATACAATCTAAAAGGCTTCTGCTCTCAGGTTCCGGCGGGTCTTTTCCCTGATTACAACGGCACATACCAAAGAATTATAGGTAAACCCTATCACCCTGAAATCAAGCCTACCCCCGATTATAAATCAGAAAAGGGCTTAAGTTCATTTATACCCGAGGAAAGAACAAAGCTCGCTCTTTTCTTCGATAATAACACCGTTGATGCAACAGGCAAAAACCAAGTAACATCAACTGTCGGCACAGTTAAATTCTATTCCGAGGGTGTACGTGGTGCAAGGGTTGAGCTTGGCACAAACGGTCATTTTATAATAGATGACTTCAAATTAGGTAGCGGTAGCTTTACTGCTTCACTCTGGATTAAAATTGACAGAGATTTGGTTGACGAACCCGCAATTTTTGCTAATAAAAACTGGAGCGGAAGAAGATGCACTTGTGGTGTGCTTTTAGCTTTAAGATGTTCAAATACAGCTCTCAATATCGGTTGCGGTGATGATGATTTTGACTTTGTAACACCGTTCCCTCCCGAAATTTCAACAGGCTGGGTTCACGCTATATTTGTTGTCGATAAAGAGAATCGCAAAGTTCAAACCTATTACAATTTCAAGCTTTGCCACGAAACAGAGTTAGAGCCACAGTACCTTATTGAGCTTGATAATATGCCTTTCACAATCGGCAACGATGCTTTAGGCACATACAATCAGGAATATCAGGCTCTTTACAATATCGACGATTTATTCTTCTTCGATGGCGCTTTTACACAAGAAGATATAAATAAATTAAAGGCTTACTACGAAATATAAAAAAGGATTTAATATGCATAAAGTAAGGTTTAACAACAGAATAGTTGAAGTGCCTGAGGGAACAATTTTATCCGATATTTTAATAAAATCGGGTGAAGAACTCCCCCACCTTTGCGGTGGTAAAGGTGCTTGCAAAAAATGTCTGGTTTTGGTTAACGGCAAGGAAGAGCTTTCCTGCCAATACAAAATTAAATCAGACATTGATGTTGTTTTGCCTGAAAATGATGATATTTTTTCAGACACAGGATCAAGCGAAAGCGGTGAAATCACAGAAAACTGTTGTTTATGCCTTGATATTGGCACTACAACACTTGCCCTCGCCCTTGTTTCTCTTGATGAAAAGAAAATTATAAAAGTAAAAACCGCCACAAACCCACAAAGAGCTTTTGGCGGTGATGTTTTAACGCGAATTGAATATTGCAATAAAAATGGTGTTTCAGAGCTACAAGCTTGTCTGATTAATAAAATCAATATAATGATTGATGAGTTTGGTGTTAACCGAATAAATACAATGTATGTTTCCGGAAACACAACAATGTTACACATATTCTTCGGTGTTGACCCATCTTCAATAGGCGTTGCACCATATACGCCTGTTTTCCTTGAAAGTAAAGAAATAAATGGCGATGAAACAGGTTTAATGAATATTGAAAAGGTTGTTTCACTCCCCTGCATTTCTGCCTTTGTTGGTGCAGATTTGGTTGCGGGAATAAACTATGCCGAAACACCAAAAAACAACAAATATAACTTGCTTGTTGACCTTGGAACAAATGCAGAAATAATTCTTTATAACAGAAACAAAGTTTTTTGCACATCTGCAGCTGCAGGACCTTGCTTCGAGGGGGCAAACATCAGTTGCGGTATGAGCGCCACAGATGGTGCAATTTATTCTTATTCACTTGACGGTACTTTTAAAACAATCGGTAACATATCACCCAAAGGTATTTGCGGAACAGGTTTAATAGATATAATTTCTGTTTTAGTTGAAAAAGGTGTAATTGATGAAACAGGTTATATGGATTGCGAAGAATTTTTCATAACCGACATCATTAAAATCAACCAAAAAGATATAAGGCAATATCAACTTGCCAAATCTGCCGTTTACTCGGGTATTGCAGCCATTTTAAAAGAAAAGTCGATATCCTTCAATGATATTGAAAACCTATTTATTTCGGGCGGATTTTCAGCAAAAATTAATATAGATAATGCAATTAAAACCGGTCTTCTGCCAAAGGAATTAAAAGAGAAAATAGTTGTTTTAAATAATAGCAGCTTATTGGGTACAGTGAAATATGCCTGTGATCAGAATAATTTATCAGTTTATCTGAATAATGCTGAATACATTGATTTATCAACCAATTCACTTTTTAGTGATTTGTTTATTGATAATATGGAGTTTTGAAAATTTAATAAATTATGGAAAGAAGCAAGTCAGTTAAGACTTGCTTCCTTTTATATCTTTTCTTCGATTTTATCAACTGTTATACTAATCAGATTATTTTCCACCTTAGCAAAGCCATCTGATATTTCAGCCTTAAAAATAGTTTTATCAACATCAGTAACTATTACTTCGCCTTTTTTTAGTAAAAATACAGCCTTTGCATGTCCCTTCTTTATTCCGTAAGAGCCTGAAAATTCACCTTTTATGCTATCAGCAATCGGAATACGAACGGCGTCACATTCAATTGGTGAAATATGTTTATCAACTGAGATAAATCTTACAGTCAGTCTATCACTCATATATGTCACCCTTTGTCCTTTTTATAAGCAGCATATACATCATCTATAGTTCCTGACATAAGGAAATATTGCTCAGGAATGTTGTCACATTCGCCTGAAAGAATTCTCTCCATACTATCAACGGTCTTTTCAAGGGGAACATAAATACCCTGTTGACCTGTAAAGCCTTCTGCAACATGGAAAGGCTGACTCATAAAGCGCTGAACTCTTCTTGCTCTCTTAACTAGCTCCTTATCTTCCTGAGAAAGCTCATCCATACCAAGAATAGCAATTATATCCTGAAGCTCTGCATATTTCTGCAACACCCTCTGAGTTTCTTTTGCGGTTCTATAATGCCTGTCTCCAACAAAATCAGGTGAAAGAGCTCTGGAAGATGACTCAAGAGGATCAACTGCAGGATAAATACCAAGTTCAACAATCTTTCTTGATAAAACAGTTGTTGCATCAAGATGAGAGAAAGTTGATGCAGGAGCCGGGTCAGTAAGGTCATCAGCAGGAACATAAACAGCCTGAACTGATGTTATAGAGCCATTACCCGTTGAAACAATTCTTTCCTGCAATTTACCCATTTCAGAAGCAAGGGTCGGCTGATAACCAACTGCAGAGGGCATTCTGCCAAGAAGTGCAGAAACCTCACTACCTGCCTGAGTAAAACGGAAAATATTATCAATAAATAAAAGAACATCCTTATGGGCTTTTTCACGGAAATATTCAGCCATCGTCAGACCAACAAGCGGAACACGAAGTCTTGCACCGGCAGTTTCATTCATCTGTCCGAAAACAAGTGCAGTTTTATCAATAACTCTGGACTGATTCATTTCTTTCCAGAGGTCATTCCCCTCTCGGGAGCGTTCACCGACACCTGCGAAAACAGAATAACCGTCGTGTTCAAAGGCGACATTACGAATAAGCTCCATAATAAGAACCGTTTTACCTACACCTGCACCACCAAAAAGACCAATTTTGCCACCTTTGATATAAGGTGTCATAAGGTCAATAACCTTAATACCTGTTTCAAGAACATCACTTGAAGAAACAATTTCAGCAAAAGGTGGAGCCGAATGATGAATTGGCCATTTATGCTCTGTTACAATTTTTTCTCCTTTATCAATAGGCGCACCTGTTACATTAACCATTCTGCCGAGAGTTTCTTCACCTACAGAAATCTTAATAGGTTCACCTGTATCAATAGCTTTCATACCTCTGGACATACCATCGGTAGGGTTCATTGAAATACATCTTACCTCACCATCACCTAAATGCTGAGAAACTTCAAGGGTATATATTTCATCATTAACTTCAATTTTAACAGCATTGAAAATATCAGGTATTTCATTTAATGAAAATAGAATATCAACAACAGGACCTGTTATTCTCTGCACCATTCCCACTGAGCCTTTAGCCACTTCATATATCCCCCTTCATTGTATATTCTGATGCGGTTTCCAAAACATCGGCAGTTACCTGACTCTGACGCTTTCTGTTCATTTCTGTTTCTAATTTTGCGCTGTATTCGCATGCAGTATCATAAGCTGAGCGCATTGCAGTAAGCGTTGCAGCCTGAGCACCGAGAGCTGTTTCAAGAACTCTTTTATAAAGAACACAAAACAAAATTTTATCAGCCATATTTTTAATAACAGATTCTTTGTCAGGAACGAAAAGAGAATCACAATCGTCATCCTGACTATCGTCCATTGTAAACAAATCCTTGCAGACAGGAGTCTGCTTAATCATATTTATATATTCAGGGTAAACTGTTTTAACAGAAGAAATTTTGCCGTCATCTAATAATGTGCTAAGGTATTCAAAAAGATTTTTAACCTGCAAGAAATCGGGAATGTCATTAAAAATAAAGCTTTTATCAACTGCAATATTCTTTTTTTCAAAATATTCCGCCGCCTTTTTACCGCAGGAAATAATAATTCCTTTTTCTTCAATACCACTAAAGAAGTTTAAAAGTTCAGTATTAAATCCTCCACACATACCTTTATTTGCAGCAATTACAACATGGCAACAGGGTGCATCGGGATTACCACAGGCAAAAACTGAATTAAATTCGTTACGATATTTTTCATAAATCTGCTGATATTCATCTGCATAATTCTGATACTCAGCATATATACCGTTAAGCTTTGAAAATTTAACTGTTGATGCAGTTTTCATAGCTCTTGTTAGCTTAACAGTTGAGCGTATAGTCTGCAATTTTTTCTTTAAACTCTGAACTATTGCCATATTTATAACCTCTCGGCAAATTCGCTCAAAGCTTCTTCAAGTGAATTTTTAAGTTCATAGTCAAATTTCTTTGCATTTTTAACTTTAAGAGCTAATTCAGGCTTTTCTTTACGGAAAAACTCATATAAATCCCTTTCAAATTTCTCCATATCGTCGGGAGAAATTTTATCAGCAAAGCCTTCGCTGACTGCAAATATGAGAATTGTCTGCAAATTATCTTCTATTGGTGAATATCTTGGTTGACGGAGTGCTTCTGTAAGCAGTTTTCCTGAAGCAAGAGTTTTCTTAGTATCTTCATCAATATCAGAACCAAACTGCATAAATTCAGCAAGCTCCCTGTACTGTGCAAGACGGGTACGAAGAGATGATGAAACCTTTTTCATTGACGGCGTTTGTGCTGCACCACCAACACGAGAAACAGAAAGACCAACATTTATTGCAGGACGCTGACCTTCGTTGAAAAGCTCTGCATCTAGGAAAATCTGACCATCTGTAATTGAAATAACATTAGTGGGAATGTAAGCTGAAATATCGCCTGCTAAAGTTTCTATAATGGGTAACGCAGTTATAGAACCTCCTCCAAATTCATCTGAAAGATGTGCTGCTCTTTCAAGAAGTCTTGAATGAAGATAAAAAATATCGCCGGGGTATGCCTCACGACCTGATGGCCTGTGAAGAAGAAGCGAAAGCTCACGATAGGCAACAGCGTGCTTTGAAAGGTCATCGTAAACTATAAGCACATCTTTACCTTCATACATAAAATATTCTGCCATAGCTGCACCAGAGAAAGGTGCAATATACTGAAGTGCTGCTGAAGCAGACGCAGGAGCTGCTACTATGGTTGTATACTCCATAGCACCATGAACCTCAAGCTTTTCTTTAATCTCTGCAACAAGCGTATCCTTCTGACCTATGGCAACATAGATGCAGATCGTATCTTTACCCTTCTGGTTAATAATTGTATCAATAGCAATAGCAGTTTTACCACTCTGCCTGTCACCGATAATAAGCTCTCTCTGCCCTTTACCAATAGGAACAAGGGCATCAATAGCCTTGATACCTGTGTGAAGTGGTTCATTAACCGGTGCTCTGTCAAGAATACCGGGTGCTTTAAATTCAATAGGTCTTGTTTCTTTATACGGAAGATAACCCATAGCGTCAATAGGATTACCTGTTGCATCCACTACTCTGCCTAAAAGGCTTTCGCCAACAGGAACGGATGCAATTTTACCTACACGCCTTACACGACTACCACTTTCTATGCGCTCAAAATCACCGAAAATAATGCATCCGATACGATTCTGCTGAATGTCAAGAACCATGCCACTTTCGCCACATTCAAATTCAACAACCTCGCCATACATAATATCAGCAAGACCATCCATCCAGCAAATACCATCAGAAACAGTCATAACTCTGCCCAACTGATACTGATATATTTGTGGTTTGAACTCCTCAGCTCTTTGAGTAAATTCCTGAATAAGATGACCAACTGTGTCATCATGCATTATGGGCTCGTGGTTAAGGCTTTTCCCGAATTGGTACAACTCCTCTGCAACTGTACCGTCGTAAACAGTATCACCTATTCTGAGGCGAAGTCCACCGATAAGTGCAGGTTCTTCAAGCACCCAAAGAGATGTTTTACCACCAACATGAGAAAGCATTTCTGTAGTAACTCTGTCAACCTCTTTCACGATATCTTCAGGAAGCGGATATGCTGAGGTAAGGGTTACATAAAGCACATCGTGATGCTTAAGGTAAGCCATATCACCGGGTGTAAGAGTAATTCTTCTGAGAATTTCATCAATAACCTGTCTGTCCAGCTCTTTTAATTTATTTATATATTTTTCGTAGGAGAAAAGCTCTGTTACATGCTCTTTCATTACTGAATAAAGCTCTTTTCGGGCATCTTCAATCATATTACGGTGAATTTCGCTTTTTTCCCTTTCACCGAAAGCTTCAATTGCCGAAATTTTTTCCGCAACAAGGCTTTCCGCTTTAGCTACATCTTCACTGTTTTCAACAGTAACAGCTTCAGCAGAAGGTTCCTCCAGAACAGGCATTGGCATTTTTTCAATTTCCTCTGCCCTGTCAAGTTCACTGTTTATTCTTTCGTATCTACCGCCAAAAATTCTCTTAACTGTCTTTCTTCCGACTAAAACAAGAATGGCAACAAGAATCAGAAAGTTAATAACAACATACTGTATTTCCATAAAATCAAATCCTGTCAGAGATTATGTTTTTGGCAAAAATAGATGCTGCAGTTTCCATTTTTGGCGCAACAGAGTCAACTATCTTGTCATACTCACCTTTAATGTCATTCTTATATTCTTCAATATCAGAAAGGCATTTTCTCTGAGCAATTTCAATCTCTTTTTTACCTTGTGACTGTATCTTTTGTACCTCTTCCTTTGCCTGAGCAACACTTTCAGCTTCGGCACGTGCTTTTTCTTCTGCTATAAGGCGCTGATTCTTTGCAGAAATACTTTCAATATCACGAAGCTTTTGCTCTGCAGAATCAACCTTTTCTTTACGCTTGTCAAGAACCTCAAGAACAGGCTTAAAAAGAAGATTTTTAAGTATAACCATCAAAAGAAGAAAGCATATAACAGTCCACACTATAACAGATGGCTGTATGTTCATAATCTACTCCTTAGATTTTTGAGATAAGCATAAATGCAATAAGAAGGCCATAAATAGTAAGAGCCTCCATAAGTGCAAGAGAGATAATAAGTGTAGAACGGATGTCCTTTGCAGCATCGGGCTGACGGGCAATGCTTTCCATTGCGGCTTTTGCTGTCATACCCTGACCGAGAGAGGGTCCGAGTGTGCTGATTGCGATTGCGATTGCTGCTGCGATTGCGATAATTGCTGAGTTTGTCATAAAAAATACTCCTTTAAAAATAATTAATCTTTTAGTTAATCTTCAGTTACTTCTTCCAAATATATTGATACAAGCATAGTGAAAACCATAGCCTGTAATGAACAGAACAAAAGCGAAAGCGCCATCATTACAACGGGAGCACCTATAGGGAAAATATGATAAAGCTCTTCTGTTACCATCTCTTCACCAAAAATGTTACCGTAAAGCCTCAAAGCGAGAGATGCAGGCTTAATAAACTCATCAAGAATTAATAGCGGTAGCATAAAAAACATCGGCATAACAAAACGCTTGAAATAGTGCTTTACATTGTGTCGGAGACCCGAAATCTGCAAAAACAAGAAGGTCAACACACCAAGCCCTGCCGTAACAGAAAGAGAAGCCGTTGGCGCTTTTACATAATCAGTAAGTCCAACACCCGGGATCATCCCCGAATAGTTTGAGAAAATTATAAATATGAAAAGTGAAGCAAGAAATGTAAAATATTTTCTCGCTTTCTTTTTGCCGAGAATATCTGTAAAGAAATTATCAAGATATTCAACACCGGTTTCAATTATATTCTGAAATTTACCGGGGCGTTCTTTAAGGTTGAGTTTAACAATAAGTGAAACTACCGTAAGAACACCAAGAATAATCCACATTGTAACAACTTCGCCAGTTACATCAAATATGCCGAAAAGCTTGATAATTACTTCGGATTTTTCACCCATTTCCATCCTCCTCCCGATTTTTTGTTTTTGTAATATTATCATTAATTGACAAAAGCTTTTTAGTAAAGAAAATCATAGGAACTGTCATACCAAGAACTGCACCTACAAGCAAAAATATAGTATTTACATATTCAATTTTATCACCAATAAAGTAAACAATTGCAAGAAAACCGACCTGAAAAACCTGTCTTAAGACAGTTACCATAGAATATTTATCAGGCATTTTCAAAAGTACCGTTTTAGATAAAAAATAGTTTAAAAACGCAACACATATACCAACAATTGTTGCTAAAACTGCACCTAAAATATTATGGGTCATTTAATCACCAAATCTGCTTAATTTTTTCAAGGCTATTATAGCACTTTAGTTTTTAAATTCAATAAAAAATAATTTAATTTTAACTGAAATTTACAGAAATTTTTTGGTTATTTTTACAACACTAAAAATCTATAAATTTTGACATAAAATAAAGAGCATTTCAGTGAAGAAACGCTCTTTAAACTTTATTTCTTGTCGCCTTTCTTTTCGTAACCGAAGGTTGATGCGAAAAGGTCAATTTTAAAGGCTTTGATAACAGAGCTGAAAAGTCTTGAGCCCTGAACAGGCATAAGGCGGTTAAACCTGCCCATAGCATTACCGTCAAACCCAACAACAATATATGACTTTTTGTTGAGAATACCCTTAAGAATTCTGTTAACAGCCTTATCACAAGGAGTTGAAACCATATTGATAAGATCCATACCATTGGTTTCGCCCTGATTTCTGAAAATATCAGTTTTTGTAAATCCGGGGCAAACAAGACCTATGTAAGCTTCACCTCTGAGCTCTTCTCTCATAGCCTCTGTAAGACCTTTAACAGCTGCTTTACTTGCAGAATACATCGATGTACCACCAAGAGCCATAAGAGCCGCAGATGATGCTACGTTTACGATTGCAGGAGTTTCACTTTTTAGAAGAAGCGGAAGCATAATTTTTGAAGAATATGCTGCAGAATAGAAGTCAATATTGATTGATTCATCAATTTCTTCCTTTGAATAGTTCATAAGTCTGTCAAAACGAGGAAGAACGCCTGCGTTATTTATAAGAACATCGGGCTTTATATTGTTTTCAACGAGCCAATCGTGGAAGCTCTGCCAATTATCATAGCTTGAAACATCAAAAAGCTTATAAGAAAACAGCTTTGCATAATCTCCAAGCTCTTCAACGAAGTTAATCATTTTCTTTTCGCTTCTTGCAACACCGATTACTTTACAGTTATGCTCTTTCATAAGTCTTTCAGCAAGCATTTTTCCGATACCGCTTGAAGCACCCGTTATGATTACTGTTTTGCCATCAATCCACTTTGACATTTAAAATACACCCCAAAACAAGAATTAATTTACAATGATAAAATTATATCACAGTTGTTTTGGGTTTTCAACAGTTAATAATTTTGTTTTGTAGTTATGCAATTGGTATAAAACAAAATTAATCAACGCTTGCCGTTGTATATCATCAATTCTGCAAGGAATTGCATATCATCAAAACGCAGTTTTGTATATCATCATTGCGAAAGCTTTTTGATACACGCTACGCGTGATGATATGCAGTCCTACGGACTGATGAGATACAACAATGGCAATTTTGCCATTGTTGATGATATGCCATTGCTTTCGCAATGGATAAAAAAATCCTCGTTCCGAAGAACGAGGATTTTTTGGAGCGGATGACGAGGCTCGAACTCGCTACCTCCACCTTGGCAAGGTGGCGCTCTACCAGATGAGCTACATCCGCATATAATGAATGAGTTTTAAAACTCATTCATGGTGCCTCCGGTCGGAATCGAACCAACGACACGAGGATTTTCAGTCCTCTGCTCTACCAACTGAGCTACAGAGGCAAATAAAAGTGGCGACCCGGAACG
>SVOP01000049.1 GCA_015066325.1 Oscillospiraceae bacterium
CGGGCGGAGAAGAGGGAGCTTTGAACGGACCCTCTATGATGCCCGGAGGTTCAAAGCTTGCCTGGGGTAGTGTTAAACCGATTTTTCAGGCAATTTGTGCTAAAACCGATGACGGCACACCTTGTTGCGATTGGGTAGGTTCAGGAGGTGCAGGGCATTTTGTGAAAATGGTTCATAATGGCATTGAATATGGCGATATGCAGTTAATAAGCGAAATTTACCAATTTATGAAAGTGATTTTAGAGTTTTCTACAGAAGATATGCACAGAATTTTTTCTGAATGGAATAAAGGCAGGCTTGATAGCTTTCTCATTGATATTACAAGTAAGATTTTTACAGTAAAGGACGAGGACGGTTCCCCTCTTGTTGATAAAATACTTGATTCTGCAGGGCAGAAGGGCACGGGTAAATGGACAGGTATAACCGCTCTTGATGAAGGGGTGCCTCTTACCCTTATAACCGAAGCGGTATATGCAAGATATCTGAGTTCGATGAAAGAGGAGAGAGTTGAAGCATCAAAAGAGCTTACAGGACCGTTTGTCGATTTCAAGGGTGAAAAGGGAGAATATATCGGAAGAATGGAAGAGGCGCTTTACTGCGCAAAAATCATTTCCTACGCCCAAGGTTATGCACTTTTAAAGGTTGCTTCGGAAAAATATAATTGGAGCTTGGATTTTGGTGCAATCGCTCTCATGTGGCGTGGCGGTTGCATTATAAGAAGTGTTTTTTTAGATAAAATCAAAGAGGCATTTGATAAAAAGCCTGATTTGAAAAATCTTCTTTTGGACGGCTATTTTAAAAACGAAGTCCTTGAGGGTATGGAAAGCCTAAGAAAAATCTGTGCTATTTGTATGCTTAACGGAGTTTATGCTCCGTCATTAACCGCAGCTCTCACTTATTTTGACGGTTACCGTTCCGAAAAGCTTTCTGCAAATCTTATTCAGGCTCAAAGAGATTTTTTCGGTGCTCATACCTATGAAAGAACAGATTTCCCCAGAGGAAAATTCTTTCATACTAATTGGTCAGGGAAGGGAAGCAGTACGGCATCAACGAACTATAATGCGTAGAATAATGTGAAATGCAATGTTCGGAATTTGAAATCGAGTTTAACAATATGTAAAATTAATAGAATACAATTGTTGTTTATTGGGGCCTGCCTTCAAAGGCGGGGGGACCATTGCTTGCGATGGTGGGTGGTTCTTGATGCGACTTAAGGAACATCTTGAAGCGTAAGCTTTAATTAATATATTTTTGAAAGTGTTTGTTAAAAATTATAGTATGTCAGTTCCACCTTTGGTGGAATGTTGCTTTGCAACAAAGAACCTTTCGTCACGAAAAATTAAGATTTTCCGTGCCACCTTCCTTTGAAGGAAGGCTCAACTAACAACAGCTTATTGTTCATTGTTATGACAAATAGTATTTTTTATAATTGGTTTGTCCCGAAATTTGCCACTTGCCATTTTCAACTTGCCACTTAATAAATGAGGTATAAAAATGATTGAAATAAAATCCAACTACAAATATGCTCTTGTTGTTCCAACAAGTATGGGGGTTCGGCTTTTGCCACCTGACAGGCAGACGGTTTTTTCCTCCGATATTTTTTATATGCAGGCAACCTCCGCGGAAACCAATGTTGCATCAATCTGCTCTTATTTAGGTCTTCCTGTAAAGGTTCTCACAACCTTTGTTAAAGATAGCCCCATAGCCCATTTTATAAAAGCAAACCTTCGCTCTCGCAATATGGAATTTGAGGGCAGGGATGTTGAGCAGGGCGGACCCTGGGGATATCGCCATCAATTTAATATTGCCGATAGCGGCTTTGGTCTTCGTGGCCCTCGCGTTCATAATGACAGAGCAGGTGAAGTAGGAAAAACTCTTAATATAAAGGATTTTGATTTAGAAAAGCTTTTTGGTGAAGATGGTGTAGGAATTTTGCATCTTACAGGTCTTATCTGCGCTCTTTCTAAGGAAACAGGTGAATTTTGCCTTGAGCTTGCAAAAATTGCAAAAAAATACGGAACGGTTATTTCCTTTGATTTTAATTATCGTGCATCCTTCTGGAAAAACCGAGAGGAAGAGTTACGGCAGACCTTTCAGAGAATTGCAGATATTTCAGATATAATAATTGCCAATCAATCGGATTTCAGCTTGTGCTTGGGAACAGAATTCGATTTAACCAAATATAAAACCGATATGACACCCATTGAGCAGTTTAAAGAAACCATAAATCAGGTGAAATGCAAATTTCCCAATACAAGCGTTTTTGCAACAAATCTCCGTGAGGTGATGCACGCAAACCGTCATTTATGGGGCGCGGTTATGCTTAATAGTGATGTGTGGGAAAGTATAGACCCAAGGCAAATTGCCGTAATGGACCGCATCGGCGGTGGTGATGCCTTTGTGGGCGGTATTCTTTACGGAATATTAAAAGGCTACACCCCCGAAAAGCAATTGCAGTTCGGTTGGGCGTGCGGTGCTCTTGCATGCACATATATTACCGACTATCTCCAACCCGATAACGAGGAACAGATATGGGATGTCTGGAATGGCAATATGAGGGTGAAGAGGTAGGATGGTATCTTTTAGCGCATAGAATATTAATAACACAGTTTCATTGTGTGGAAGTGAAGCGGAGCCTATCCCTCTTTTTTGCATCGGCAAAAAGGAGGGGGGACCATTCTTCTTTGGGCAAATTGATTCAATGTGTATATTTCGGGTGATGTGTTGTTATTTGAATACAGTTCGCACGGAATGGTGGGTGGTACTTTTCTATTGCTTTCTATTACTTTGTACCACCCACCACCCCGATTAAATAAATTGCTATAACTACCAATAGACACGAAATATACTGTTTATTAAATTAAAGTATATTCAAGGGCGGTCCCCCCTCCTTTTTCGTTTTACGAAAAAAGAGGGATAGGCTTCGCGTAAATTTAGTGTATCAAGTTGATAAAATAATCCAAAAATTACAAAAAACTGCCCGAAAGTTACATTTTGGGCAATTTTTTTATTGTTTTTGTTATGATACAGACAAAGAAAGGAGATGTTAGTATGAAAAGAACATCTGAAAAATTAAAAAAATTATACAAAATATTCGGTGGAGTGTTTGGCGTATCGCTTCTGGTTGGGATTGCAAATCTTATTTTAAGCTATTACTGGAATAACAGTTCAGCTTTATATGAGCTTGCAGAATTAATATTCGGCGGAGCAGGCCTTTTCTTCGGCTTCCTTAGTGGCTTCGGAATTGTACCTTTGTTCATAATGGCAGCCCTTGTAATTGTGAGCATAGTTTTCGCAGTGAAAGAAAACAACCACAAAAATGTTTTAAACTTCGGCTTATTTGCAACTCTCGGTTTAATTACAGTAAGCGCATTTTTGCAGAATATGATGTTAACTGAAATGGTATAAGCATACCTATAAAAATAAAGGTTGGGGTTTATATGAGAAAAGTTAATCCGTATATTCAGTTTGTTATAGGATTTTTCAGTATAATGATGTTATGGATGATAGGTGGTTTGTTCAGTGCTGATTTTATGTTTGATTGGTGTTGTGAGAATATAGATACTGACGAATTGGTTTTTTCTTGTATTATACCCATGATAACAGTAATACTTATTCCCGTAGTTTTGCTTGCGTTTACGATTATATGTAAAAGAAAATCATTAAAAGTAATGTATATATCAGCATTATCAGCTACGGCTATTCCGGTATTAGCAAGTATTATATCAGCAATATTCAGTAACGATGGAAATATTTTAACCTGGATTGTTGGTTTAACTATCGGTTTGATTTTATATCCTTTCGGCAGAATAGCTTATGAGCTTTTTGATGGAGTAAATTCATTTTACTTTGTCTATTTAGACAGTTGGATTGATAATAGTACTATAATCGTTTTATTGGTTGTGGCAATAATAATATCGCTTATATTATATAAATCAATAAAACCTAAGAAAGAAATATGAACAGAATGAAATTTTCAAAAAACATCAAGGGGATGAGGGTATGATTAAAAAATTCAGAGAAAACGAAATCCGACAAATTTTATGGGGCTTTGGTATATTTAGTGTATTATGGATTTTAGCTGCGATTTTTGCAGGTGAAATTCATTTTATAGACACTATAGAGCTGAATTGTGGCAGTCCGGTTTTAAGCGAAATATTTCCGTTTGCTTTTTCAACAATTTTGGTAGGGATTGCTTGTTTTAGTAAGCGATGTGGAACTAAAGTGTTTTTTAAAACTTCATATATTCTTGCAACCATACCAATTGTAAGCAATATACTTTTGATGCTTTTGGCGTATATTGCTGAATGGAATGACGTTTTTTCATTGGTTTTGGGCTTACCTATGTTTCTTTTTATGTTGATTAGTATTCCTGCCATGTCTGCCATAAACGCTTTTGCATATGATTTTTCATTCTATGTTGCTATTGGGATTTTTGTATTGTCCTTGATTATATCAATGGTATGCTATTTAACAATAAAAGAAAAGATTTCAGAAAGACCGGGAATATGGTGCTGAAGATAAAAGTCTGAAAATCAGTAGCAATATAAAATAATATATGCTATATTAGAATTAACACAAGCTCCGAGGTGGGAATATGCTGAAAATTGCAATATGCGACGACGAAAAAAATGTTTGTGATTACATAGAAAAGCGAACAAGAGATTATCTTGCAAAAGTTGATGAAGAAGCTGAATTGGCGGTGTTCTATGATGGGACACCGCTGATAGACCATTGTAAAGAAACACCCAATGATTTTGATATAATTTTTCTTGATATAAAAATGAAAACGGTTAACGGAGTTGACTGTGCAAAGCAGCTTCGTGATTTGGGGGTTGAAGCTCTCATTGTTTTTGTTACCTCTTCAGCAGAATATGTTTTCTCCGGCTATGAGGTTAAGGCTTTCAGGTATATTCTTAAAACCGACCTTGTTAACGCCTTTGACAGAATTTTTGGTGAATGCTTAAAGGAGCTTTCAAGGTCTGATGACAGTTTTTATACAGTAAAAACCGCCTCAGCAGTTAAAAATATCCCTTTAAATGATATTTTTTATTTTGAAAGTAACAAAAGAGTTTTAATTGTTCATACCAAAAATGATGAATATTCTTTCTACGGCAAGCTTGACCAGGTTGAAAAAGACCTTGAGGGCAAGGATTTTATAAGAACACATCAGAGTTATTTTGTTAATGCCCGAAAAATTAAAAGCGTTTCAAAGGATAGCGCAGAATTGCAAAACGGAGAAATTCTCCCTGTCAGCAAAAGTAGAGCGACAGCCGTTAAAAATGCATATCTCTGGGCGAAAAGGTGATAAAAAATGCTTGAATTTATTGAAACAACCTTGTTCTATCTCATAAGGCTGTTTTCATCAACCCTTGAAATGCTATTTGCATTTCTCTTGATGAATGCCTTTTTTGATGAGAAATATAAAAGTAAATTGCCTAAATGGATTGCCTTTGTTGTGAGCTCGGGTGTGCTTTTAGCACTTCAGGAAACAGGGCAAAGCGGCAATATTAAAACAGGTGTGCAGATGCTTCTGATTTTTGCGGTTGCACTTGTAATTTTTGATGGCAAAAAGCGGTTGAAGGGTCTTTTCTGCGTAGTTTATTCGCTTTTTGTTGCCCTTTCAAAGCTTCTTTCCTATTTTGCATTTTCTCTTTTTATAGATAAAATTTTTGATAGAATTCCCTATCTTGAAACGGATAGCTTCTTTTACAGAATTCTATCAATTGAACTGCCCAACATTTTTATGCTTGTTATAATAATTCTTGTGGGTATGTTCACAAAGTCAAAGAATAAAGCCGTTCCCATAAGATATTGGCTTCTTCTTTTAACAGTTCCCGTAACAACTCTTGGTACGCTTACTGTGTATCAGTATTATATAGATTTGTTGGCTCCCGGTGAAGACATAAATATTTATATTATTATTTCAACGGTTGGTCTTGTATTTATCAATGTTCTTGTTTTCACTCTTTTCTCAAAATTACAAAATCAGCTTGAAATAAGGAGAAATGCAGACCTTCTCAATACACAGATGCGACTTGAAAAAGAGTCCTTCAAGCGAATTGAAGAAAGCTATAACAGAACAAGAGAGCTTCGCCACGATTTGAAAAATCATATCTTTGTTCTTAAAGGAATTGCCGAAAACGGAACAAAGGAGGAAATGCTTTCCTACCTTGAAAAAATGACCGATGCTGTTGAAGAAGCAACCTATGTTTCAATGAGCAAAAATTCTGCAGTTGATGCTATTCTCAATGAAAAGCTTTTATATGCACAGAAAAACGGCATTTCAACACAGTTTGATGTTACACCTTTAGAGAATACAAAAATTTCCGCTATGGATATATGTACAATTCTCAGTAATGCCCTTGATAATGCGGTTGAGGCGTGCGTAAATTTCCCTAATCAGTGACAGATATATTGATGTGAAAATTGAAGATACGGAAAATGAAATGATTATTTCAGTAAAAAATCCATCAACAGAAGCACCAAAGCGCAGAGCAGGGGCATATATTTCAAGAAAAAAAGACAGCGAAAATCACGGGCTTGGTCTTAAAAGCATTAAAAGAACAGTTGATAAAAATAAAGGCGATATGCTTGTTAAATACGAAAACGGAATTTTCAACCTTGTGATTTCACTTCCTCATAAATAAGCACAACCACCTTAGAATTTCTTGAATTCTAAGGTGGTTGTATTTTTTAAAGTTTAATCTTAAAAACTAACTTGTGAGCAAAGTCTGAGTTTTCGCTTTTCCTGCAGGGTGCGTGAGCGTCCTGAGGGAAGAATACCATAAAATACCCTTTTCTCAAAGCGAGGAATTGACCGTTGGGTGCATCCATAAATGCAATATCTGAGCCTTCTTTGAAATCCTCAGTTATATTGCATTCATCAAAGCTTGCCCAACCGATATTTTCTTCACCATCGAACATAAGCTGAACATCAGCATATTCCTTGTGGGCTTCATACTTTAAAGGATTATCGGGGTTTACATCATATTTGCAAACATTGCACCAAGCATTTTCACCGTCAATTTCGATTTTGCCGTTTTCAAAGGGTGCTTTGCAGAATTCCTTGTAAGCTTCTTCAACCTTTTCAAAGCCCTTGAGCTTGTCAAAGTATAAGCTCATATTTTCAACTTTATCGTAAATCATTCTTCATCCGCCTCTCCAAGCATTAACTTTCTTTCTCTTTTCTCGTTTTCGGGGAGCGTGTAGTTGTAAAGCACTGTCCAAAGAATTATTGCACCAAAAATAGCAGGAATAAACCAGAAATTAGAAAGTAATGAGAATGTATCAATATTACCGATTAATCCGCCCCAAACGCTACCCATAAGAGTTGCTAAGCTAACAGTACCATCAAGAACGGGAGCTGCAATTGCTTCAAAGGCTTCGTTAGCCATAAATGAAAGACCGATTCCGATAACAGAAGTATAAATTACTTTGCGGTTGTTTTTTGCAAAGATTGCAAAAATTGCAGTAATAACGGCGCAAATGATAATCATAGCAAGTATAACTGCAAAAACAATTGCAGGGGAAACAAGAGCATCCAGCTTATCGCCAATTCCATCGCCGTTTGATGCAACATTTTTAAATGAATTTATAGTGTCAAAAATCTCATAGAATGATAAGGATTCTGCAATTGCATTAGGAGCTTTTCCGCCTGTTTGAGAGAGAACTTCCTCTAACGCACTGCTTCCACCTGCCATTTGAAGTATTGAAACTATGCCTTCAAGGGCAGTAGAGGACATTTTTATATAAAAAAGCTCTGTGAAAAAAAGTATCGGAATAGTTGCCAAAGCACCTAATGCCGCAACAAATTTATATAAATATTTCATTTTATTCATCCTTTCGGAAATTTTATTTCCAAGAAGAGTTAAGTTCTACTGTTCTGTTGAAAATGGGGGTTTCTTCGGTTGAATCTTTATCAACACAGAAATAGCCATTTCTCATAAACTGGAATGCATCGGGATTTTTTGCATCCTTGATGCCTTCTTCAATAAGGCAATCTTTAAGAACAATAAGAGAATCAGGATTGATTGCATTAACAAACTCATCATCAGGAACGCCTGCAGGGTCTTCTACATTGAAAAGTCTGTCATAAAGGCGAACCTCTGCTTTGAAAGCTTTAGGACCTGCCCAATGGATTGTTCCTTTAACCTTTCTGCCATCGGGAGCGTTACCACCCTTGGTTTCAGGGTCATAGGTGCAGTGAAGAACTGTTACATTGCCGTTTTCATCAGTTTCGAAAGAGTTGCAGGTGATAAAATATGCACCTTTAAGTCTTACCTCGTTACCGGGGAAAAGACGAAAATATTTTTTAACAGGCTCTGCCATAAAGTCAGTTCTTTCAACATAAATTTCTTTGCCGAAGGTAACTGTTCTTTTGCCCATTTCGGGTTTGTTGGGATGGATTTCTACCTCGATTTCTTCGGTCTGACCCTCGGGATAGTTATCAATAACAACTTTAATGGGGTCAAGAACTGCCATAGCACGAGGTGCATTTTCATTAAGCTCATCTCTTACGCAAGCTTCAAGAAGACCATAGTCAACAACGCTGTATGCCTTTGAAACGCCAACCTTTTCAATAAATGTGCGGATTGCTTTTGCAGGGTAACCGCGTCTTCTCATACCGCAGATTGTAGCCATTCGGGGATCATCCCAGCCACTTACAAGGTTATCTGTTACAAGGCGGATATTTCTTCGCTTACTTGTGATGCAGTAGTTAAGGTTAAGTCTTGCAAACTCAATCTGCCTCGGGGGCTCTTCGAAACCAATCTGCTCAATGAACCAGTTGTAAAGAGGTCTGTGGTTTTCGAATTCGAGAGAGCAAAGAGAATATGTTACACCCTCGCAAGCATCAGAAAGGGGATGAGCAAAGTCATAAATGGGATAAACGCACCATTTATCACCTGTCTGGTGGTGGCTGACATGCATAATTCTGTAAATTGCAGGGTCGCGCATATTCATATTGGGTGATGCCATATCAATTTTTGCACGAAGAACCTTTGCACCATCGGGGAATTCGCCATCTGTCATTCTCTTGAAAAGGTCAAGGTTTTCCTCAACGCTTCTGTCACGATAGGGGCTGTTTTTACCGGGCTCTGTAAGAGTTCCGCGGTATTCTCTCATTTCCTCTGCGGAAAGGTCATCAACATAAGCCTTTCCGTCTTTAATGAGCTTAATAGCGCATTCATAAAGGAAATCAAAGTAGCTTGAAGCATAAAGGCATTTCTCCCATTTGAAGCCAAGCCATTCGATATCTTCCTTAATGGATTCAACATATTCAATATCCTCTTTTGAGGGGTTTGTGTCATCAAGGCGAAGGTTACAAACACCGCCGTATTTCATAGCGGTTGTAAAGTCGATGCAAATAGCCTTTGCGTGACCGATGTGAAGATAACCGTTGGGTTCGGGAGGAAAACGGGTCTGCACCTTGGTGTTGACACCACTTGCTAATTCTTCGTCAATAATATCGTGGATAAAATTACCCGCGGTTTCGTTAATAATTTCTTCCATTGTGCATATCTCCTTAAAGTGCTGAAATTACTTTATTAATTCGTTCGTTTACTTTATTCTCTCCCAAAAGTTGCATAATTGAGCAAAGGTCGGGAGTATTTTTCCTTGATGTTACTGCAAGGCGGATAACTGTTGAAACATCGCCAACGTGACCCTTGAAAAGCTCGGGGTTTTTCTTAAATTCTTTAACATTTGGGGTGAAGCCTAAAGGCTCGCAAAGGTCTTTGATTTTAGAGAACCAGATGTCTTTATCATCATCTGCACTATAAACCTTGAGATAATTTTCGAGAATTGATTTTGCATCCTCTTTTTTAATGTTTTCGGGAAGCTCAAAGGAAGCCTCATAATACTCATCAAACATATATGAGAAATATTCCTTAACCTCGCTCCATTTTGCAATATCCTTACGGGGCTTATTACTTTCTCTGTCAATATTCACCATCGCTTTTGATTTTTCAGGGTTTGCTGTGAATACTTTAAAGAAATCTTCGTCATATTTCTCTGCCCAGGCTGAAATATAATCATAAACAGTATCTGCATTCATAACAGAAATAACGTTTTTACTAACATCATTGAGCTTAATAAGGTCGAAAAGGCAACCGCTGGGACTCATTTTTTTAAGGTTAAAGGGGAATGAAAACGCCTCTTCTTTGGGATTTGCTCTGCGCCAATCTTCAAAGTTTGAATTGAGAAGAGTGAGAAGATATTCAATAAGGCTTTCTTTTGGGAAGCCCTCTTCCACAAAGTAGCTTACTGCTGCTTCAGGGTCTTTACGTTTTGAGAGCTTACGCTTTGTGCCGTCCTCTTCATCAATTTTCATAACCTGAGGTGTATGAGCATATTTGGGAACCTTAAAACCGCAAGCCTTGAAAAGTGCAATATGCTTTGGTACTGAGGAAATCCACTCTTCACCACGGATAACATGAGTTGTTCTCATAAAATGGTCGTCACAAGCGTGAGCAAAGTGATAGGTAGGAATACCATCGGATTTCAAAAGAACCTCATCAATAATATTTTCGGGCATTTCAATTTTGCCACGGATTATATCATCAAAGAAAATCCTCTTATCTTCCTGTCCATTGGAACGGAAGCGAAGCACATAGGGCTTGCCGTTCTTGATGTTTTCTTCAATTTCTTCAAAAGAAAGGTTACGGCATTTTGCCCATTTGCCAAAGTAACCCCAGATAAGAGCGTCGCCCTTTTCCTGCTCCTGACGGATATCGGAAAGCTCTTCTGCAGTGCAGAAGCAAGGGTAAGCAAGCCCCTTTTGGACTAATTCCTTTGCAACAATGTGATAAATATCTGCACGTTGGCTCTGAGTGTAAGGGCCATAAGCACCTTTTTCTGTGTTGAAGCCTGTAACACCTTCATCAAAATCGATACCGAAGGAGTCAAAGCCGTTGATAATTGCAGAAACGCCGTCTTCAATCTCACGTTTTTTGTCGGTGTCTTCAACACGAAGGTAGGCAACACCGCCTGTAGCCCTTGCGGTAAGCACGTCAACAAGTGCGCCGAAAAGACCGCCGATGTGAAGGTAACCTGTGGGAGAGGGGGCAAATCGTGTAACACGGGCACCCTCCTTTAAATCTCTTTCAGGGTATTTTTTTTCAAGGTCTTCTATTGTTTCCGTAACATTGGGGAAAAGAAGCTCTGCTAATTTGTTGCAGTCGTAATCCATATAAAAAACTCCAATAAAATAAGATTGCATAATTTGACACTTTATTATTGCAGAAAAATGAAAAAGTATCAATAGTTTTTAATGAATTTTTTATTATTTAACTTGTAATTATACATATTATTTGATAGAATTTTTCTAAAGAAAGCGAAAAATGAGATGAGGAAGGAATAAAATGGATGTTTCCGATATTAAGGTTTTAGCCAGAAGAGCAAACGGAATACTTTTTGTAACACCTGTTTTTATACTTTTAAGCGGGTTTGCCTTGGTGTACTCAATTTTGGTTCTGAATGAAGCAATCGAGCCCGATAAAGATACACTTTGGTGGATTTATATGTTTACTTTCCTTTACAGATATAAAATAAGCGGTTTCAGGCACGCCTGGGATTACAGGTATGCGTATAATTTTCAAATTAGTGAGGAACTCGCTTCCGAAAGCAAATTTGGTCATCTGAATGATTTGGATATATTTTCTATGAATTCCTTTGATTTAATGCTGTGGGAATGTATTATAAGCTACAGTATTTATTTGATTGTGTTTTTGGGAATATTCTTAGAAAGACTGCTTACTCCAAGAACAATTATTGAATATGATGACCACGGGCTTTATATTTACAGAACAGGTAAGCAGGTTACTCTCTTGAGATATGAGGAGCTTTGGAGCTCTTATTCGGAAGAGGATTTTGAAAATGTTGAGCTTTGTTATCACAGAGGATTCTACAGATGCAGAAATATAAAGGTCAGCAATCCATTTTGGGGGATAATTAAAACAGGTTCAATAAGAATAGAAATTCCCGATGGCTTCATAAATTTAGGTGGGATTTTCCATGTTAAAGAGGTTGAAAGAGAGCTCAAAATACTGATAAGAAAAAATCGCAAAGAATTCCTGAAAGAAATGTATGAGAATATGGAAGATGAGCGAAGGCAGCGAGACCTTGAAGAAATGGCAAAGCATAATCCGAATACATAAGTGTAAAGGTAGTGCGAAGTTTATCATCCCTGTTTTGTCGAAGACAAAATAGGGGGCAAGGAACACGACCGCGCCCTGTGGGCGATGCAGGGAGCGTGAGTTGGCGTAGCGGTCAAAATTGTGCGAAGTGAATAACAAGCAAACAATTTTGGGTACCGCAAGAGGGTCGGGACCGCGTTAGCGGTGGTGGGTCGCCCCGTTCCCGCTTTACTTCGTTGATGAGGGAGGAAAAGTCGTTTGAAATTATATATTATCCGTCACGGAGAGACATTTGGAAATCTGAATGGTGACGGTTTTTCGGAAACTGACCTTACACCTAAGGGCGAAAGGCAAATTGCATTTTTAGCTGAAAGATTTAAAAGTGAAAAAATTGATAAATTCTATGTAAGCCCTTTAGTCAGAGCAGTTAAAACTGCAAATGCAGTCAGAGAATATCATAAAAATACACCGATTATTATAGATTCTCTTCTTCTCGAAAAAGGAACTGCACCCGATTACATAGGTATTCCGTATGAAGAAATAAAAAAGCTTTGCCCCGATGCTGAAATTAATCCTCGAACACCGTTAGGTGAGGAGGATGACGAAAAAGCATATAACAGAGCAAAGGAAATAATAGAAAAAATCAAAGCTGAAAACGACTTCGAAAGCACGGTCGTTATAATCGCCCACGGAACCTTTAACAGCTATCTTGTTCTTGCGGCATTGGATTTTCCTTTTAAAGAAAATTTCAATTTTTCCCATGTTA
>SVOP01000050.1 GCA_015066325.1 Oscillospiraceae bacterium
ATCGTTACAGAAAATAAAGATATGCCCGAAAGTGCAGTTCGTGACCTTATAATTGCGCTTATCACTCTTAAATATACTCAGTCCAACTCCGTTTGCTATGCTGTTGATGGTCAGGCTATTGGTGTTGGTGCAGGTCAGCAGTCAAGAATTCACTGCACACGCCTTGCAGGTACAAAGGCAGACACCTGGTTCCTTCGTCAGCATGAAAAGGTTCTTAACCTTCCCTTTAAAGATACTCTCGGCAGACCTGACAGAGATAATGTTATTGACGGCTACATCAACAAGAATGAAGAAGATGTTTGCGCAGACGGTAACTGGCAGAAATATTTCACATCTCAGCCTGAACCTCTTACAGACGAAGATGTTAAAGCATACTTTGCAACAATTGACGGTGTTGCTCTCGGTTCTGACGCATTCTTCCCCTTCAGCGATAACATTGAACGCGCAAAGAAGAGTGGCGTAAAATACATTGCAGAGCCCGGCGGTTCAATCCGTGATGACCTTGTTATTGAATGTGCAGATAAGTACGGAATGACAATGGCATTCACAGGTATGAGATTATTCCATCACTAAGAGATTTGAGTAAAATCGCCCATAGCACCGCCTTATGCTCAGGGCAGTATCTTCATACGGCACCGTTCGCATAAAACGGCACTCTGAACGATTTTCTTTCAAATTTTGGCATTGAAAAGATATAGAAGATGGTGAAAAAATAGTGAAAATTATGGTTGTCGGTGGTGGCGGACGCGAGCACGCCATCATCAAGAAAATAAAAGAAAATAAAGATGTTACCGAAATCTTTGCTCTTCCCGGAAACGGCGGTATGGCAAAGGATGCAACACTTGTTGATATCGGTGCAAAGGATATTGAGAAAATTGTTGAGTTTGCAGTTGCAAATGCTATCGACTATGCAGTTGTTGCTCCCGATGACCCGTTGGTTCTCGGTTGCGTTGACGCTCTCGAAGAAAAAGGTATTCCTTGCTTCGGTCCTAAAGCTAACGCAGCGATTATCGAGGGTAGTAAGGTTTTCTCAAAGAACCTTATGAAAAAATACGGTATTCCCACAGCAGCTTATGAAGTATTCAATGATATGCAAAAAGCTCTCGAGTACCTTGAAACTGCTCCAATTCCTACAGTTATCAAGGCTGACGGACTTGCTCTGGGTAAAGGTGTTATTATCGCAAATACCCGTGAGGAAGCAAAGCAGGCAGTTGTTTCAATGATGCAGGATAAAATGTTCGGCACAAGCGGTGACAATATCGTTATTGAAGAATTCCTTACCGGTCCCGAGGTTTCCGTTCTTTCATTTACAGACGGAAAAACTGTTGTTCCCATGATTTCATCAATGGACCACAAACGTGCAGGGGACAATGACACAGGACTTAACACAGGCGGTATGGGAACAATTGCTCCCAACCCCTACTATACAAAAGAAGTTGCAGAAGAATGTATGGAAAAAATATTTGTTCCTACAATTGATGCAATGAATAAAGAGGGCAGAACCTTCAAAGGTTGCCTTTATTTCGGACTTATGCTTACACCTAACGGACCTAAGGTTATCGAGTATAACTGCCGTTTCGGTGACCCTGAAACTCAGGTTGTTTTACCCCTTCTTGAAAGTGACTTGCTCACTATTATGAAAGCAACAACCAACGGCACTCTTGCTGATACAGAGGTTAAATTCAGCGAAAAAAGTGCTTGCTGCGTAATTATGGCATCAAAGGGATACCCTGTAAGCTATGAAAAGGGCTTCGAAATGAATATTCCCGAATGTGTTGAGGGTAATGTATATGTTGCGGGTGCTTCTCTTAAATGTGGTAAGCTTCTTACAAACGGCGGTCGTGTTTTAGGTGTTACCGCTGTAGAAGATAATCTTAAATGTGCAGTTGAATCATCTTATGCACTTGTGAAACAAATCAGCTTTGACAACGCTTTCTATCGTAATGATATCGGCGCAAAAGCACTTGCTATTTTGGAGGAGTAAGAAATGGTATATAGAGTTTATGTTGAAAAGAAAAAAGAGCTCGCTCATGAAGCCAAGGCTCTTTTAGGTGATGCTCGCACACTTTTAGGTATCAAAAATCTCACTGATGTTCGTGTTATCAACCGTTATGATGCAGAAAATATTACAGAAGAGCTTTTTAACTATGCAATTAAAACAGTTTTCTCCGAGCCTCAGCTTGATATTGCAACAAGCAAGGTTGATTTAGAGGGCGCAACTGTTTTTGCAGTTGAATTCCTTCCCGGTCAATTTGACCAGAGAGCAGACTCTGCGGCACAGTGCATTCAGATTATCTCTCAGGGTGACAGACCCACAGTAAAGAGTGCAAAGGTTTATGCTCTTTACGGTGACCTTTCCGCAGAAGATATTGCAGAAATCAAAAAGCATGTTATTAACCCTGTTGAATCAAGAGAAGCAACTCTTGAAACATACGAAACTCTTGAGATGAAATATGAAATTCCCACAGAGGTTAAAACTCTTGAGGGATTTATTAAGCTTGACAGAGCAGGTCTTGAAAAGTTTGTTAAGGATTTCGGTCTTGCTATGGATGCTGATGATATTGCATTCTGCCAGAATTATTTCAAATCTGAAGACCGTGACCCCACAATAACAGAAATCAGAATGATTGATACTTATTGGTCTGACCACTGCCGTCACACCACATTCCTTACTGTTATTGACAATGTATCCTTTGAAGATGAGCTTCTTCAGAGTGCTTACGAGGAATATATTGCAACAAGAAAAGAGCTTGGCAGAACAAAGCCCATCTGCCTTATGGACCTTGCAACCGTTGCAGTTAAATATCTTAAAGAAAACGGAAAGCTTCCCAAGCTTGATGAATCCGAGGAAATCAACGCTTGTACTGTTAAAATCAATGTTGATGTTGATGGCGTAAGCGAGCCCTGGCTTCTTCTCTTCAAAAACGAAACACATAACCACCCCACAGAAATTGAGCCCTTCGGCGGTGCGGCTACTTGTATCGGCGGAGCTATTCGTGACCCTCTTTCAGGTCGTGCTTATGTATACGGCGCAATGCGTGTTACAGGTGCTGCTGATCCCTTAAAGCCCGTCAGCGAAACAATCAAGGGTAAGCTTCCTCAGAGAACAATTGTTACAACTGCTGCTGCAGGTTATTCATCTTACGGTAACCAGATTGGTCTTGCAACAGGTATTGTTGACGAAATTTATCATCCCGGCTATGCTGCAAAGCGTATGGAAATCGGTGCAGTTGTTGCGGCAGCTCCTCAGGAGAATGTTCGTCGTGAATGTCCCGACCCCGGTGATATTGTTATTCTTCTCGGCGGTAGCACAGGCCGTGACGGTTGCGGCGGTGCAACAGGCTCTTCAAAATCTCACACAACAGAGTCTCTTGAAACCTGCGGTGCAGAGGTTCAGAAGGGTAATGCTCCCGAAGAAAGAAAGCTTCAGAGACTTTTCAGAAATAAAGAAGCAACAAGAATGATTAAGCGTTGTAATGATTTCGGAGCAGGTGGCGTTTCAGTTGCTATAGGTGAGCTTGCAGACGGTCTTGAAATTGACCTTAACGCAGTTCCCAAAAAATACGAAGGTCTTGACGGCACAGAGCTTGCTATTTCCGAATCTCAGGAAAGAATGGCAGTTGTTGTTGAAAAAGAGAATGTTGAAAGATTCCTCGAACTCGCAGCAACAGAAAACTTACAGGCTTGCCCCGTTGCAAAGGTAACAGAAGAAGCAAGACTTGTTATGCATTGGAACGGCAAGGTTATCTGCGATATCAGTCGTGATTTCCTTAACTCCAACGGCGCAGATAAGCATGTTGATGTTGCAACATCAAAGCCTGAATCCTACGATAAAGAAATCAGCGGTAGCTTCACAGATAATATGAAGGCTATGGCAGATGACCTTAATATCTGCTCAAAGCGTGGCCTTTCCGAGCGTTTTGACTCAACCATCGGCGCAGGCACAGTTCTTATGCCCTTCGGCGGTAAAAATCAGCTTACTCCCATTCAGGCAATGGTACAGAAAATTTCCGTTGAGAAAAAGCACACAGATGATTGCTCTCTTATGTCCTGGGGTTATAATCCCTTTATCACAGAAAAGAGCCCCTATCACGGTGCTTACCTCGCAGTTGTTGAATCAGTTTGTAAGCTTATTGCAACAGGTGCAAAATTCGAGGATGTTTATCTTACATTCCAGGAATATTTTGAAAGAGTAGGCAAGGATGCAAAGCGTTGGGGCAAGCCCCTTGCAGCTCTCCTTGGCGCTTTTAAAGCACAGAAAAACCTTGGTATCGGTTCTATAGGCGGTAAGGACTCAATGAGCGGTACATTCGAGGATCTGGATGTTCCTCCCACACTTGTTTCCTTTGCAGTTACAACCGAAAAGGTTGAAGATATTGTTTCTCCCGAATTCAAAAAGGCAGGTAACAAGGTTTATCTTATTGCTCCTGACTTTGATGAAAACGGACTTCCCGAAACAGAGTCACTTCTTAAAGTGTTTGACAAGGTTTGCACTCTTCTTCGTGAGGGCAAGGCAGTTTCCTGCTATACACCCGGTATGGGCGGTATTGCAGAAGCAGTTATGAAAATGGCTTTCGGTAACGGCTTTGGCTTCGAATTTGATTCCGCTTTAACTGTTGCAGACCTCTTCAAATACAACTACGCAACATTCCTTCTTGAAGCAACAGAAGAAATTGCAGATGCAGAGTTTATCGGTACTGTTACAGATAAAAAGGCTATTGCTTTCGGTGATGAAAGCGTCTGCCTTAACGAAATTCTCGGTATCTATGAGGATAAGCTTGAAAGTGTTTATAGCTGTAACATTCCTGATACTAATACACCTGTTGAGAATTTCTCATTCTCTGCAACAGAGCGCAAAGCTCCTGCTATCAAGGTTGCTAAGCCTAAGGTTCTCATTCCCGCATTCCCCGGAACAAACTGTGAATTTGATAGTGCAAAAGCAGTTCGCGACGCAGGTGCAGAGCCCGAAATCATTGTTATCAAGAACCGTTCATCTGCAGATATTACTGCAAGCGTTGAAGAGTTCTCAACAAAGCTTAAAGATGCACAGATGATTTTCATTCCCGGTGGCTTCTCCGGTGGTGACGAGCCCGACGGTTCAGCTAAATTCATTACTGCATTCTTCCGTAACGCAAAGGTTAAGGATGGCGTTACAGACCTTCTTGATAACCGTGATGGTCTTATGTGCGGTATCTGTAACGGCTTCCAGGCACTTATCAAGCTCGGTCTTGTGCCCTATGGTAAGATTATTGATACAGATGAAAACTGTCCCACTCTTACCTACAATACAATCGCCCGTCACCAGTCAAGAATTGTAAGAACAAGAATTGCTTCTAACAAATCTCCCTGGTTGGCACTTACAGAGGTTGGCGATATTTATAATGTTCCGATTTCTCACGGTGAGGGTCGTTTCCTTGCAAGTGAAGAGCTTATCAGAAAGCTTGCTGAAAACGGTCAGATTGCAACTCAGTATGTTGATCTTGAGGGCAACGCAACTGTTGACGTTCACTTTAACCCCAACGATTCTATGTTTGCTATTGAGGGCATCACTTCACCCGATGGCAGAGTATTCGGTAAAATGGGTCACAGCGAGCGTATCGGCGAAGGACTTTATAAGAATGTTGAAGGCAACTATGATATTCAGATGTTCAAAGCTGCTGTTAAATATTTTAAATAAAAATACAATCGGTCAGTTAATGGAAATCATTAACTGACCGATAAATTTTTATGGAGCTTATTTTTTTTGATAGATAAAGTAGGAATAGAAGAATAAAGTTGAGGGTGCCGTTGCCTTCCTTCGAAGGAAGGCAACGGAAAATTTTAATTTTTCGTGACGAAAGGTTCTTTGTTGCGAAGCAACATTTTCGCCAAAGGCGGAATTGACATATTGTGTAGTTTCAATATATCAAAACAGAAAGATATGTTAATTGAAGCTTGCGCTTCAACAACGCTCCTTGTGGTCACGTTGAGAACCACCCACCACCCGACCGCATAAACTCTAATATAAGAATGGTTGCTCGTTTGCAACAATTGTGAGTAGGTGAGTGTATTCAAGGTGGTCCCCCCGCCTTTGAAGGCAGGCACTATGAAAAACAACTTTATTCTGCCATTTCTTGTAATATTTCGGCTCTTTCAGTTGTATAGAATTCAATTGCATCGTTTATATCTTTGGGGTTTTTGCCGTTGTTTACTGCAATTCTGAAATACTTTTCTGAGTTTTCTTTATCACCTTTAAGTGCATATACAACTGCAAGTAAACCTGACGAATTGGTATCGTTATTTTTTAATTCTAAAGCTTTTAAAGCATTTTCTATGGTTTCTTCGAGCTTGTATTGGTAAAAATAGCAGTTTGCTTTGTTTATGTATGTTGTATGTGAATACGGGTCGATTCTTAAGGCTTCATTTATATGTTGCATTGCTAAATCAAAATTGCCGTCTTCCATATGCTCATGTGATAAGTTGTTGTGAACAGTAGCGTTATTTGGCATATACTCTAAAAGTTGGTAATAAATTTTGATTGCCTCGTTATGAATTCCGCATTCGGAGAAACAGATTGCGGCAAAAACATATACTGCGTAAGCATCGTGCTCATTCTGTATATCTTTGGTTAGCTGTGTAAAGTATTTTATGGCTTTTTTATAATTGTTTTCATTATAAAGTCGTATAGCACATAAAAGTTTTTTTCTCGCAATTTTATTGTTTTTAAAAGCATAGCGAATGTCTTCGTCATATTGCTTTGAATAAAATTCAAGTGGACGGCGCCTTGAATTTCCTGCAAAAAGTTTCACCATAGTTCCCACTAAGCCAACAAATATAGCGAGAAATCTTACAAGATTTTCGGTATAAGGTTTCTTTAAAAAAACAACCTCATAAACATAAAGCCCGATAATTCCTAACATAGCTAAAGCCACTATAATACAAGCAATTATTTTTGATTTTTTCATTTTGCACCCACCAATTAATGTATTAGACAAGAACATTATAGCATAGCAAAAGAGATAATACAATATAAAAATATTAAGTGTGTTCGGAAAAACCGAACACACTTTTTAGTGTAATGAACTTGTTTGTCTTTGGGCGGCAACGAGATTTGCATATATTCCGCCTTGGGCGATAAGCTCGTTATGTGAGCCGACCTCTGCTATTCTACCTTTTTCAATAACCACAAGTCTGTTTGCGTTTTTCAGAGTTGAAAGCCTGTGGGCAATTGCAATTGTTGTTCTGCCCTCAATAAGCCTTGTAAGTGCTTCCTGAATTTTAATTTCTGTTTCAGGGTCAAGAGAGCTTGTTGCTTCGTCAAGAATAAGGATTCTTGGGTTTTTGAGAACAGCTCTTGCAATGCTGACTCTTTGCCGTTCACCTCCTGAAAGGGAGTGACCGTTTTCACCTATAACGGTGTTGTATCCATCGGGAAGCTTTGTTATAAATTCGTGAGCGTTTGCAGCTTTTGCCGCTGCAATAACCTCATCAAGAGAGGCATCGGGACGGGCGTAGGCAATATTATCAAATATTGTTCCCGAGAAAAGATATGTTTCCTGGAAAACAACACCGATACTGCTTCGTAGCTCCTCTTGGGGAATATCTTTTATATCAACTCCGTCTATGGTGATTTTTCCTAAAGAGGGGTCATAAAGGCGCATACAAAGGTTAATCATTGTGGATTTACCTGCGCCGGAATGACCAACAAGACCAATCATTTCACCGGGGTTAATATGAAGATTTATATTTTTGAGAACCGGCTCATAGGATTTATAACCGAATGTAACGCCCTCAAATTCAACTGCACCTGCAGAGTTTAATTGCTTGGGATTGTTGGTTGCAACCATCTGGGGTGTTTCGTCAAGAATCTCATAAATCTTTACAAGGCTCGTAGAACAGTCTGCAACTCTTCTTGGGAAAACAGACATCCAACGAAGAGGAGCATAAAGGAAGCCTAAATAAAGGTTGAAGCGTGTTAATTCACCTAAGGTGAGTTTTCCGTCAAGAACCATTTTACCGCCGATTATAAGCACCAAAAATTCTCCCAATGCCATAAAATTACCAACGAGAGGGAAGGTCACTGCCCAATATTTCTCATTTGAGGCGGCAACATCCGCAAGCTTCTTTGAGTATTTTGAGAACTTTTCAATTTCTCTCTCCTCATTACCGAAGGCTTTAACAACTCTGATACCTTTTATAATATCGTGAAGAATTGAGGTTGCTTTTGAGTCAACTCGCCATTGCTTGTGGTAACGAAGCATTGTTGAGTGGCGGAAGGTTGACATAAATAAAACGCCAATGGGAATTGGAATGATGACCGCAAGTGTAAGAGTTATATTTGTGGAGAAAAGAATAATCAGAATAACGGTGAACATAATTACCTGTTCAATCAGGTATCTTCCTTGCTGATTGAAAAATTCTTTTACTCTTTCAGTATCCTTTGTAACTCTGTGAATAAGGTTACCTGCAGATTTTCCTGACATTGAGGAAAGGGAAAGCTCCTGAATTTTTCCATAAACAAGATTTCTCAAATCGTCAGAGAAATTTGAACCCACACGGTTTGTAATGCGGTTACTTATAATGCTCAAGCCTTTTGAAAGACTAAAGGTCAGTGTCATTAAAACAGCTATTGCAATAATACCTGTTGTTCGTGATTCAAAAAAGGGATTTGCATCTTCAACAGGAACTAAATAATGGTCAATGAGAACGGAGTTGAACATTGGCATAATCGCCCCTAAAATATTTGCAAGAGTCAGAATAAGCCCTGCGCCTATAACTGATTTTAAATAGGGTTTGAAATAGCCGAATGCACGGGAGAAAACATAGGATTTCTTCACACAGAACATACAGGCGTTCATACCCCTCGGGTAGTGGCGGTGGCATTTAGGGCAAACGGGTAAATCGTCCGTATTCATCGGTAGCATTTCGCCACTTTCAAAATAATGGTTAAGAACCTTTACAAGCTCACCGATTTCCCCAACCTGACTCATTGAAAAACGGCATACGGTAATGTTTTGGCTACCGTCGCTTTTTGCCCCTTTGGGCTTAAGCTCCAGTTTTCCGCATCCGATATCCGTCAATTGGACCGCTTCTTCGATGCCTTCAATATTAAATTTTTCTTCTTTTCCGTCAAGGACTTTGAGAATGTAGCCGTTACAAAGAGTTAATGTTCCGTCACAAACCTTGCCCTCAGGAGAAATATCAAAATGCACGGTTTTATTTTCCATAATCAATATAAATAGGGCTCTAAAAGCCTTCTGCTTTTCTGTTCAATTTTTTCTTGGTCGGGTATAATGTAACGATTGCCGTCAACATCAAAAATAAGAAGAGTGTTTTCATTTGCAGAGCGAAGATTTCTTGTTAAATCTCTTACTGTGAAGCTTTTATCCTTGCCGTCAATAACCACATCAAAATAAAAGTGACCCATACGTTCTTTTATGCTTTTAACGGATGTTATTGTGGGGCAATAATATCTGTTCTGAAGCTCCTTGTTTGCACAATCAAGAGATGCTTTATCAAGTTCTTTCAAATCTCTTATAATTCCTATTTCGTTATCTTCAATATCGTGAACACAGATATATTCATCAGTGAGAGAATAGGGGTAGCTTCTTATAAGCTTAACTCTGCCCTTATTTTCGCCATCAACACAAAGAACAAGAAATCCGTTCTGGTTAAAGGAGAATTTGCATTTATCCGGTTCTAAAAATGTGATTGAAAGCTTATTGTCGTTCATTTTCTTTTTCCTCCTTTTCTTCCTCTTCTTGTTGCTGCTCTATTCCGATAAATTTTAATGCTTCTTCCTGAAGCTTGAAAAGCTTATAGTAAGCGCCTTTCTTTTCCATAAGCTCTTCAAATGTACCGAATTCAATGCATTCACCCTCGTCAATTACCGCGAGCTTATCTGCGTCTCTCAAGGTGGAGAGTCTGTGAGCAATTGCAATGGTTGTTCTTCCTGCTTTGAGTTCTGAAAGTGAATTCTGAATATTTCTTTCGGTTTCCGTATCCATTGCGGCAGTTGCTTCATCAAGGATTAAGATTTTGGGGTTCTGAATAATTGTTCGGGCAATTGAAATTCTCTGGCGTTCACCGCCTGATAAATCCTGTCCCCCTGAGCCAACCCAAGTTTCGTAACCGTCGGGAAGCTTGGAAATAAATCCGTGGGCAGATGCTGCCTTTGCGGCGGCAATAACCTCATCGTTTGTGGCGTCGGGACGGGCATATCTTATATTATCGGCTATTGTTCCCATAAATAAGAAAATATCCTGAGAAACTATACCGATATTCTTTCTTAATTGCTTTGATGAAAGCTCTTTAACATCGTGACCGTCTATTTTAACGACACCTTCTTTTGGATCGTAAAGGCGGGCGATAAGGTTTGAAATTGTGGTTTTACCTGCACCTGTTTTACCCACTATACCAAGCATTTCTCCTTCGTTTATTTTAAGAGAAAGGTTTTTGATAATGGGGTGGGCAGGTTCGTATTCAAACTGCAATTCATTAAGCTCGATTTCGCCCTTGAAATTTTCAAGGATAATCGGATTTTCAATATCTTTAACATCGGGCTCTGTGTCCATAATTTCAAAAACACGCTGGGCGGAATCTACACAACGAGCCCACCAGTTTGAAACCCAGGAAAGAAAATCAATAGGAGTCTGAATCATCTGAAGATACACAACAAATGTGAGAAGCTCACCAATTGTTAACTCATCTGTTGTAACGCAAAGAACACCACCATAGCCTAAAACAAGAGCACCTAAAAGGTATATAAATATAGAAAGGATGGGGAAAACAGTATTTTCTGCATTGGCAACTGTTATTTCTGCATCCTTTACCTTACCGCTTATTTCGTTAAATGCGGTAAGCTCATCACTCTCTTTTGAAAAAGCCTTGATAATTCTGTGCCCGTTTACATTATCGCTTACCTTTGAGGTGAGGCGGGAATGCTGAACCCAGACTTTATGGTGCATTTTTCTGAAAAGCTTGTTGAAAATGGGATAGCAAATAAAAATTACCGATGCTGCTGCAAGAGTCATCAATGTAAGCTTAACGCTTGTTGCCAGCATTATTGCAATAATACCTACAACGGTTATTGCACTGCCGATAAGGTAGGGGAAGCCGTCAACAAAGAACCAATAGATGTTGTTGGAGTCTCTTGTAACACGCTCCATTAAAGAGCCTGTTTGCTTATGTGTGTAAAAGCCAACGGAAAGCCGTTGCATAGCTTTGAAAATTTTAATTTTAATGCTGTAAATAACATTTGGGAGCATACCTGCAACGAGGTATTGGTAAATAAGCGTGAAAAGCTGGTTGAAAATCTTTATTGCTGCCATTGAAAGAACAACGGTGAAAAGGGCTTTCAAAAGAGCTTCATAGCCTAATGCATTGCCGGGGTTTAAAACTTCATCATAAAGCTTTTGTGTGCTGAATTGGGGAATTAAAAGGTTTAAACCATTACTGAGAAGGATAAAAATAATTATGAAAACCATTTTCCATTTAACTTCTCCGAAAAATGAGAAAAGGCGTTTTATGGTTGAATTTTTGCTGACACAATCCTTGCAAAAATGTGTACCGTTTGGTACGGGAGCACCGCATTTCTGGCAAGAAGCTTCCTTAACACCTGCAATATATTGCTGATAGTTTTTGCCCTCTTTGAAGGTGTTGAATATTTTTCGGAAGGTATCTGCTTTTGAAAGAAGACCGATTGAGAAATAACCTAATGAAAAATATTCGTTTTTGAATTTATAAGTTAACTGACCTGTTGCTAAATATTGCTCTGCAAAAATTTCATCAATTTCTTCAACAGGTAAAGCAGTTAATTTACGAAGAAGGGGCTTGGTTGGGGGATTGCTTTTCTTTTTCTTCTTCTTTTTGGGAATTTCGGGCTCTTCAATTTCTGCAATATAAACGCCCTTTTCATCAAACATTATATAACAATCCCCGAAGATTTCCGCACCGAGCATATCAGTTTTAAAGGAATAAATGATTGAATCGGTGTTAAGCTCCGCTTCCTGCAAAATTTCTTTTATAGGGTCGGGTAACCCCCCCGAAGGTGAAAAATTCGGACGGGGTGGTTTCTTTATATGTAATTTGTAAAGAATTTTATTTACCATTTTCATAGTGTCACCTTTGACCTATCAGAGTATATGTATTATTTTACCATAGTGGATTTTAAATCACAAGAGAATATATGTATTTAATTATCTTAATAATTTGTTAACAAAAACATAATATATTGTTGTAGAAGTTGCATATTTTCATTTTTTTACTTTGTTGATTTTTCCAAAAATTAGAAGCCTGATATGTTTTTTGGGTCATGTGAATTGACATTCACTTTTTGCTTTGATATAATTTATATGTCAAAATGGGGAGTAGGAATAAAAACCTACAATCCGCGGAATTTTATGTTTTTTATTTGATTAGAATAAATATGTTTACGAAAGGTGTAAAAATATGGCAGTCAAGAGTGTTACAAGATTTGGTATTCAGAGAAAAATTGTTGCAAATATGACAACTGAAAGTTGGCAGAATATTCCTCACGTTAGCTACCAATATGAACCCGACGTTACAAAATTTGTTGAAGAATTTAAAAAGTTTACAGCAGAGCATCAGGGTGACAGCGGTGCAAAAATTACATTTAACGCAGTTCTTCTCAAGGCTATTGCAGAAGCAATTGAAGCAGACCCTGTAATCAATGCTCATATGCATTTTGAAAAGGGTCTTGTAAGAGGTAAGGTTACTGTTTTTGATAATATCGATATTTCTGTTCCGTGGATTCTTCCCAGCGGTGAAATGATGACCATTACAATGAAGGATATGGGCAATAAAACTCTTAAGGAAATTGCAGAATATCAGGCAGACATTAACCAGACTTGAAAAAACAAATCTTACA
>SVOP01000051.1 GCA_015066325.1 Oscillospiraceae bacterium
CATAAGGATCCCCGTTATCGGCATATGAAGTTTTATACAAACCTGAACCTAGATATCTTGAATCTGATAAATCAGGCTTAGTAGAAGAATACCATTTATATTCCAAATCAAAACCAAATGCTCTAAAATTAAATTTAGGATTCAAATCCCAAGCTGTATTGCTAATATTAGAAATAATTCCAGTTTCAGAATTAAAAGGCAACCAACCCAAATTATATTCATCGGAATATTCAAGAACAGGCGTTCCTGGAACGGCGTATACAGTCGAAGTGATATCGGCACAATGATGAATTTCTTCAACAACAGAGCCTATAAGTATATAATCATCTGCTTCAGGTAAATCATGAATTATTTCGATTTCAGGGAATTTAGCATAACTGAACTCTACATTACTGAAAGAATTTTCGTGAGCTATCTTTAAATTATTAAAAACAACAGTATGAAGAGAACCATCACCTGTGCTCTTGGTATTTGTTATTGAATATGCACCCAATTCCTCTGCAAAATTTGCTATGTCACTATCGCCAACGGCCAACTCTTTGCAATTATAAAAAGCATAGTCTTTAACAACTTTAAGATTAGGTGCTTCAACAGATTTAAGCTCTGTGCAGTTTTCAAAAGCGTGTTCACCAACAATCTCAGCATCATATAAAACAACTTCTTCCAGGCATGCACAATTAGCAAAAAATGAAGCAGGAACCTCATTTATCCCTCCCCAAGAAAACGACTTTACATTAACAGGCAAAGGATTTTTGTAAGATGATGTACCAAACAAAGAACTAAATTCAAGATTTGGCATATTACAAAAATCTAATTCTTTTAAATAGTCACATTCATAGAAAACTTTCTCACCTAACTCGGTTGGACTATCCATAACTACTTTTTCAAGATGTGAATACGAAAAAGCATTATCTCCTATTGATTCTAAATGAGAAAAATCAAAAGAAGTCAGCATATTACAGCTACTGAAAGCGTTTTTCCCAATCCTTTTCAATGACTCAAAGGAAGTATTTGAAATTTTTGTAGAAGAAAAAGCTCGTTCGCCGATATCTGTTGCAGAATTAAATGAAACAGTTGTAAGAACGTTGCAACCGCAAAAGAAATAATCAGGAATAAACACCAGAGAATCCATTGAAACTTCTTCCAATTTATCCCAATCTCTGAAACTATAAGTAAAATCCTCAAAAACAGGGAATTCTTTGATTTTATTCATACTGAGTGATTTTACTGCTGAACAACCGTTAAAAATATCATTACCGATTGAGGTTGCATTATCTAACTCAACAGTTTCAAGAGCTGCGCAACCGGCAAATGCTAAATCCGAAACAAAAGTAGCTTCGGGAAAAACGGCTGAAACCAGACCACTATCTTTGAATGTGTTATCAGGAATGGTTTTTATAGAATCAAGAGAAACATTCTGTACATTTTTAAAACCATAAAACATAAACTGAGGTACCTCAGGAAGTGAGTTTGCAGAAAAACTGCTAAGAAGTGGCCAAAGATTTTCAAGAGTATTCAATTCTGAAAAATCAAGACCCTTTATACTCTCCGCACCATCAATTGACAATGATTTTAATTTAACACAACCATACAAAGTGTTCAAATCAAATTCATCAATACTACCGGCAGAAAAATCAGTTATATTTGAGCAACCATAGAATGCTAAATCGCCAATTGATTCAGCAGAAGCCAAATCAACATCAGTAAATCTCAGGCAACCTCTGAAGCATTCTTCGCCGATTGAAGTAGCACCCGAAACATTGATATTTGCAACACCGCTGTTTTTAAATGCTTTATTACCGATTGTTTCAGCAGAAATAATATTAACATTTCTTAGATTCTTGCAATTCTCAAATGCACTGTCTTGCAAAGACGTTATTCTGTTAGCGGTAAAGGTTACTAACTCAGGGAATTGAGAATATGTAAAATCAACGCTACCTGACTTCGTTATGGTATAGACACTATCTAAAGACAGCGTTTTCAACAATGCACCGCTGTTATGAAGAATATCAAAATCAAAGCTATCAACGAGATTTGCTTCAAATGATGTTATGTTATCGCATTCTGCAAAAGCAAACGAACCAATATAAGTAGCTTCAGGTAACAAAACATCTGTAAGTGTATCGCAATTATAGAAAGCGTATTCCCCTATTTCCGAAACACCGCTTAAATCAACCGAAGTAACTTTTGAGTTATAAAACGCATATTTCCCAACTGTTTTTAAGTTGGTGAAGTTCAAATCAGTTAATTTATCGTTGTTTTTAAACATATTTTCCGGAATTTCTTCCAACATCGGCATACAGAATGCTTCTAAATTCGGAAAATAACTTTGCAGACCCAAAAATTCATTTGTTGTATCATAAGAAATGGTTTTTAGTTTCTCAAAAGATATTGATTTAATATCAGGAGAATCCAAAAACATACCAAAATCAACGCTATCCAGATTATTAAAAGATATTTCAGTTAGCTTCTGACAGCCACTGAAGGCATTTTCACCGACATAAGTTACATTATCAAAAACTGCATTTTCAATTTTTGTGTTTAAAAATGCATTTGAACCAATAAATTCAACATTTGAAAAAGAAATATCTGTAAGAACCTTATAATCTTTAAATATATTATCAGGTAATGTTTTAAGACTATTTGCGCTAAATGCTTCAATTGTGTCTATTCCAGAAAAAGTATCGTTGCTCAAATTAATCAATGAATTCAACTCAACAGAAATAATATTTTTACAACCAGTAAAAGCAGATTGACCAATATCTGTAATTCTTTCACCGGAGATATATTTCAGATTTTCACAACCAAAAAAAGCCTCTTCGCCAATTGTTAGCGCATTATTCAACGATATTTCAGTAACTGCTGAATTGCAAAAAGCTCTTTTTGAAATATTAGTGAAAGAATTGACACCAACAATCTCAAGTGAACTTGTATTCTCAAAAGCAGATTCACCTATATCTGATAATACGGTGAAAATAAATGAACTTAAGCTGCTACAATTATAATAAGCAAAATCGCCAACTGAAGTTAAACTATCTGAAGCAACGCATTTTAATGCACTACAACCACTAAAGGCATTATCCCCAACTGATGTTACGTTTTTGATTCTGACAAATTCAAGATTTGTGCATCCTTTAAAAGCATTATCAGGAATTGATGTTGTATGAACAGGAAAAGAAACACTTTTAATCTCAGTATTGCCTTTAAAAACATCCTCTGCAACTGATTTAACACGAACTCCGCTAACTATGAGAGGTACAACAATATGTTGTTCAACGCCAGTATAATCAGTTAAAACACCGTTTGAATCAACAGTAAATTCAGATGTATCTGTTGGTGGCCTTCTTGTATATGAATAGCCAACTGTAGAGCTTCTGTTTGAGCCCTTTGAAATTGTAAAAGCAAAAACAGCTAAATCGTGATTAATCGGTATTGGTTCAGAATAAAGGTAAAACTCACCTTCCTGCATCATTGACGTTCTGTAATAAATTTCAGCTGTTTCATCCTCACAAGTAATTTTAAGCTCAAAAGGATCGGTAAAAAGTGATTTAGTATAACTGAAAATCGGGGTTGTGCTGGGCTCTTTCTCCTTAGTGAGATACTCAGCATAAATATAGTTAACGCTGGTTGTTGTGGTTATACAGGGTTTTCCGTTATTATATAAAGCCAGCTCAATATCGCTGCGTGAATATTCGGGAAACTGCAGAATAAGATAAGAAACGGCAGCAGAAATAAAACCCGCAGACATAGATGTGCCTGATTCAACAGTATAACCACCGTCAATTGCCGCACTATTTATTGAATTACCGGGAGCAGCAATATCAGTTTCACCACCATAGTTTGAAAAATCAGATAACTGAAAATCATCAGTGCAGGATGCAACAGTTACAACTTCGGGAAAATCGGCAGGCGAATATGTAATATCCTTTAAATTAACGCGTTTATTACCTGCAGAAGCAACAACAATAACACCTTGCTCTTCCGCATGGGTAATAGCCTCATATAAAACCGTGCTGTAACCACGGCGGCTAAGGCTCATATTAATAACCTCAACACCATCAGCAATAGCCTGCTCAATGCCGAGATAAACCTGCAAATCAGTGCCTTTTCCCGTATTATCAAGAACTTTATAAGGTTTAATTACAACATTATCAAGTGAATTTGCGGCAATAATTCCTGCAACGTGAGTTCCGTGACCGAAATCATCATAGCAGTCATCCTCAGAATCAATACTGTTAAAGCCGGTAGGTTCAATCCTGTTTTCAAAAATAGGATGATTATTGGCAACGCCTGAATCAAGAACTGCTACTTCAATTTTATCTGAATATGTAATGCCTTCTTCAGCAAGATGAGTTTTTAATGCTGTAAAACCGAATATATCAGATTGAGTCTGTGTTGGATTGAAAGACGGCTCAATACCATTATCATCCGGAGCTTCTTCTGTAACAGCTTCGGTTGTCCCTTCGGTAGAATCTGTTGTTGATTCTTCCTCCGTCTGAACACTGCAATACATATCCTCTTGGAGATATTCAACGCAATCAAGACCTGAATAATATTCATAAGCCGAAAGAAAATCATCCGAATTTGCAAATTGCAATATATATAAATTGTTATAACCGCTAACACAACCAACAGCATTTAAAGTATCTATTTTTTCAGTTGATTTAATAATAAGCCTGTTAGTAATTGATGCTTCTGTTTCATTTTCAGAGGTTAAGTTATTTTCAGCATTTGAATAATAAATATCCGGCGTGCCTGAAAGTAAGTTAGTGTCATCGTCAGTTAAACCCGCTTCCCCTATAGCAATCAACTCACTAACACTTTCAGTAAACTTTTCCAAATCTGTAGAGAAATCATATTCATAAGCAAACGCAACACTGTTTGCCGACACAATCAAGAAAACCGATAAAACAAAAGAAAGTATTTTTTTCATACTATCCCTCCTATAGCAGTATTATACATTTTAACGGATTAAAAATCAATGTTTTTTGATTATATAATAAAAAACAAAAAAGGTGCGCCCATAAGAGCACACCCTAAAATGTATCTCTCAATGTTGCTACACATCTACCCATAACAAAGGGTGAGAGAATACATTTTAACATAGTATTCCCCCTTGCTCGGGCATTATTAAGATGTGTAGCAAATTTAATATATCACATCAAGAGATTTCTGTCAATAAAAGCGAAAATCACAAAAAGTTGCGGATATCAACTGCAAGCTTTTCTTCAAGGTTAATCAGTCTTTTGGTAATATCCTTTGTTACCTCATCAGCAGCACAATATTCGTTAAGATATTTATTAAGAGATTTTACTCCCATATTGCACCCATCTGTCATTAAATCTGCAATGGTTTCATCCGACTCTTTCATTGCAAGCTTCATATTAGTTTTCATCCAGGACATACCTTTAGCAATGGGATTAGGCTCTTTTCCTTCATCCCGATATTTGTTGAGTAATTGCTGTATTTCTCGTTCGAGCTCAATGTGTTCATTCTTACATTTTACAAGGTATTCTTTGAGCTTAACGCTTTTTACATCATCAAGCACATCATCAATTGAAGAAATACCCATTTTAACGCCTGCATCACATTCACGAAGAAGTCTTATTGTATCTTGTTCTATCATTAAAATCATCCTTTCAATGATATTTTAACCAAAATCTTCAAATATATAAAAAAAGCCTGCCGCAATCTGATACGGCAGGATTTTTTAAATTAAAGCTTTTCAATATCTTCTTTTGTAATCATATGAATTCCCTGCTCAACTAAAGCATTCTGGGCAGATTGAATATCTTCAACACGGAAAATCATATAAGCATGCTTTGTAACTCCGTTACCCATAAAGGCATACATATAATCAATGTTAACGCCCGTACCCTCAAGAATACTCAAAACCTTGTTGAGACCACCGGGAACATCGGGTATTTTCACGCCTAAGACATCAGTCAGGGAATGAATATAACCTGCATCCTTTAAAACTGTTGTGGCTTTATAAAGATCTTTAACTATGATACGAACAATACCGAAATCTCCTGTTTCTGCAAGAGAAAGTGCTCGCATATCAATTTCGTTTTCTGCAAGAACACTTGTCATAGCACTCATTGCACCGGGCTTATTTTCAACAAAAACGGAAATCTGCTTAATACTCATTTCAAATCCCCCTTATATTTTTCTCTTGTCAATTATACGAACTGCTTTACCCTCACTGCGAACAATTGATTTAGGAGCAACGAGAGTAACCTTAGCAGATATACCAAGCATAGAACGAAGACCATCAACAATTTCTTTCTGTCTGCGGTCAATTTCACCCATATTGTCAGTAAACATTTCGGGGGTCATTTCAACGTGAACATCAAGAGTATCGGTATTTTTGACTCTGTCAACAATAATCTGATAGTTAGCTGAATAGCCCTGATTAAGAAGAACTGTTTCAATCTGTGACGGGAATACATTAACTCCGCGGATAATAAGCATATCGTCACTTCTGCCCATAGGCTTACACATTTTAATAAATGTTCTGCCACAGGAGCATTTTTCACGTTTAAGAACGCATATATCTTTAGTTCTGTAGCGAATAATGGGGAATGCTTCTTTGGTGATAGCGGTGAAAACGAGTTCGCCCTTTGAACCCTCGGGAAGAACCTCAAGTGTTTCAGGGTCGATAATTTCAGCTATAAAATGGTCCTCATTAATATGCATACCGCTCTGAGCTGAGCATTCAAAGGAAACGCCGGGACCTGAAAGCTCTGTAAGACCATAGATATCATAAGCCTTAATACCGAGAGTTTTCTCGATATCTCTTCTCATTTCCTCGCTCCAGGCTTCTGCACCGAAAATACCGGCTTTAAGAGGTATCTGGTCAGGAGTAAGGCCCATTTCTTTCATTGTTTCGCCAAGATAAGCAGCATAAGAAGGTGTGCAGCAAAGAATGGTTGATTTCAAATCCTGCATAAACATTATCTGACGCTCTGTATTACCCGAAGAAATCGGAATAGTAAGAGAACCAATCTTATGGCTACCACCATTAAGACCTGCACCACCGGTAAAAAGACCGTAACCATAAGCAACATGGCACACATCTTCATTTGTAGCGCCTGCAGCAGTTAAAGCACGAGCGCAGCAATCATCCCATAAATCAATATCATGCTGAGTATAATATGCCATAACTCTTTTACCTGTTGTACCTGATGTTGAATGAATTCTCACACATTCAGATAAAGGCTTTGCAAGGAGACCGTAAGGATAACCTTCTCTTAAATCATCCTTGGTAACGAAAGGTAATTTATGTAAATCCTCGGTACCTTTTATATCATCGGGAGTAACCCCTGCTTTTTCCATTTTTTCACGATAAAGAGGAACATTGTCCCATACGTGCTTAACTTGTTTAACAAGTCTTTCATCCTGCCATGCCTTGAGTTGCTCAGGACTCGCAGTTTCAATTTCGGGTTGATAATAGCGTTCCATAATTGCCTCCTTGGGTAAAATTACAATTATAATGAATAATTATACACAGTATTATAAATCTGTGCACTATCAATGTCAATATTTCAGTTTTTAATTTTTGATTTATTTCTTTTTAACCTATTTGAAATAGCCTGAAAAGAAACTCTGAGAAGTGATGCGGCAATTATACCGCCACCGATACCGATACCAACTGTTAAGGTTGTTAAAAAGTATTCAACTGCCACATCTCTGTTTTCAGAAAGCAGATTGCTCATAGCGTAATAAAGCGTTCCTCCGGGAACCAAAGCTATACAACCGGGTAAAATGAAAACAGTTGAAGGTGCCTTGCATACCCTCGCAAAAAAGTCCGCAAAAACAGAAGCCACAAATGCTGCTAAAAGATTGGGTAGGAAATTGCCGCCAAAAAGCTCCGTAAAGGCAAAATAGCAAACACAAGCAAACAACCCATCCAGCATAGCAAAAGGCCAATGAGACGGCTTTAAACGAAAAAGAATTGCAAATCCGAGAGTGCTTATTGTTCCGGCAATAATTTTAATTAAAATTTCATCCAATTAAAACACCCTCCCAAAAAACATAATTGCAACAATATAGCCAAAAGCAACCATAGCCGCAGTTAAAACTGCTTGCACTAACTGAATAATACCTGAAACAGTATCACCAAAAAGCAAGTCACGAACCGCATTACCGAAAGCAAGCCCCGGTATAAGAAGCATTATGGTGCCTATCATAACCATATCAATATTCTGCCCTATACCAAAATGCACAAGTAAAAGTCCGCAGATTGCACCAACAAAGGATTGAGCAACAGTATAAAGCATTTTGTTCATTAAATTAATTTTTTGCCTATTCATAACAGAAACAAAAAATCCGGCAATTGCAGCTGCGAGTGCATCCCAAAGATTACCTCCGAAGAAAACTGCAAAAGCACCTGCAGCAATAACACCGCCAACAATGGAAAGATATTTAGGAAAAGGCTTATTATGAAGAGCATAATCAATTTTCTCTCCAACATCCTCGAGAGAAATTTTGCCACTGCAGACATCTCTGGAAATACTGTTCATTTCATCAAGCTTATACATATTGTTTGATGTTTTATAAACTCGTCTGACCTGAGACGAGGTGGTTCCGTCAGGCATTCTGATACCTGCAATAACTAATGACGGTAATGCAAAAACATCCGTATGTACCGCACCATAAGCAGAGCAAATTCTCTCGATTGTATCTTCAATTCTGTGGGATTCTCCACCACAGCGAAGAATGTTTTCACCAATATCGAGAGCCTTACCCAATATATAATCCGCAGTATAAACCGAAGAATTAATTTCAATTTTTTCTGTCGAATCTGTTTTATTCTTTTTCTTAAACATTCAACGCCCTCTTTTTCTCGAATCAATAAAATCCTGCAAAATTATATCTGCTGCAACTGCATCAACAACATTTTTGCGTTTTTTACCACGAATGTTGTTTTCACTTAAAATTCTGTGAGCAGAAACTGTTGTAAGTCGTTCATCCCAAAAACTGACAGGAATAGATGTTATATTTTTAATAACTTCTCCTAATTCCTCACAAGCATCTGCACGAAACCCTTTAGAACCATCCATATTTTTAGGAAGACCAATAACAATCAGCTCTGCATTCTTTTCATAAGCTACATCAACGATTTTTTTTGCAAGAACCTCTTTATTCCACTCGGTTATAACACAAACAGGTGATGCTAACATTTCAAGCTTATCGCAAACTGCAATACCTGTTCTTTTATCGCCATAATCAACTGATAAAATAATCATACATATACCTCAAAAATGGCTGATAGAAAATCTATCAGCCGTTTTTAATTAAATTTAATTCATAGCTACAATTTCTTCCGATGTTTCAGGAGCAGTTGCAACAGCTTCTGTTTCAGTTGGCACTTCATTTGTTGTTGAAGGCGGAAGTGTTGTTGTAGAAGAAGGTGTAGTTGTAGGTTTAACTGTTGTAGCAGGTTTTGTTGTCTTTTTGTTTTTATCCTTCTTTTTCTTTGTGGTTTCCTCTGTCGCAGAAGGACCTGTTACCTCATCGGGTATTTCCGAACCAATTGCATGAATCATAGCACAATTTTTGCACTTTGAAGGAATGTGGGAGGCTTTGTAATAACCTGTACCTGTTTCTGCACAACCGGGCGAAGCAATATCGCCTGAAATCTTACAATAAGACCTTGCAACAACACCACTTGCACTTGGGTATGACATATATTCCAAGTCTTCATGCACATCATTCATAATAGCTTTAAAAATCTTACCTGCAGGGTTTCCCGATGTATTTGTAATTGCTCTGGGTTCATCATAGCCATACCAGACTGCCGCAACATAATAAGGTGTGCCACCAACAAACCAACGGTCCTTATCATCGGATGTTGTACCGGTTTTTGCAAAAGTATCAAAACCACTTACACCATAACCGCCACCTGTACCGCCGTTAACAACTGTTCTGAGGAGCTGACGCATAACACCTGCGGTGCTTTCTGAAACAACTTGCTCACCTTCACTGTTTCCGGATTTTAGAAGAGTTTCCGTACCGTCATTATTTGTAACTTTATAATAGCAATAGGGCTCAAAATAATAACCATTGTTACCGAAAATCGCAAAAGCGGCAGTCATATCAAGGGTTGTAACACCTTCACTTGCACCACCAACACAAAGGGTTGAGAAGTTACCATCATAGTCAGGGTCATCCTCATCAGTTACAAAGGTTGAAATCTTAAGGTCATCAACAAGGAAATCAAAGCTTGTTTCAATACCAATTCTTCTCATTAACTGAGCCGGAACAGTATTCAATGACTGAGCTAAAGCAGATTGAACCGTTACAAAGTTTGTTGCAGAACCATACGAACCACCATAGTTTACGGGCCATCTTGACGAGCCTAATCTGATACCATAGTTCTGAACCTTGGTTGACCAAGTTGCAATATTATTCTCAATAGCCGGAGTATAAACAGATATGGGCTTAATAGCAGAACCGGGCTGACGAGGTGAATCCGCCGCTCTGTTAAGTCCTCTGAAAGTGTCTTTGGGACCGGCACCGCCAACCATTGCAACTACCCTACCGCTGTAATCCATAATAGTGATTGCAGACTGAACCGGTGGATTTTCTTTATCATTTAAATCTTCATCAGGGAAGGTGATTCTGTTAACATAAACGTTTTCTGCAGCTTCCTGAACCTCAAGGTCTATTGCAGTATAAATGCGAAGACCACCAAAGAAAACCTTTTTCCAGGCTTCATTATAGGTCCATTCATATTCCTCCTGCAAATCTTCAATAACAGAATCAATTACATACTCAACATAATAAGATGACTTATCAGAATCGGTTTTATCTGTAAATTTGATATCATCCTCTGTGTAATTTTCATCATCTTCATCATTTTCGTTTTTGGTAACCTGACTACCTTTATAATTCTCGCTATTGGTGAAAATCAACTCATAATCCAAAGCTTTTTCATATTGCTTTTGAGTTAAACTTCCCTCTTCAAGCATACAGTTCAAACAGTATCTCTGCCTACCCATATTACCCTCTGCATCCTTATCCAACAAAGCAGAAAGTCCATCCTCGGTCAGTGGGTCATAAGTTGCAGGAGCTTTAGTTATGGAAGCAATAATTGCACATTCAGCTGCATTCAAATCCTCAACATCCTTGCCGAAATATTTTTCAGCGGCAGTTCTGATACCGTAGCAACCGTTACCAAGATAAACAGTATTAAGATAGAATTCCATAATTTTCTTTTTCGAATAATGCTGTTCAACATTCAAAGCATTAAGAATTTCATAGAATTTACGGGATACTGTTCTTCCGTCCTCTTTAGTGAGGTTTTTAATCAACTGCTGAGTAATTGTTGATGCACCGCGCTCAAAGCCTGATGAAACAACACCGAAAACAGTACCATACCAGTCAACACCGTTGTGTTCATTAAAACGCTTATCTTCAAGGTCACGGAACGCGTTAATCATATTTTTAGGGATATCTTTATAATCAATCCACACGCGGTTCTGCGCGCCGTGAAGCCTTAAAAGCTCAACAGGCTGCTTATTAGAGTCATAACCATAAATAATACTTGTTTGTTCCTGATTAGCCTTATACTCTTCAAGGTCAATTTTCTTACCGCCTGTTACATATTCATTTGCAAACTTATAAATATAAGTGCACGCAACAGTGCCGCAAATAAGAGCAATTGAAACAAGCACCAAAACAACTGAGAAAAATCTTCTCAATTTTGGATGCTGTTTTTTTACTTTTTTCTGTTTCTTAGAACGCTGCGGGCGTTTCAAAGCCATAAAGGAAACCTCCTTCAAAAGTCACCGACTGAATTTATTTATATCATACATTATAATAATGCTTATATACCAAATTAAATTTATGATTATGGCAAATTTGAAATAATTGATTGTGCAACTGCCATATCAAAAGGGGTTGTAATCTTAATGTTACTGTCAAGCCCTTCAACCAATTTAACTCTGAAGCCTCTGTCTGAAAAAATTGATGCAACATCAGTATAGGTTTCGAGCTCTTCATCAGAAAGAGAGTTTATTACGTTATCAAGCTCTTTTAACCTGAAGCTTTGGGGTGTTTGAACTCTATAAAGCTCATTTCTCGGTAAATGCTCTGAAAGAAACTCCCCTGTTGCAGTTCTTATTATAGAATCATAAACAGGCATTACCGTATTCGCCGCACCGAACTCCCCTACTGCAGAAATATTATCTTTAATAATACGAGAATCAATAAATGGTCTGACTGCATCGTGAGTTAAAATAACATCATCAGCAGCAATATTAAAATTCTTTGTTAAAAAGCAACAACCATTCTGAACAGAAGAGTTTCGATTTTTTCCACCCGGAACAACAAAAACTGTATCTGTAGAGATTCCGTATTCAAGAAGCAATGCTTTTGTGTATTCAATCCAATCAACAGGACAGCAAATAACCCCGGCTCTGAAAGAGCCAAAATCAATAAAATTACGAACTGTTCTGATTATTATGGGCTCGTTGCCAATTTTTAAATACTGCTTGGGTAATTCAGGAGAGTGCATTCTTGAACCGATACCACCGGCAAGAATCATAAAATAAAAATTCACTTACTCACTTACTTTCCTTTTTTAAATCCCTCTGTACTCTCTTTTTTGAAAAGGATTTTAACAGTCATCAATATGAGCTTAAAATCCATAGCAAGAGAATAATTCTGAATATAAATCAAAT
>SVOP01000052.1 GCA_015066325.1 Oscillospiraceae bacterium
CCCACCACCTGCGGTGGTCCCCCCTCCTTTTTGCTTCGCAAAAAATAGGGATATTGATTCGCACTACTTTTACTAATTGCTAATTGCTATTTGCTGGCGGCTGGCATCTGGCACCTTTTTTATAAATACCTCTTGACAAACATAGCCTACTCTGCTATAATGCACTCCTGTAAAGTTAAAGTTCTTTACAGTGTGGTTTGAAAGGGGTGTCAATGTGGCTAAGAATCTTGATGTTGTTTTGCTTGCGGATTTCTATGGCGAAATGCTTACGGAAAATCAGCGTAAATTCATTGAGTATTACTATAGTGACGATCTTTCTCTTTCCGAAATCGCTCAGAACGAGGGCATCACAAGGCAGGGCGTTCGTGATGCAGTTAAAAGAGCAGAAACCCAGCTTTATGATATGGAAAAGAAATTAGGGTTTGCCGAGCGCACAAGAAAAATCACAGAGGCTCTCGATGTTGTTATGGAAAACGTTGAGGAAATTAATAAATATAATATGAATATATCTCTTTCAAGAGAGGTTAATGATGCAGTTGTTAATATCAAATCTGCGATAATTGCTCTTGATGAATAAAATATAAGGAGGTTGCACCGTGGCTTTTGAAGGACTTTCAGACAGACTTGATAATGCCTTTAAAAAATTAAAAAGTAAGGGAAGCCTTACAGAATCCGATGTTCGTGACGCTATGCGTGAGGTGCGACTTGCACTTTTAGAGGCGGACGTTAACTACAAGGTTGCCAAGGATTTTACTAACACAGTTACCGAACGTGCAATTGGTGCAAAGGTTATGGAAAGCCTTACTCCTGCACAGATGGTTATAAAAATTGTTAATGAAGAGCTTACCGCACTTATGGGTGGAACTCAGGCAAGACTTTCTACAGCGGCACATCCGCCAACGGTTATTATGATGTGCGGTCTTCAGGGTTCAGGTAAAACAACCCACAGTGCCAAAATTGCTCTCAGGCTCAAAGAACAGGGCCACAGACCCCTTCTTGTTGCTTGTGACATTTACCGTCCTGCTGCTATTAAGCAGTTGCAGGTTGTTGGTGAGCAAATCGGTGTTCCTGTTTTCGAAATGGGTACCGAGAATCCCGTTAAAATTGCAAGAGAGGCAATAAAGCTTGCAAAGGATAACGGTTATGACTATGTTTTCCTCGATACTGCAGGTCGTCTTCATATTGATGAACAGCTTATGCAGGAGCTCAAGGACATAAAAGCAGAGGTTAAGCCACACGAAATTCTTCTTGTTATCGACTCAATGCTCGGTCAGGATGCAGTTACAGTTGCTTCTTCCTTTAATGAAGCACTTGGTATTGACGGTCTTGTTCTTACAAAGCTGGATGGTGACACCCGAGGCGGTGCGGCGCTTTCTGCAAGAGCTGTTACGGGTAAACCTATTAAGTTTATCGGTATCGGCGAAAAGCTTGGGGATTTGGATGTTTTCCACCCTGACAGAATGGCAAGCCGTATTCTCGGTATGGGTGACGTGCTTTCTCTTATTGAAAAAGCAGAAACCGCACTTGATGAGAAAAAGGCTGAGCAGCTTGAAAAGAAGCTTCGTGAAAACAGAATTGACCTTAACGATATGCTTATGCAGTTTGAGGAAATGAAGAAAATGGGTCCTATGAAGGACATTATTTCTCTCATTCCCGGACTTAACAAAAAGGTTAAGGACACAGATGTTGACGATAAGCAGATTGATTATACAATGGCAATTATCCGTTCAATGACAATGAAAGAACGTGAAAATCCCGATATAATCAATCCTTCAAGAAAAAGAAGAATTGCCGCAGGCTGCGGTATGCAGGTTGAGGATGTTAACAGACTTCTTAACCAATATCGCTCAATGCAGAAGCTTTATAAACAGCTTAACGGCAAAAACTCAAAGAAAATGATGAAGCGTATGCAGCGAATGGGAATGGGCGGAGGAATGCCCGGCGGAATGGGCGGCATGGGTGGATTCCCAATGTAAAACGAAGTTTTGCATTGGTGTTTGCACGAAGTGCAACTTCATTGTGAAACACTTCATTTATGTGAAGCATAACTTCATTTTATAATCAGTCTTTAAACACAAAGTGTTTAATATAAATTAGTTTATTATTATTTTACTTTTCGGAGGTAATTAAAATGGCAGTAAAAATTCGTCTTCGCCGTATGGGCGCAAAGAAAGCACCTTTCTATCGTGTAGTAGTTGCTGATTCACGTTATCCTCGTGACGGCAGATTCATCGAAGAGGTTGGTTATTATAACCCCATCAGCGATCCCGCAGAAATCAAAATCGACGCAGAAAAAGTTACAAAATGGATTCAGAATGGTGCTCAGCCCACTGATACAGTTCGTGACCTTCTCAAAAAAGAAAACATCATTAAATAATTAAGGTGACTACGATGAAAGAATTACTCGAAACAGTCGCAAAGGGACTCGTTGATGCCACTGACGCAGTCGAGGTCACTGTTGACGAGCCCAACGAAGAGGGTGTAGTTGTTTATCATCTTCACGTAGGACCCGACGATATGGGAAGAGTTATCGGTAAGCAAGGCAGAATTGCAAAAGCAATCCGTACTGTTATGCGTGCCGCAGCTATTCGTAAAGATGTAAAAATTCAAGTCGACATCGACTGATTTAAAGACGGTTGCTTTTAGCGCATAAGGCGTTTTTTACACACTCGGAGTATCTTCATACACCGTCGGTGTAAAATTCCGCCTTCTGCATCTAAAATCAACTCGTCTTTGTTTTTTATTTGTATTTGACTCTTTTATTTGTTTTTTGGAGTATTTATGATTAAAGAATATCTTGAAATCGGGCAGATTGTAAGCACTCACGGAATAAAGGGTGAGGTGCGCCTTAACCCTTGGTGCGATTCTCCCGAATTTGTTAAAAAGTTTAAAACTCTTTACCGTGATGAAAAAGGGAATGACAGCTTTAAAATTGTTTCCTGCCGTCCTCACGGCAATGTTGCCGTGCTTAAAATCCAGGGTGTTGATACAGTTGAGGATGCACAGAAATTAAGAAATACCATTCTTTATATGAAACGCTCGGATATTAATCTTCCCGAGGGCAAATGGTTCGTTTCCGAGCTAATTGGTTGTTCTGTTATTGATTACGACGATAATAATATTTGCTACGGTAAAATTAAAGATATAGAAAGCTATGCGGCAAATGATGTGTGGTTTATTGAAACTCCCGATGGCAAGGAAGTGCTTATTCCTGCCATTAAGGATGTTGTTATTGAATGTGATGTGGCAAATGATGTTGCTTTCATTCGTCCGTTAAGGGGGCTTTTCAGTGAGGATTGATATTTTAACTCTCTTCCCCGAAATGTGCGAGGCGGTAATGAGTGAAAGCATAATCGGCAGAGCAAGAAAATCGGGAAAGGTGGAAATGAATTTTCACCAGATTCGTGATTTTGCCATAAACAAGCATAATCAGGTTGATGACACTCCCTATGGGGGCGGAGCAGGTATGCTTATGATGGCTCAGCCTATTTATGATTGCTTTATGAAGGTTTGCGAGGAAGCCGGCACAAAGCCTCATTTCATTTATATGTCCCCCTGCGGAAAAACTCTTACTCAGGAGAGGGTTAAAGAGCTTTCCAAAATGGATAATATTGCAATTCTTTGCGGTCGCTATGAGGGTGTTGACCAAAGGGTTATTGATGAAATAGTTGACGAGGAAATTTCTATTGGCGATTATGTTGTAACCGGTGGAGAGATGCCTGCAATGATTCTTGCAGATGCGGTTTCCCGTATGCTTCCCGGGGTTCTTTCAGAGCCTGAGGGATTTATGGGTGAGAGCCATTATTCCTCTCTTTTAGAATATCCTCAATATACAAAGCCGCCTGTATGGCACGATATGGAAGTGCCGGCGGTCCTCTCTTCCGGGCATCATGCCAATATAAAAAAATGGCAGAGGGAGCGCTCTATTGAAAGAACCTTTGAACGCAGACCCGAACTTCTGGAGAATGCTGATTTGGATAAGAACGAAAAAGCATTTTTAGAAGAATTAAAGAAGAATGTTAAATAATTGTTTATCTTTAATAATAAAGACTGACATTTGTGGTTAACTTGCACAAAACACACCTTTTAAATTTTAAAAGGTTTAGTATTCCATCCGAATTATTGCTTTTTCAGGAAAAGGTTGGTCTTTTTTCGTTGACTAAAAATGATTTGGTGGTATAATATAGTAAGTGGTTTGCAGATTTCTGCACTCATAAACAGACAATTAATATATGTAATTTTAATTTGAATGTGGGAGAATTATTATGTACGTTAAAGATGTAACAGTTAAAAATCAGGTAGGTCTTCATGCACGTCCCGCTACTTTCTTTATTCAGAAAGCTAACGAGTTCAAGTCTTCAATCTGGCTTGAGAAGGAAGAAAGAAGAGTTAATGCAAAGAGTCTTCTCGGCGTTCTTTCTCTCGGTATTATGGGTGACACCGAAATCCGCATCATTGCAGGCGGTGTTGACGAAGAACAGGCAGTTAATGCTCTCGTTGCTTTGGTAGACAGCGGATTCGCAGAGGTTTAATTCGGATTTTAAAGCGGTAAAGGGTGACCTTTACCGCTTTTTTAGTGGCAAGTTGAAAGTGGCAAATGGCAAGTTAAGGGTCTGCGACGCATTATTTTAATGTTTGGAAGCGGAGCTTCCCCGAAACTTTCCACTTTCCACTTGCCACTTCCAATTTGTAAGGAGGTGAGTATATTGACAGAACGATTGAGAAGATTAAAGGATAAAGCTAACAAATTGCCTTTATCTCCAGGTGTTTATATTATGAAGGATAAAAATAATGACATAATATACATCGGCAAGGCTAAGGCTCTTAAAAACAGAGTAAGCCAATATTTCGGTGCACAGGAAAAGCATCTTCCGAAGGTGCAGAGAATGGTTGAAAATGTGCAGGATTTTGACTATATACTCACAGACAGCGAGTTTGAAGCGCTTGTTCTTGAATGCAGCCTTATAAAACAGAATATGCCCAAATATAACATTCTTTTGAAGGATGATAAGGGCTTCAGCTATATTAAAGTTACAAAAGGCGATTGGCAGAATATTTATCCCGTTCTTCAAAAGGATGATGAAAACGCGGAATATATTGGTCCATATACTGCAGGATTTTCTGTTACCCGAGCTGTTGAAGAGGCGAAAAAGGTTTTTAAACTGCCAACTTGTTCAAAGGTTTTTCCTCGTGATATCGGCAAAGGCAGACCTTGTTTAAACTACCATTTAGGTATTTGTTGCGCACCTTGCACAGGTAAGCTTAAAAACAGTGAATACAAGAAAAATGTTTCCGATGCTCTCGCTTTTCTTAAAAACGGCAGTAAGGAAACTATAAGGCAATTAACCGAGCGAATGAATGCAGCGGCAGAAAATCTTGAATTTGAAAAAGCAGCCAAAATCCGTGATACAATAAAGAGCATTGAAAAGGTTGGCAGCAATCAGAAAGTTGTTTCTTCAACCTACAAGGAGCAGGATGTTTTTGCACTTTCTGTTATGGATGGTAAGGCTTGTTTTGCTGTGCTTCGTTTTGAGGATAACCGACTTTTTGATACGGAACATTTTTTTGCCGAAGAGGGAGATAAAATTTCTGAAATGAGAGAGGAATTTATCATTTCTTATTATTCAATGAACAGAAAAATTCCTCCGCGAATTGAAATTGACGGAGAAATTGAGGAAGTAGAAAATATTGAAAAATGGCTTTCTGAAAAGCGTGGTACAAATGTTAATATTGTAATACCTCAAAAAGGTATTCAGGCAAAACTTGTTGAAATGTGCAAAAGTAACGCTTCTCAAAAACTTCTTGATAAATACAGAGTTAATGATAGAAACAGAGAAGCACTTGAAGAGCTTTCACTTCTTCTCGGAATGTCAAAAGTCCCTGAATACATTGAGGCTTATGATATTTCCCATACAGGCGGAAGTGACAATGTTGCAGGTATGATAGTGTTCAAGGACGGAAAGCCCTTGAAGGCTGCATATCGCCGTTTTGCCATAAAGGGATTCAGCGGTCAGGACGATTACCGCTCAATGAATGAGGTGCTTTCCCGCCGTTTTGAAGAATACTATACCCACAAAGAAAAGGGCGAAACTGTTGGCTTTGCAAGGCTTCCCGATCTGATTTTACTTGACGGTGGCAAGGGTCAGGTTAACGCGGTTTTACCGCTTTTAAAGGAATATAACATTGATGTTCCCGTTTTCGGTATGGTTAAAAACAGCAAGCACAGAACCTCGGCAATTTCAACCGCCGGCGGAAGAATTGATTTTAATGCAAGAAAAAAAGCGTTTCAGCTTGTGACTAATATTCAGGATGAGGTTCACAGATTTTCTGTTGCATACCACCATAAAAAGCATACCAAATCTGCCCTTACCGCATCCCTTACAGATATTAAGGGAATAGGCGAAAAGAAAGCCAAAAAGCTTATAATAAAATTCAAAACAATGGAAGCAATCGGCAAGGCAACAAAAGCGGAGCTTATGAGCGTTCCGGGTGTTACTGAAGCAAATGCAATTGAAATAATCAAAGCCTTTAGGGGTGAATAAAAGAAAAAACACCGCTTCGGCGGTGTTTTTTAAATTCGGAATTCGGAAATCGAAATTCGGAATGTCGGGTCTGCGACGCAATTGTTTTGTTTGGAAGCGGAGCTTCCCCGAAACTTTCCAATTGCCACTTTCAACTTATATTTACTGTTGGAAGCGAAGCTTCCCTAACATTTCTAATTCCTAATTTCTAATTTCTTACTTTTATCTGTATTGAAAATCCCAATCAGGTTCGCCGTCACAATTTTCTTTCATTTTTTCGTTCCAGTTGCAGAAAATTTCGGTGATTTTATCGCTTAAAAACACATTGAGATATTTATCGAAATTAGGGGAGAGAGGCATATCCTTTATGCTTTCAATGGGTGTGAAGAAAACCTCGCCCTCATCGGTGCTTTTTAAAAGCTCGCCGCTGTATTCGTTGGTTTTATAAAAAAGGACGATATATTTATCGTTTGTTTCGGTGTTGTGCCAATGGACACACCCGCAGTATTTGAGGTTTTTAACATCTAAGCCGGTTTCTTCTTTAACCTCTCGGACGGCACTGTCATAAAAGCTTTCGCCGTCTTCAACATGACCGCCGGGGAAGGTGATACCACACCAATATTTAACTCTTCTTTGCACTAAAACCTCTTTTGTGTCGGGGTTTTGCACCATAACCATATTTGTAAGCTCAGTTTTTGGCATTGTGAATTCTCTTTTCTTTGATTGTTTGGTTTAATATTAGCATTGTTGAAATAGGTTGTCAAATGGGGTTGCGATACTTTTACAAAGGAAAGAGGGTACGGGGCGACCCACCACCATTGCCGTTGGCAATGGTCCCCCTCCCTAAATTCACCTTCGGTGAGATTTAGGGATGATAGGCTTCGCGATACTTTTACAAAAGGGCATCTTTATGTGGCGACCCTCCACCATTCCGCCCGAATATTTTCATAAATCTTCGCTTGGAACTGTATTCAAATGATAAGTAACGATAAGTCCTCTTGCGGTGCCCAAAATTCTTAGTTCGCTATTCGCTTCACAGAATTTTGACCGCTACGCCAACTCACACTCCCTGCATCGCCCACAGGGCGCGGTCGTGTTCCTTGCCCCCTCCCTTTTTTGCTTCGCAGAAAAGGGAGGATAGGATTGCAATACTTTTACCGCAAAGTTTTATTAAAAACTTGACAAATACACTAAGAAAATGTAATAATAAACTGATATTATATGTCATAAAGAAATATAATATTTATATATTAAATCTACGGAGGTGTTGGCTGATGCGAGTTATAACAGGCTCTGCTCGCGGGAGAAGGTTAAAAACTCTTGAGGGTGACAGTGTCAGACCTACAACCGATAAAGTTAAGGAATCAATTTTTAATATTATTCAGTTTGATATTGAAGGAAGAAGAGTTCTTGATATGTTCTGCGGTTGCGGTCAGTTGGGAATTGAGGCTTTAAGCAGAGGTGCGGCTTCAGCGGTGTTTGTTGATATTTCCCGTGCTTCAATTGCGGTTACTGAGGAGAATCTTACAACAACCGGTTTCAGAAATGTTTCAAAAACCGTTCTTGCAAACTCCCTTGAATATCTTGACAGAACCTCGGAGATTTTCGATATTGCTTTTCTTGACCCGCCTTATCACGCAGGCATAATGGAAGATGCCATTGAAAGAGTTTCACCCCATATTGCAGATGGTGGTATAATTGTTTGTGAAACAGGTGAAAGAGAGGTTCTTCCCGAGGAGATTGAGGGCTTTACCTCAAAACGCTATAAATACGGCAAAATTGCATTGACTGTTTATAGAAAGGGGAGTATTTAATGGGTAAAACAGTAGTTTGTCCCGGTAGCTTTGACCCTCTTACAATCGGTCATCTTGATATTATAACCCGTTCAGCAAAGCTTTTTGACAATGTTATTGTTGTTGTAATGAGAAATCCAAACAAGGATGTTGGCAGCTTCACAACGGAAGAGCGGGTTGCTTTTATAAAGCGTTGCACTAAGGATTTGCCTAATGTTTCTGTGGACAGCTATGCAGGGCTTCTTGCAGACTATGTTCGTGAAAAAGGTGCATCGGCAGTTGTTAAAGGTTTGAGAGCTATTTCCGATTATGATGATGAATTCCGTCAGGCACTCACAAACCAGAAGCTTAATTCCGAAATGGAAACAATTTTTATGGTTTCAAACGCAGAGCATATGTTTTTAAGCTCCAGCGTAGTAAAACAAGTCTGCAGATTGGGTGGGGATATTTCCACATTCGTCCCCGAAGAAATCTGCGACGATATAGTAAAGAGATTATCCCGAAACTAAAAAATAAAACTCAAAGGATGAAAGGATGTTTTTATAATGGCTACAAGTACTGTAGAAAAATCACTTGCTGATATGGAGCAGCTTATTGACGAGGCAAAATCAGTTCCGTTCTCAACAAAAACACTTATGGATACAGAGGAGCTTTCAAGACTTATTGAAGATATTCGTCTTAATATGCCCGAAGAAATTACTCAGGCAAAGAGAATTGCTCAGGAAAGACGCGATATTCTTGACCAGGCTCAGCTTGAAGCAGAGGATATTATTAATAAAGCTCGTCAGAGAGCAGACCTTATGATTGAAGAGCATCAGATTACTAAAGAAGCTAAAAGTGCTGCAGAAGATATTTTCCGCCAGACCAAAGCAGAGGCAGATGCACTTCTCGCTTCTTCAAAACAGCGTGCAGAAGAAATGACTCTTAAAGCAGAAAAGTGGTCAAACGATATCAGAAGAAATGCCAGCTCTTATGTTGAAACCATTATCAGAGATACTGATGAAACACTCACAAACAGCGTTAACGACATCAGAAAGCTTCGTCAGAGTGTTAAGGATGCTCTTGCACATAATAATTCCACAAGACCTGATTTTGAATAAGGTGAAGTCTTAATATGGAAAAAGAAAAACTTTGTTTACGCTGTATGCGAAAAATAGGTGACAATGATTTTTGTCCCTATTGTCGCAAGGAAAACAGCGAACCCCAGAAGGACCCCTTTTTGCCACTTAAAACTGTTGTGGGCGGAAGATACCTTGTGGGAAAACTCATTGCTTCAAACAGTGAAGGCGCAACCTATTATGCCTTTGATATGGAGAAAAAAACTCCCGTTACCCTGAGAGAGCTTTTCCCTGAAGGAATTCTTTCAAGGGGCGAGGGTAACTATTGCCTTGTTAACATTGGTAAAGCATCAGAGTTTATTGATGCTAAAGAAGAGTTTGTTAAGCTGTGGACTAAATTAACAGAGCTCAGAGGCTTTACTGCTTTAACTCAGGTTTACGGCATTGTTGAAGATTTGGGTACTGTGTATGCAGTCAGCGAATATCTTGGTGAAGGCAAAACCTTAAGAGAATTCCTTTTAGAGCAGGAAACAGGTTATATTTCCTGGGATGATGCAAGGGTTCTCTTTATGCCCGTGCTTTCTGCTTTAGGTGAGCTTCACTATGCAGGAATAATTCACGGCGGTATTTGCCCCGAAACTCTTATTCTTGATAAAAACGGCAAAATTCGTATAACAGGATATTCAATTGAAGAGGTGCGCCGTCAGAAAAGCACAATGGAAAGCGAATTATTTGATGGCTATGCGGCAGTTGAGCAGTATGGCTTCAGTGATGGCTTGAGCACAAGCACAGATATTTATGCTTTCTCTGCAGTTCTTTACAGAGCTCTTATCGGTAGCGTCCCTATGAGTTCTGCATCAAGACTTACTAATGATAAGCTTATGATTCCGGGCAAATTTGCAGAGCAATTACCTGCTTATGTTATAAATGCCCTTGTAAACGGTTTGCAGATTCTTCCTGATGACAGAACCGTTACTGCAGAAGAATTGAGAGATGAGCTTTCTGCTTCTCCTGCGGCGGCAGGTACTGCTTCTGAGGCGTATTCCTCAATGTATGCTTCACAAACCGAAGCTGTTGACGGAGCACTTGCCCAAGAGGCTTCTCCCGAAGAGAGTATTGAAGAAATTCCCGATTCACAGAAAATGAAGAAAAGCACAATTGCAGTTTTTGTTATAAGCGTTATTCTTTGCCTTGGTATTCTTGTTGTAGCTCTTGTTGGTATTAAAGGATTTTCCGATAAGAACGATGAAGAAAGCACAACAGAGGAATCAACAACGGAATTTGTTTCCGAAGATGATACAACCGAGAAAATAGGTGCTTCAAGCATAACTGTTCCCGATTTCAGAGGTAAGGCTTTAGAGGATATAAAAACAGACACAACTTATAACGGCTTTCTTATTTTCAAAACTGAGTATGTTGACAGTGATGAGGAAAAAGGTACTGTTATTTCTCAGGATTTAACTGAGGGTACCATTGTGTTTGAAGAGAGAAACATCACTCTTCGCATCAGCAACGGCAGAGAGGTTCCCGATGTATTAAATGAAACCTTAAAGGATGCGGTTGCAGATTTGAAGGCCGCAGGCTTTAAAAAGGTTGAAACCGTTGCAGGTAATGTTGCAGACAGAGAATCTGATTCTATGAGAGTTTACAGCGTTGTTTGCCAGGACACAAAAACAGATAACTGGGTTGCTATTCCTGATGACAGAAGGCTTTCCGTAACTGATAAGATTATTGTTTATTATTACGGTGAATATGTTGAAGAAACAACCGAAGAAGAAAACACCGAAGAAGTTTTGGATGACGAGCCTGTTGTGGATGTTGACGATGACAACTCTTCTGAAGAAGAATAATAAAAAATAAAAAAACACTTGACAAATGAGGTCAAAGTTGGTATTATATCAAGGCAATAAAGCAGAACTGTTCCGTTCTCACCAACCGAGAGTATTGTTTGGTCAATAGTTTCATTAATTAACGCCATAGGTGCGTTTTGAGGCTCGAACGGAATTTCTGTTCGAGCTTTTCATTATTTTTTGGAGGTGCTTAGGTATTAGCAAGGAGAATCAAATCAACGAAGAAATCAGAGATAAAGAAGTCAGAGTTATTTCTGCAGAGGGCGAGCAGATCGGCGTTATGTCCGCAAAAGAAGCAATCGCTTTAGCAGAAAGAGCAAATCTTGACCTTGTTAAAATTGCTCCCAACGCTGTTCCCCCTGTTTGCAAAATTATGGACTACGGTAAGTTCAAATTCGAACAGGCAAAGCGTGAAAAGGAAGCAAAGAAAAAACAAAAGGTTATGGATATCAAAGAGGTTCGTTTATCTTTGAATATCGACACAGGTGACTTTAACACAAAGGTTAACCACGCTCTCCGTTTCTTAAAGGATGGCGATAAGGTTAAGGTGTCAATTCGTTTCAGAGGCAGGGAGATGGCACACACCGAATACGGCACTACAATTATGCAGCGTTTTGCAGAGGCTTGTTCCGAAACAGGCTCAGTTGAAAAGCCTGCTAAGCTTGAAGGTCGTCAAATGCTTATGTTCCTTGTTCCCAAAGCATCCAAGTAAAATTTAAGGAGGATATTATTATGCCTAAAATTAAAACTCACTCAGGCGCTAAAAAGCGTTTCAAAATGTCTAAAAACGGTAAGCCGATTCGTGCACATGCAAACAAATCTCACATCCTTACCAAGAAAACAACAAAGCGTAAAAGAGGTCTTCGTAAGACTAATGTTGCAGACGTTACAAATCAGAAGCAGATTAAACGTCTTATTCCTTATAAATAAGAAGAAAACGGTACAGGAGGTAACTTACAATGGCACGTATTAAAGGTGCGATGATGACTCGCAAAAGAAGAAATAAAGTTCTTAAACTCGCAAAGGGTTATTATGGCTCAAAGAGCAAGCTCTTCAAAACAGCTAAACAGGCTGTTATGAAAAGCGGTAACTATGCTTACATCGGTCGTAAACAGAAAAAGAGAGATTTCCGTCGTCTTTGGATTACAAGAATCTCTGCTGCTTGCAAAATGAATGGTATCAACTACTCAACATTCATTAACGGTCTCAAAAAAGCAGGTATCGAGCTTAACAGAAAAATGCTCTCCGAGATTGCTATTGCAGACCCCGAAGGTTTTGCAGCACTCGTTGAAAAAGCAAAAGCAGCTCTTTAATAATCAATTATTGCGCCCGACCAAAAAGCTTGGTCGGGCGTAAGATGTTTTTTTAAGTATGGAAAAAATTACAAGTAAAGCAAATGAGATCGGAAGAGCA
>SVOP01000053.1 GCA_015066325.1 Oscillospiraceae bacterium
CCGAAGAGGGCGATGCCTGGCTTACGGTTATGGGTAATGTAACCTCAATAGGTGTTGCTGTTCTTGCAGATGTTGCCTGCATTATCCTCACGGAAAATGCACCTGCAGATTCAGATGCCATAAAACGAGCAGAAGAAAATGAAGTTATAATCCTCGGCACAGATAAAAACTCTTATCAGATTGCCGTAGAGATTTCAAAGCTGATATGAAATTATATTATGATTTTCACATTCACTCCTGCCTGAGTCCTTGCGGTGATAAGGATATGACGCCCAATAATATAGTGAATTTTGCAAAAATTATGGGGTATGATGTTATCGCCTTAACAGACCACAATACTGCACTTAACTGCCCGGCAGTTGCAAAAATCGCAGAAGAAAACGGATTAACGTTTATACCGGGAATGGAGCTTTGCACCTCTGAAGAGGTTCACATAGTATGCCTTTTTTATAATTTAGAAGATGCTTTAAGCTTTTCCGAATATGTTAAAACTACAATGCCACCAATAAAAAATAAACCATCTGTCTTCGGTGAGCAATTAATATGTGACGAAAATGATAACATTATAGGACAAGAGGATATTTTGTTGGTTACTGCCAGTAGTATAAGCACAGAAAAGGTTGTGAAAAAGGTGGCAGAATATAACGGCATCTGCTACCCTGCACATATTGACCGCTCATCCTTCAGCATTCTTTCAAACTTAGGTATAATTGATGAATATTTCGGGTTTAAATGTGCAGAAATTTTTGATATACTAAAGGAAAGCGAACTGAAAGAAAAACATCCGTATCTGAAAAAATTAAAAATTCTTTCCGATTCAGATGCTCACTATCTTGAAAATATGAGAGTACCTCAGCAAATTCTTGATGTACCTGAGAATAATATAAATACAATTCTTGATTATTTAAGCAAATAAATACGAAAGGAGATAACTGAATGGAAAACAGAGAAACAGTTTCCACCTTAAGTACAGAACCACGCCGTTATGTAGGTAAAAAGGAAACCCTTGCCTATGTTCTTAACGATGTTGCGGCAAGTCTGAACATTAATGATTTCAAAGAGCGATATATTTATGACGTTGTAAAAATTGATTTTAAATATCTCGCAATTCAGAATGTCGTTGCAACAATATGGGACTCCTTCAATGATACCTTCATCGGTGTTATGGTTGATAAGACCCGAACCCGTTGGGGTAAGTTCAAGCCCTATGTGCTTTTAGGTGAAATTCCCCTCACTGTTTTAGGCATGTGGTATTGGTTGATACCATTCCTGTTTCCAAATACTCCCGCAACATATCTACCCAAATGGATTTTCTATTTTGCAATGAGTATTATTACGGAAACTGCCGGCACATTCACATCCGTTGCTAAAACCGGCTTCCTTTCGACCATAACCCCTGAACCCTTGGAACGATCGCGTTTGATTGCTTTGGCGAATGTTTCATCCCATTTAGTTGAGGATTTACCGAAACAGATTTTCGGTCTCATTTACGACCTGATTGCAAACAAAAAGCTAAATCTTCCCTTGCCGAAGCTTTTCTCTGCATTTGGCATCGTCTGTGCGGCGGCATCTGCAGCGTTTGCTCTTTTCTTCATTACAAATTCCCGAGAACGAGTTTCTCAGTCTATTAAGCAACCCTCGGTTAAGCACTGCCTGAAAGCCGTTATCAGCAATAAACCGATGAGAATACAATTACTTTCTTCTCTGCTTTCAGGCTTTTCAATAGGTGCAAGCCGAACAAACTTCTACATAGATGTTATAGGCTCTATCACCTGGAAAACCATTGTAGGCATACCTGCTTTCCCGATTAAGTTCATAAGCTATAGCTTTGTTGAGCCTTTAAGACGGCGATTTTCAACAAAAGCGCTTTGGATTCTGGAAGATGCCTGGACAGATATGCTTTGGCTGACAGTTTTCGGTATAGGCTCAATTAATAAAAACTTTATGAAAAAGCCAATCATACTGCCAATGATGGCTATAGAAGAGATTTTTGAAATGTGCGTTTACGGCTTAAGGCGAGTTATTCCTGCAGAAATCCAGAACGAAGCTCTGGACTACTGCGAATGGAAAAACGGCTATCGTTCCGAAGCTATGCTCGGTGTTACACAAAGCCTTATCACTAAAATTCAGCAGGCAGTTATGGGAGCTGTAACAAATCTTGTTATGGGTAAAATCGGTTACGTTCAAGGCTTGGAAATAGGTACTCAAACCGACAAAACAAAATGGTGGATTTTTGCTTTAGGTACAGGTATTCCGATTATAACCTCAAGCTTAGGTATTGTTCCAAAGCTTTTTTATCCGCTTTCTGCTGAGGTTCGTGAAAAAATGTATGCAGACCTTCAGGAAAGAAGAACGTCAATGGCAGAATTTATGAAAACTGCAACAAAAGAGGAAATTGATGCAATGGCAGAAAAGCAATTGCAAGGTCAATTCGAATAATGATTATAAAAAACGTCTGTTACGATTATTCGTAACAGACATTTTTTAGTTGTATTTTTCTGCTTGTAACCGGAACATATAAGCGTATTTCCCGTCAAGTTTTATTAGCTCTTCATGAGAACCATGTTCAATTATCTCTCCGTTTTCAAGCATATAAATTTCATCTGCCATAACAGTAGTTGAAAGGCGGTGTGAAATAAACAAAACTGTTTTATCGTTTGCAGCTTTGGTCATAGACTGATTAAGGGCATATTCTGCAACAGGGTCAAGGTTTGCACTTGGTTCATCAAGAATTGCAAAAGGACAGTTTTTATAAAAAGCCCTTGCTATTGCTATTTTCTGAGCTTCGCCCCCTGATAACGAAACCCCATCATCATCAAATTCCCGTAAAAGAATACTATCTGTTCCGTTGGGAAGCTTTCTGTCAAAATCTGCTGCTTTAATAGCATCTTCCACCTTTTCTTTTTGGGGGCAATCATCCATTGAAACATTTTCTCCGAGAGTTGCACCGAAAAGAGAGAAATCCTGAAATACTGCTGCAAAATTTTTATGATAGGACTTAATATCCCATTCCTTAATATTTATACCATCAATGGTTATTGCACCCTCTGTTACATCATAAAGCCTTAACAGCAGATTTGTAAGAGTCGTTTTGCCTGCACCATTATAGCCAACAAAAGCTATTTTTTTATAAGGCGATATCTCAAGATTTATGCTTCTAAGAACATATTTTTCAGTACCGGGGTATTTGAAAGATACGTTTTCAAATTTTATAACGTGCGGCTTTTCAAAAACAGTTGTTTTTGTGCCTGAAATCATTTTTTCCTTTGCGTTCATAAAACGGCGGAATTTTTCAACATAAAGACCATTTTCTCTTACATTGATTGCAAGATGGCTTGTTAATGCAAAAACGCTGGTGCTTATTGAAGAAGCACCGTTAAAGGTTGCGGCAAAATCACCCATTGTAACCTCTTTTGTAACAATGGCTTTATAGCCCATTAAAAGTGTTATACCGAGATAAATAAGCAAGGTCATAGGGAGAGATTCCTGACAGAAATACAATTTCCACTGCTTTGTAAGGTATGGTGAAATTGTTTTTAGTCTATCAAAAATATTCCTATTATATCTTCTTTCAACCATTGCACCTGCACGGGAAAGCCTCAATTCTTTTGCATAATCCTGCAAATAAAAAACACGGCTGAAATAAAGATTTTTTCTGTCAAGGGGTGTCATAGCCTCAGTTCTTTCCACATTGACCTTTGCAATAAGTCTTCCGATGGGTGTCATAATAGCAACGCAGACCATAACAAAAACAAGACAGATAGGGTCAATTGAAACAACAACAGCGCCAATAGTTAAAACACTTATAACATTAGTGAGAACATCCTGAGCATCCTGAAGAACCGTATAAGCTCTTTCGTTCATAGAGTTCATTGCAAGCACAAGGTCATTATAATACTCCGGATTATCATAAGCCTCATAGTCCATTTTTGCAGCTTTTTCATAAATAGTTTTATACACTGCAAAATATAGCTTTTCCTTTTGCTTTGGCATTGAAACTTCGTAAAAAAGGGTTGTAAAAAGATTTGTTATTACAACAAAAACCACAAAGAATGCCAAAGCAACTGCGATTCTGTAATAATCCCGACCTTCCGTTGCAACGTCAATTATGTATTTCAATAAGACGACATTGGAAAGTGTCCAGGGAAGGTTTGCGAGAACATCAAAAAACAAATAACCGAAAACCATAAATGGTGTATGCTTGAAAATAAATTTCAGCATATAAATATTGTTTTTTATTGTATTGGTTTTTTCTTTTTTATTATTCATCTTCAAACACCTCCTTATAGCCTGATGCCTGAAGAGTGAACATTTCCTGATAGTAACCTTTATCTGCCATAAGCTTTTCGTGATTACCCTGCTCCTCTAATACACCCTTATTAAACACTAATATATTATCTGAACGGGTAGCACTTGAAAGGCGGTGAGAAATATAAATTACGGTTTTTCCTTTTGTGCCTTCAATAAGTGCATCATACATTTTACTTTCTGCAACTGGGTCAAGAGCTGATGAGGGCTCATCAAGAACTGCAATATCAAAATCTCTTGCAAAAAGGCGGGAAATTGTAACCTTCTGGGTTTCACCACCCGAAAGAAGAACACCATCTTTATCAAATTCTTTAGTAAGAATTGAATCCTCTTTATTAACAAGGTTACCGATTTTTTCGTAAACCCCTGCCATTTGAAGAGCGTTTACAGCAGTTTTTCTGTTTTCATCATCAACCTCTTCAGTTAGAACATTTTCCGCAACAGTCATTGCAAAAACTCTATAGTCCTGGAAAACACAAGCAAATTTTTCACGATACTTCAGAAGGTCATATTCTTTAATGTTTATGCCGTTATAAAGTATTTCGCCGTCCGTAACATCATAAAGACGCATAATTAGCTTTGAAAGTGTTGTTTTACCTGCACCATTATGTCCAACAACTGCAATTGTCTGCCCTTTTTCAACTTTAAATGAAACATCCTTTAAAATATAGTCGCTATCTTCTTTATATTTAAAGGAAACATTTTTAAATTCAAGGCTTTGAAAATCCTCGGGAATTATGTCTCCGCCTTGTATTTTCGGCTCATATTCAAGAAATTCTCTTAAATTCTGCACCCATAAACAATGCTTTTGCTGCATTGCAAAGTATCTGGCTAATTGATTAGTTTTATTTCTGCAGGTTGTAATAGCGGAAACAAGAACAGAAAATTGGGAAATCGGTATATTCTGCGCCACAAGAAGTCTGTAGCAGCCGTAAATGAAGCCACCTGTAACAGGAATAATTTCTGCAAAATAATCGGAAATGCATTCAAGAAGAGCAATTTTCCAGCCGTATTTTTTAATAACATCTATATTCTTTGCAATAGCTGAACGAAAACGCTTTTCAAGAACAACAAAAATATTGGTTGTTTTTATTTCCTTTGCAAAATCCTTAAGAAGAATTGTTCTTCTTACATAATCCTTCTCTCTTTCAAATGGGGTAATTTCCTTTTCTTTTTTCAGTTCAACATTATTCTTACGAACTCTGAACCACATAACAACAACAGGGCAAAGAATAAATACCAAGAGCCAGGGGTCTATGGAAACAAGGTACATAACAAGAAAAACAAGGCTTACAACAGAGCCTATAGTCCAGGCAGAGCCTTCAATTATTCTTTTAAATCCCCCTTGGTCAACAACCCAGGTTGCACGATTATATTTATCGAAAAACTCAGGATTTTCATAGCAACCCAATTCAACCTCTTGGGCTTTTTTGAAAATAAGTGAATTAATATAGCTTTCGCATTTGATTTCAAATTTTATTCTTACTGTATAAACATCAATGTAGCCTATCAAATCCACAAAAAGCTTACCTAAAACAATAATGCCCATCCTTATGGCAAACTCCTGAAAGCTACCATTATTTTCTATCATGGAAAGAGCTGTTTCAAGGAACATTACATTTATAACAACTGCATAATAAACATTTTCGGCAATATATGAAAAATAAATAATAAAAAGCGACAAAGGGGCGCACTTAAGTGCACAGCCTAACATAAAAGCTGTGTTTTTTATGATATGCGCTTTTTGCCTTTCTTTTCTTTTTTTCATCATTTTCTCCAATCAATTGCTAAAAGTACATAAATTGTATATAAAATATTTCACCTTGTCAATAAAAATATCCGAGAACCTTTTAGTTCTCGGATACATTTTTAATATTTATCTTTGATTTTTAAACCGGTTGTGTTATATGCGCTCTTATATGAGCCACTATAAGCACGAACGGAATAGTAATAGGTTTTTCCTTTTTTAGCAGTTTTATCAAGATAAGATGTAGTAGTTGCACCTGTCACTTTAGCAATTTGCGCCCATTCGCCTGAACCGGTTTTTCTGTAAACAAGGTATCCGGAAGCGCCGGTTACTTCGTTCCACTTAAAAGTAATTCCGCTTTTTGAGCTCTTAACACTTTCAAGAGTTGGTCTTGACATACGCTTTATTTTAAGCCCATCCGCAATATAAATAGAACGATAATCACCATAGCCTGCCTTAACAGTATAAGTGTATATCTTACCTGCTTTAGCAGTTTTATCAGTAAAGCTCAATGAGGTTGTTGTTTTAATTTCTTCCCATTTTGAAGAGCCTTTGACCTTTCTCATAACAATGTACTTTGAAGCACCTGTTACTTTTAACCATTTAATCGTTACACCGCTTGTGGCGTTTGTAATGGATTTAAGCTTGGGGGCGGAAAGTCTTTTTATTGTCCAACCGCTTGTATTGTAGCCTGAAAAGATACTGCCATTATATGCTTTTACAGTATATTTATAAATTTTACCATTTTTAACATTACTGTCAGTATAAATATTTTTAGTTACAATAGCAATTCGTTTCCAAGAGGTTTCACCCGGAGCTTTACGGTAAACATAATAGCTTTTTGCACCTGATATTTTATCCCATGTAACAGTTATTGCAGAGGTTTTATTTGTTACAGTAGCTTTAGGTGAACCAAAATACTTAAAGCTTTTTGTTTCGTAATAGCTTATGCTGTCACCTTTAATTGCTTTAACCGCATAATAATATTTAACACCATTTTTTGTAGTTTTATCTACATAAGAATTTTTTGAAGAAGAAAGAGTTTTGATGGTTTTCCAATCGCCACCGCTTTCTTTTCTCATAATACTGTATTTTTCTGCATTTTTAACCGATTTCCAAGAAACCTTTATTCCACCATAAGCGTTTGAAAGTGAAGAAATTTCAGGAACCTTAAGAAAGGTATGCTTGAATGAAGCGGGCACAGCACATTCATCTTCACCCCAAACAGCAAAAGCTCTATATCTATAGGTGCGACCTGCAACCAAATCGGTATCCTTATAGCTTGTTTCCGAGGCAGAAAGAGTTTTTATGGTTTTGTATGAACCAACGTTTTCACCTTCTGAATTAACGGTTACTCTTTGCAATTTATATTTTTCTGCGCCGGCAACACTGGTCCACTCAACTTTAACCGTTGCTTTATAGTTAGTAGCCTTTGTGATAGTTGGTGGGGCAATGTATTTGATTTCAACAATCTCGTCTTCTGCAATTCCACCTTCAAATTCTTCTACAACCGGAATAACGCTGTAAGAATAAATTTTACCGCTTTCCACTGTTGTATCCGTGAAATCGATCTCGCCAGTTTCGCCGATACGCTTCCAATTGCCGTTTTCTGCACGGCAAACGATATAAGATTCTGCAAATTTATGATTGCGCCATTTAACGTATATACCTTCTACAGTTCTTTCTGCGCTAACATTTGTAACACAAGTGATTCTCATTGTTGCAGGAGATTCTTCACTGTAAAAGCTTGTACCTTTATTACTTAATGCCTGAACCACATAGCTATAAATCTCGCTGATCTCAACATTAGTATCTATATATTTAAGTTCTTCTCCTGCAGAAACTGAAGCCACCAGAACCAAATTATCGTTATCGTTTGTTTTTCTGTACACACAATATCCACTTGCACCGCTTACTACATCCCAGGTAACTTCAATAGCTTCTTTAGTATTAGTAGCTTTAACATTCTGTGGTGCTTTAATATAATAAACACTATTTTCGGTGGAAACCTTCTGACTTTCCGAGTTACCTATAAAGGGAACCGCGCAGTAATAATACTCTTTTCCGCCGGGCACAAGCTTATCTTCAAAAAACTCGGCATCTTTAGAAACGCTACCCGCCTTCAACCAAGCAGTATCATCAGTTCTTCTGTATATATTATAACCATCTACGCCATCAACTTTTTCAAAATACAGTAATACGATCTGCACCGGGAACAACATTTGTCACCACAGTTGCAGGAACTCTTGTTATTGTGTAGCCTGTTTTCGTAAAAGCACTTTCGCCATAGTCGTTAACTGCTTTTATGCTGTAAGTGTATGCTTTGCCTGTTTCTACCTCACTATCAATAAAAGAGTTAGAAACCACAGTAGCGTATTCTGAAAGTTCAGTTTCAACACCAACAGCTTTTCTGTATATCAAATAATATGATGCATTGGGAACAGTTTCCCATTTCAACTCAACACCTGCGCTGATATTTGCAACTGAAGAAACTGAGGGAGAAGGAAGATAAGTAACTATCTGGCCTTCGTCAAAAGTTTCTGTTGTAAACTCTCCAAGGGTTGAATTAACATCATATTCATAGGTTTTTCCGTTTTCGGCAGTTGTGTCTTTATAGAATGTCGCCAAAGAAGATGAGCGCTCTGTTAAAAGACTCCACTCCTCTTCACCTAATTCACGACGCATTATTTTATAGCTATCTGCACCGTCTGTACCATTCCATGAAATATCAATACCGCCAACACCGTTTAACGCGGTAATACCTGTAGGTTTAGAAATATATCTGCAGGAGGCTGTAACAGAATTATAGACGCTTAATGTACCATCCCCATTAACCGCTTGAATTCTATACATATATGTTTTTCCGCTTTCAAGCTCCAACACATCGTTATAATAAAGTTTATCAGCAGAAACAATTATGGGTTCACCCCAAGCACCATCAAGCGTTTTTCTTCTTAATTCATATTTAACAGCGCCAACGGCCTCTTTCCATTCAACAATAATCTTGTTGGTTTGAAGCTTTGCAGTTATGGTTTTGGGAGATTCTATAGTTATAACCTCTTCAATTCTTGCAATTGTTTGCAAACCATCTGCCACTGTAATAGACTGTTCACTGTCTGAAGTGCAAATGAACTCTTTGCAGAAGAATGATATTGAGGTTGTAGGTCTTTCTTCGTTTATAATATCAAAAGTAATGTTGAAAAACTCTGTATTTGCACTGACCTTTTCAGGTGTTGTGTTCATATAAGCAACTGAATATGTATTTTCATCTTCAACAGTTACACCATTAACATACATACCCTTAAACTGCTTAACTCCCGCACTTGTATATGCAGGTTTAAAGCCCTCTTCAGCAGGAACCAGCACGCTACTGTCATATTGAATATGTAAAACAGCACTGCCAAAGCCATCAATACCGCCGTTTATACTTACTGTGTAAGTAATTTTACCATCTTTAACTGCACTGCTTTTTACTGAAAAAAGCTTATCAGCCGCGCCAACTGCTGACACCTGAACAACAGTGCTGCTAAACACGGAAAAGCACATTATTAAACAAAGGAAGAAAGAAATTGCTCTTTTCAAAAACATACCTCCTTTTAAGATTTGAAAATCCTCGCTGTATGTAACAGTTCCCCCGTAATCGAGGGAACTGCCGCATTATTAATATTTATCTTTAATCTTAAGACCTGTTTTATTAGCACTCTTGGAAGAGCCTGAATATGCTTTTACAATGTATGTATAAGTTTTGCCCTTCTTTGCACTCTTATCAAGATAGCTAACCTTTGTGCTGCCTTTAACGGTTGCAAGTTCTGTATAGCTACCGGAACCGGTCTTTCTGTAAACAATGTAACCTGAAGCACCTGTTACCTTGCTCCACTTAAATGTAACACCGCTCTTTGAGCTTTTTACACTTGAAGGTGTAGGAGCTGCAAGGCGCTTGATAGAAGTTCCGGAAGACTTATAACCGGAAACTATACTACCATCAATAGCTTTGACCATATATTTATAGGTTGTGCCGTTCTTCACCTTTTTATCTGTGTAAGAAGTGCTCTTAGTTGTTGCAATTTTTGTCCAAGATTTTGCAGAACCTGCTTTACGGTAAACATAATATTTCTGAGCACCGCTTACCTTACCCCAAGAAACCTTAATTGATGTGCTTGTGTTATTTGATGCTTTAACAACGGGTGCTGCAAGGTAGTTAATGGTTTTACAAGTATCATTAAAGTGAGATGTGCTGTGATAAGATGTGCTGTCACCATCAATAGATTTTACTGCATAATAATACTTTGTATCGCTCTTTGCAGATTTATCTACATAAGATGTGGAAGTTGTTGAACCAACATATTTCCAGCTTGTAGACTTTGTTTTACGGTAAACATAGTATTTAGAAGCACCGGAAGCCTTGCTCCAAGTGATTTTCGGACCACCATAGTAGTTAGTAACACTCTTGATTGTTGGGTTTTTAAGGAAGCGTGTTGACCAGCCTTTTTCGTATCTTGCACTGTAATCTTCACCGTCACCACTTACGATGGTGTAAACATATTTTTTACCTGCAGTTACATTTGTATCTTTAGCAGTAATATATGTTACTTTTTCATCTTCCTCTTCAACTACATTATATTCAAGTTCGATGTTTTTTAATTCGGTCCATTTGCTTTCGCCGTAAACCTTACGATAAACAGTATATTCGTCTGCACCCATAACATCTATCCACTTGAATGTTAAAGAAGATTTATAGTTTTTAAACTCAATTATTTCAGGAACAGCAATATAATAAATATACTGTTGAGTAACCGTACTTACGGTGTCACCGCATATAGCCATAACTGCATAATAGTTGTTACGACCACTTGTTGCACCTTCGTGAACGAAGGATGTGTCTTTTACGGTAGCAACAAGCTTTAAATTTTCTGCATTACGGGTTGTTGAATAATAAACTGCATATTCCTCTGCACCTCTTACGGCATCCCAGGAAACCTTAACACCGCCATAAGCAGCCTCAAGCTCAAACTTAGGTTCATCAAGGCAACAAGCCAAATCGGATTCTGTTATTGCACTATTGATATCGCCATAAACAGACTGAACACCAAATACATATTGCACACCCGAAAGAGCAGTGGTATCAACATATTTATACTCTTTTAAAGTGCTTTGTGAAACTGTGCCTACAGGTGCACCGAACTGACCATTTACTTCTTTTCTGTAAATGTTGTATTTTTCTGCGCCTTCAACAGCACTAAATATGAATTCCATTCCATTGGAACCATTGAAAACACCAACAACTTTAGGAGCAGAAAGGAAATAAACAGGGTTGGAAACTACTGATAATTCTGTTTCGTGCTTCTGTGATTTAGAAGCAATAGCATAAACATATGTAACACCGCTGTCTACAACAGTATCGTCAAACTTTGTCTGAGTTGCAGGAACAGAGGTGATTCTCATCCAGTTTCCTGTTGTTGTTTTTCTGTAAATAACATATTCTTCTGCAAGCTCTGCAGGTGCCCAGCTTACTGTGATATGATCTTCACCTAATGCACCAACAACTTCTGTTGTAATAGGAAGCTTTGTTATATCGTAGCCTGTTGTTCCGCGAACGCTACCATCGCCATTTTCAGCAATGGAACGAACCTGATATGAATATGTTTTCTTATCTTCTACATAGGTATCGGTAAAACTGTTATCGGTTGTTTCACCAACAAGTTTAAACCCTGTTTCACCGGGGCCTTTTTTATAAATTTCGTATTTTACTGCAGCGGGAACAAAAGGCCAATTAATAACAATGTCATTGTAATTCAATTTACAACCAACAATATCTGCATTTGCAATAAAGATAATCTCAGCAGGTGCAACAGAGCTTTCTGCATTATAAGCACCTTTATGAGCTTTAACGGTATAGTAATATTTAACACCGCTTGTAAGAGGTTCGTCTTCAGCAAAGGTTGCACCGTTTGACTCGGCTACCTTTTTCCAAACTAACTTACCATCTTCATCGGTTTCACCTGCGTCATTTCTGTAAACAGAATAGCTTTCTGCACCATTAAGTGCACCCCAAGAAACCTTTGCGCCTCTTTCGGTGGGCTCTACATCAATTTCTGTAATAGTACCAAAGAAGAAGCCCGGAAGACCCGTTTTATCATATTCAATAACGCCATATTCATTAGCAGCTTCAACAGAATAGTAGTATTCAACACCTTTAACTATGCTTTCATCAATATATTCTGTTGTTCCTGCAGGAACCTCTAAAAGCTTTGCCCATTCCCCGCCTGCTTCTTTACGATAAATGTTATACCATTCTGCACCTTTAGCAACAGACCAGGAGAATTTAAGACCGGTTTCTGATGAAGCTACCTCAAGGTTTTTAGCAGGATTGAGAGTGAAGAAAGAATCGCTGTAAATAGTCTGGCGACCGTCGCCTTTTCTGATATCATTTGAATCATCACCATCATCAGTGATAAATTCTTCGCAATAGAATTTAACATCTGTTATGGGGCGTTTTTCGCTGATAGCAACAAAAGTAATTTTTATAAATTTCTTGCTTGTTTCACCAATAGAGTAACAGATCG
>SVOP01000054.1 GCA_015066325.1 Oscillospiraceae bacterium
TACGCTTTTTGTGGAAGAGGGTACACCCTGCGGTTTCGGTTACATAGACATTATGAAGGATGCTCAAAAGCAGATTGACGTGCTTTCAAATTCCCTTGTGAAGAATGCTGCTATGGCAACAACGCCCCGATATTTTATCAATTCCGCAGGTGCGGTCAATGAAGAGGAGTTTGCAGACTGGTCCAACAGCTTCGTTCACGTTTCGGGAAGTAATTTAGGCGAGGACAGCATCAGGGAGATTAAAATATCGGGTATTCCCGAAATTTATCTCGGTATTCTTAATTCAAAAATCGACGAGCTTAAGGAAACAAGCGGTAACAGAGATTTCTCTCAGGGCGGTGTTTCAAGCGGTGTTACGGCGGCGAGTGCTATTGCGGCTTTGCAGGAGGCAGGGGGCAAGCTCACTCGAGATATGGTCAAGGGCGGTTACAGAGCGTTTTCGGAAATCAACTGCCTTGCAGTTGAGCTTATCCGTCAGTTCTATGATGAGCCGAGATTTTTCAGAATCGTTTCTCCCAACGGTCAGCAGGAATTTGTTTCCTACGATAATTCAGGGATTATTGCGAGAAATCAAGGGTCTGCATTCGGTGTTGAAATGGGTATGCGCCAGCCCGTATTTGATATTAAGGTCAGCGCACAGACTGCAACGCCTTTTACAAAAATCAGTCAGAATGAGCTTGCTTTGCAGTTGTATAATGCAGGGTTCTTCAATCCTGAAATGAGAACACAAGCACTTTCAGCTCTTTCAATGATGGAATTTGAGGGGAAAGCGGCAGTTATAAATAAGATTGCTAATACGATTTTATAGGTGCGGAATGTGTTTATGAGTGCAATTGCTATCCCTCTTTTTTCGTGAAACGAAAAAGGAGGGGGGACCGCGTTAGCGGTGGGTGGTACAAAGTTATGGAAAGCAGTAAAAGGGTACCACCCACCATTCCGCCCGAACTGTATTTTATCAGAAACTGCAACACCCGAAATTTACAAATACCAATATTTTACAAATTGAGGAATGTTCCCCCCTCCTTTTTGCAAGCAAAAAAGAGGGATAGGCTTTGCGATACTTTTACATATTCAGAAAGGGTAGTTATGAAAGATTTTAATTTATTTTTAAATATACAGTTGTTTGCTGATGGGGCAGACGGAGAAAGCGGAACAGAAGAGTGCGGAATGCAGAGTGCGGAATGCGGAATGAGCGAAAAAGGAAAATCTGATGTTCTTGATAAAAAAGAAGAGAAAAGCGAAATGAATGAAGAGGTTGAATCTGATGTTCTTGAGGATGAGGCAAGTGACGAAGAAAAAGATGTTATCGAAGAAGATACAGAAGACGAAACCGATGCAGAAGATGAAAACTTCATTCGTGAAAGGGAAGAGCGTTTGAGAAATCGTATTTCGGGTTGGTTAAAAGAGAGCGGGGAGATTAAAGAGCTTTATCCCGATTTCGATTTGAGAAACGAGCTTCGTTCGTCAAGGCTTTTCTCTCAGCTCATTCTTGCAGGTGCACCCTTAAAGGCAAGCTATGAAATTGTCCACAAGGACGAAATTATTTCCGGGGCTATGGCTTACACTGCCGATAAGGTTCGCGAACAGGTAGTTAAAAATATCGAAACCAAGGGGAGACGTCCTCTTGAAAACGGTATTTCCTCGGAAAGTGCAGTTATGACTGCAATTGACGTGAATGCTTTAACCCCAAAGGACATTCACAGAATACTCAAGCAGGTTGAGAACGGTGCGAGTATTAAATTCTAAATTTGAAAGGATGATTTAATGAACAAATTTAAACTCAATATTCAGCTTTTTGCGGCAGGTGAGGTTGTGAACTCAACAGCTTCTGAAAACCTTTCCGCAGAAATGAAAACCTTTTATGACAAAACTCTTATTACTCTCGCTTCACCCTATCTTGTTCACGACCAGTTCGGTCAGAAGCGTGATATTCCCAAAAACGGCGGTAAGATTATTGAATTCAGAAAATTCTCTTCTCTTCCCAAGGCTCTCACTCCTCTTACTGAGGGCGTTACTCCCACAGGTAACAAGCTTAATGTTTCTGCAGTGAGTGCAACTGTTGAGCAGTACGGCGACTACATTGAGCAGACAGATATGCTTGAGCTTACAGCAGTTGATAACACCATTGTTGAGGCTACAAAGCAGCTTGCTTCCCAGGCAGGTCTTACAATGGATACAATTGTTCGTAACGAAATTGTCGGCGGTACAAACGTGCTTTACTGCCCCAAGGTAGCTGACGGCACTGAGACAGAGGTTACTTCAAGAAGCGAGATTGACAATACCTCTCTTCTTCGTGTTAAGGATGTTTTCAAGGCAGCGGCTGAGCTTAAGGCTATGAACGCTCCCAAAATTGACGGCTATTATGTTGGTATCATTCACCCTTATGTTGCTTACGACCTTATGCAAGAGGCGGGCAATCAGTGGATGGAGGTGCAGAAATATGCTACTCCCGAGAATATGCTCAACGGTGAAATCGGTTGCCTTGGCGGTGTTCGTTTTGTTGAAAGCACAGAGGCAAAAATCTGGAAGGACGGCGATTCTCCTGCAGTATTTGCAACTCTTATTATCGGTGCGGATGCTTACGGTGTAACAAGCGTTACAGGTGGCGGTGTTGAGCACATCGTTAAGCAGAAGGGCTACGGCAACGACCCTCTTAACCAGCGTTCTTCTATCGGCTGGAAGGGTCTTAAAACTGCAAAACGTCTTGTTGAAGAATACCTTGTGAGAATTGAAAGCGGCAGTACATTCAGCGGGACAGCGGAAGCGAACTGATTCGGAATAAGTTGTTGAGAGCTGATATTATCCTCCCTTTTTTCGATTGGGAAAAAGGGAGGGGGACCATTCTTCGATAAACATACAGGATTTGGTAAGCTTATTTCGGGTGATTAAGTTCTTTATAAAATAAAGTTTTAGCGGAATGGTGGAGGGTCCCTGTAAAGTTTAGCGAATTGTTGATAAAAGGACCTCCCACCACCCCGATTAAGTTTATTTATATAAATACTAAATTGGCACGAAATAAACTAATTCATAATTAAAGCTTATTCAAGGGCGGTCCCCCCTCCTTTTTGCAAACAAAAAGGCGGGATAGGCTTCGCAATACTTTTACATATTGAGAAAGGAAATTTATTATGGCTAACAAGAAAATTGAGAATAAGAAAAACGAAGAGCTTGTGAGTGTGTTTATTCCCAAGCAGTCGAGAAATGATACGGAGCGTTTTGTGGCGGTAAACGGCGAAAGAATTCTCGTTCAGACCGGCAAAACCGTTGAAGTTCCCAAGCGCTTTGCAGAGGTTATTAAAAACAGCGAGGCTATGGCGGCGGTGGCGGCGAAGTATATTGACGCGAATATTTCTATTTAGCTACCAGTCGCCGGCTGCCAGCTACCAGAATTGAAACAGTAAATTTATTATTCTGATTTTACCTTTTTATAAATTTATAATTGAAAAATAGAACGATAAAGTTTCAATTATAAAAAACTGGTGACTGGAGACTGGCGACTGGAAGCTTAACAATGAAAGGAGTTGTTATATGACTTTAGCAGATGTTATTGAAAGCTTTGACAGTGAGAGGACTAACAATGTTTCCGTTATTACTAAAAAACGCTGGATTTCACAGCTTGATTTAAAAATATGGGGCGAGATTTTAAAGCCCCGAGGAGATAAGGAATATATAGGCTACGGAAAGGAAATTCCTCTTGATGCAGTTGTTAAAGCACCTGAGGAATATGCAGAGATTTACACCCTTTATATGAATATGAAGCTTGATTATATGAATGGTGAAATCGGTCGCTACAACAATTCCGCTATGCTTTTCAACAGAATGTATAAGGAAATGCACGATTTTATTAACCGAAATGAAAAAATTCCCGTTAATACGGATATAAAGGCAGGGGATTATGATGTATAACCCTGCGGTTTATGAAACGGATAAAACTCAGGAGCTGATTTCAGCCTTTGGTGGCTTGAACTGTAATCCGGTTATTCCCGATAACTGCTTTTCCGATGAATGTAATATGGGTGGTGTTGATTACCCCTTGATTTCGCCCAGAAATAAAAGAGCTTTTTTTGATGTGTATAGTTCAAGGCTTCACGGACTTTTTTCTAAATCTAAAATTATGTATATCAACAATGGGTTGATTTACTATGGCGGTGAAGCGGTTGAGGGATTGATTTTCCCTGATATTCAGGGGGAAAGGCAGTTTGTTTCTATGGGGGCGAAGGTGCTTGTTTTTCCTGATAAGGTTTATATCAACACTGCTGATTTAACGGATTTCGGCTCTCTTGAGGCAGAGTTTGAAACCGAAGAGGGAACGAGTGTTACCTGCTCACTTTCCAAAGGGGATGGTGATTTATATGAAAATTACATTGTTTCTTCTGCTGAGCCTGAAGAAGTGAAAAACGGGGATTTATGGCTTGATACATCGGTTACTCCCAATGAATTGAAGCAATATTCAGAAAGTCTCGGTATGTGGATGCCTTTGGCAGAAACCTATGTGAGAATTTCCTGTGGGGAAATCGGCAAGAACTTTGAAATATATGACGGAGTCACTTTAAGTGGTTTCCAAAATGAAGATTTAAACGGCTCACACATTATTCGTGACAAGGGTGACGATTTTATTACAGTTACCGGCATTATTCCCAACACAATAAATCAGACCGCGCCAATCAGGGTGGTAAGAAAGCTTCCCGAAATGGATTTCGTTGTTGAAAGCGGTAACAGAATCTGGGGCTGCAATTCCGAGAAAAATGAAATTTACGCTTCCAAATTAGGCGACCCGAAAAACTTTGAGAGCTTTATGGGCATTTCAACAGACAGCTATGGGGTTACTGTTGGCACAGACGGTGAGTTTACCGGTGCGGTGGCTTTTCGGGGATATGTGATTTTCTTCAAAGAGCATTGCATACATAAGATTTACGGTCAAAATCCACCTTACACAGTTAATACATCGTATATAAGGGGTGTGCAGAAAGGCTCTCATAAATCCCTTCAGGTTGTTAATGAAACTCTTTACTACAAAAGTCCCAACGGTATTTGTGCCTTTGAGGGCGGAGTTCCACTTGATATTTCCGAGGCATTGGGCGGCGCTTATTATACCGATGCAGTTGCAGGTGTTCTCGGAAATAAATATTACATTTGTATGAGCGATAAAAACGGCGACAGAGTTCTTTTTAACTACGATGAAAGCCGTAATATCTGGCACAAGGAAGATAATATTGACATAAAGGAATTTGCTTCTCATAACGGTAATTTATACTTTATCGGTGTTGTGAAAGGTGAAAATCGACTTTGCCTTGCAGATGGTGAAAATGTTTACGGCAATTTCTCGGGTGATTTATCAGGCTGGTTTATCGAAGAGAATTTTGAATGGAGCTGTGAAACAGGGCTCTGGGGGCTGGATATTCCCGAAAATAAATATTATTCGGGCATTGTTATTCGAGCCTGCGGTGAAAGTGGAGCAAGAATTAATATTGATTTTCAAATAAATTCTACAAGGAAATGGGAAAGGCAAATAAGTGTTTCAGTTGAAAAAACAGGTGCATTCTCGCTCCCGTTTTCATCGCCCCGATGCGACCATCTGAAAATAAGAATAAGCGGTAAGGGTAAGGCTAAAATACTTGGCATTTCCCGAAAAACTGAGGTTGGGAGTGAGCTGAATGTACGACCTTAATTTATCGGTGCCCAATCTCACGTCTCCTAAATACTCAAACGATAACAGGTTTTTGCTTCTTAAAAATTATCTTTATGAATTAAATGAAACCCTTTCCTATGCCTTGGGTGATAAATCTGCAGGTGAAATTGAAGCGGTTAAAGAAGCAATTGAAACAGAAAAAAATCAAGAAAAGCAAAATATAATCCGCCTTAATAATGACAGTAAAAAACGGTTTGAGGAATTAAAAGAGCAGATTATCAGAACGGCAGAGGAAATCGAAATGGATTATTCCACCGCCATTTCTGAAAGTGAAAAAGAAATTCTGCAGACAGCTCAGGGTGAATTTGCCACCAAAACGGAGCTTGGTGAATATAAAAATCAGGTTGATACAGAGCTTTTGCAGACAGCAGAGAGTATAAGTGCCAATGCAAAAATAACAGAAGAGCTTTCTGCTGATATTGAGAAATATAAAAAGACTAATAATGCACAGCTTTCAATTCAGGCAGAGGAAATACTTTCTCAGGTGGAAAAGCTTTATTCCTCAAAAACGGATTTGGGGAATATGGAGGAAAGCATTTCTTCACAGCTTTCTCAGACTGCCGACGGCATAACGGAAATCTTTTCGGAGAAGCTTTCTGTAGTCAGTGAAGATTTAAGCTCTGTGGGCGGTGAGGTTAAAGAGCTTGCTTCTTCTCTGGATGTTTATATTCGCAGAGGTGAGCTTGAAGAGGGAATTTACGGCATTGAAATCGGCAGAAGTGACAGCAACATAAAGGCGAGATTTACCAATGACAGACTTTCATTTTTCCAAGGTCTTTCTGAGGTAGCATATATTTCGGGCAGTAATCTCTATATAACAAGAGCAGAGATTCTTGATTACCTTAAAATCGGTAATACAACAGATGGTTATTTTGCGTTTGACGTTTCTCATAACGGCTTGGAGGTGATGTGGTCCGGTGGCAATTAATATATATGGCACTTGCTCGGGCTCATCGGGCAGTAAATACGATATATGGCTTAATGTGAAGCAGAATTCACAGAGCATAGAGGACAACAAAAGTAATGTTACGGTAAAGCTTCTTCTTAAACGGAATGACGGCTATTCTGCTTCTGCATATAACCTTAATGAAGGCTCTAACTCTGTTGTTTTAAAGGTTGGCGGTAAGGATAGGGTCAATAAGAATTTAACTGTTGATACGAGAAATAATGTGACAGTAACTCTTGCCACATGGACAGGGGATGTTGCCCACACCGATGATGGTTCGCTTTCTCTTGCAGTAAGCGGTAGCTTTTCAATGGGTGGCACAAGTCTTTCGGGTGGGTCAGTAAGCGGTAGCTTTAACTGCACCGATATTCCCAGGGCTTCTGCTCTCACTCTTTCCAAATCAAGCCTTAATCCTCTTGACAGTGTAGGGGCAACCTTAAGCGTTGCAAGTGACAGCTTCAGCCATAAAATAAAATGGTCCTTGGGTGATTCTTCCGTTACTCACAGCCTTTCTGCAGGAGTGACTAAGGATGCATTTACCGTTCCTTTAAGCTGGAGCGAAGAAATAACCAATGCAAAAAGCGAAACAATTTCTGTAACTCTTGCCACCTATAAAGGTACTAAAAAAATAGGCTCAAAGGCCTATTCTTTAAAGCTGATTATTCCTGCAACGGAAGAATTTTTACCCGATTTTAATCTTATAACAGAACGAATTGACAATGCAGTTCCTTTAGAAATAGGGGAGTATGTTAAGGGAAAAAGTCAGATAAGGCTGAATATTGAAAATCTGAATTTAAAGCACGGTGCAAAGGCTTCGGGTTATATTGCCAAGGTTGGTTCTTCTTCAAAAACGACGCTTCCTGCAGCCTTTGATTTGACAAAATCCGGTGAGATAAGCGTAAGCGTTACGGTTAAGGACAGCAGAGGCTTTTCCGTAACAAAAACTGAAACAATCAATGTTCTGAATTATTCCGCTCCTACAGTTTCTGTTAACAGCCTTTATCGTTGTGATGAAAACGGAAACAAAACTACCTCGGGCACTAATCTTTTATGCGCTTTGAAAATAAATTGCAGTTCGTTGAACGATAAAAATATTCCTATTATTACTTATAAATATAAGAAAGCCGAGGATGGTATTTATTCGGGAGAAATCCCTATAAACGAAAGTGTTTCAGTTCTCGGTAATGGTGAATTTCTTAATAACAGCTCATATATTCTTGCTTTTAAAATCACCGATAGCGTTACAACCGATACTGATTTTATTGAGGTTTTAGTGCCAAGTGCAGATATTCCTTTTAATATCAGAAAAGGCGGTAAGGGAGCTTCATTCGGTTGCTATTCGGAAAAAGAAAATGAGCTGACAGTTGCCTGGGACTTGAATGTTAAAGGGGATTTGGTTTATGAGAACGTGGGCATTGAAACTTCTTTATTGGTTACAGATAAAAGAGGTATTGTAAGATACTTGCCTTGTCTTGAATTAGTTGTTGTAAGGCTTCGATTTACTGCTAATCAATCTGTTTCTGCAGGCTCTTCTCACATTATTGCAACATTTGAAAAAACACCAACATTGTTCACTCCCGTAACAGTAAGCATTAACACAGGTTCAGAAAAAATCGGGCAAGGTGGCATAAAATCCGAAACAGGTCAACTTGTTATAAATTCAGATAAAACAATTGAAGCAGGGGATTATATTTATGTGAGTGGAGTTTATTTTGCTTATAGGAATTAAATGAAGAAAGAGCAAATTTATCATCCCTGTCCGCCTTGGCGGATAGGGAGGGGGACCGTTCTTCGTTGTGAATAGTTTGAGAATGTATGTATTCCGGGGATGTGTTTATTTCTACAATATAGTTCGGGCGGAATGGTGGTGGGTTGCCACGTTCCCTCTTTACATCGCTGATGAGGGGGAAAATCAATTTTATTCATTTATTATTGCTTTCATTTTACAAAGGGTGCCAGTAAGGGGGCGACCCACCACCACCCCAATTAAGTTTGTTCGAGAAAAGCAAAGAGGCACGAAATAAACTAATTCATAAAATAAAAATATTCAAGGGTGGTCCCCCTCCCTAAATTCCCTGACGGGAGATTTAGGGAGGATAGGTTATAGCGTTACTTTTACATATAGAAGGAGTGAGTAAATGTCAGAAATTAAGAAAAAGAAAACAACAACCAAAACAACAAAGCGACCTACATATAAAAAAAGTGAATCTGTTAAAAAGGCAGAAAAAAAGTTAAACAGCTGGGAGAAAAATGCTCCTGATGATTATGAAAGCAAGTATTCTGCGGAAATTGACGGGATTTTAAATGATATTCTCAACAGAGAAAAATTCACCTATAACCTTAATGCTGACCCTCTTTATGAGCAGTATCGTCAGCTTTACACTCAGAACGGCAAAAAGGCTATGATGGACACAGTTGGCGAGGCTTCTGCTATGACGGGTGGCTATTCAAATTCTTATGCGGTTACTGCAGGTAATCAGGCTTATCACGAATATCTTAATAATCTTAATGATGTTGCTATTGATTTAAGGGACAGAGCCTATGAGCAGTATGGTGATGAAACCGAGAAACTCTTTGAAGATGTTAAGCTTCTTCGCTCTCTTGATGGGGATGATTATGATAAATACCTTGATGAGCTGGAGCGTTATTATAAAGATGGTGAATATCTTTTGGAACGGCTTACTGCTATGTCTGATGCGGAATACGAGCAGTTTCTTCAGACTGTTGATGCCTGGGAAAGTGACAGGGATTTTGCCTTCAAGGAAAAAACAGATGCCCTTGACAGAGAGGAATTTGAAAAGGAAATGGCGTTCAAAAAAGCAGAGGCGGAGCGTGACCAGGCAAATGCGGACAGAGATTATCAGTTGTCTCTTCAAAAGCTTTATGCTTCAAAAAGCTCAGATAGCTCCGACAGCAAAAAGAAAAAGGCAAGTCAGACCATAAGCTACCCTGAAACCTACAAGGAATTCTGCTCTGCAACGGGTTATCCGGGGATTATGACTGAAACTGAATATCTTGCTCACAAAAACGCAAAGAAAAAATACGGAACATATAAAAAATATCTTAAGGCTATGTATAAAATTTATAAATAAGGAGGGGTGGAATGAAGGTTAAAGTAACTGAAAAGCAGGTTATGATTACGGAAATTACCGAGGTTTACGAGGGTGAATTCGGTGTAAACAGATGTGATTTTACCTTGCCCAAAAGCTTTGAGGGACTTTCGGTGACTGCAATTTTCAATGGTATTCCCGTTCCTTTGGTTGATGGGAAATGCATTATACCGTCTCTTAAAAACGGTAACTGCATTTTAGGTGTTTATGCCTATAAGGAAAACGAATCGCAAACAGAGCTTATGTATTCACCCAAACCCACAATGTTCTTTGTTGGCAAAGGTTCGTTTTGCAGGGAAATAAATGAAGAGATTATCCCCGAGGTTTTTTCTTATGAAACATATTGCCGGATGCTTCAGGGGTATTGGCGTGAGCTTTTCGGCGAAAATACTCTCAACGAATATAAGCCTGATGCAAATCAATATCAATATTATTCTGCTATGGCAGTTAATACTATGTTTTCTGATTTAGGCGAAGGTTTAGAAAATAGTTTCGATGATTATGCAACTAAAGCTTATATTGATGAAGTGATAGGGGGCATTGAGAATGGCTCTTATTGATAAATTAAATGCAATTGGTGATGCCGTTCGTGAAAAGAACGGAACAACTGAATTGATACCGCTTGCAGATATACCACAGGCGATACTTGCTATTGCAGGCGGTGGCAATCAGCCATTACCGATGATAACTATTAATGCAGATAGTTGTGCTTTTGAAACGATTATAGCCAATGCATCAGGCACAGCAACGGTAAACAGCATAACAATTCAAGCCGATGCTTTGGCAAGTTTGGAGGAATAAATTATGATTTTAAGAAACTATGATAATATTTTGGCTTATAATGCGTTGCCTAATCGTAATGCTGTGGAATTCCCGGGTGAAAAGGTGTTTGGTGACGGTTATCTTGCTTGTAAACTTACTCATGGCACAGTCGCTAATCCCCAGTATTACAATGGTTATTCCCCATTGTCAATGTTTAGTGAAAGTTCTCCGAATAGTTCTGCTAATTCATATTCAAATCTTATTTGTGGTTCGGGTGATACTGAGGTTACTTATGATGATTACAAGCTTGCTTCGCCATTTACAACAAAAGAATTAAGCAGTGTTTCGGGGGTTCATAAGGTTTCTGAACCTGTATATGATGAAGAAACCAATACAATGTCAATATCATATACAAGAAATTTTCTTGCAAATGAAAATGTTACAGTGAGAGAAATCGGCATTCACTACACTCTGAAGAATGTAGGTGAAGTGTTAATTTACCGAAAGGTTCTTGAAAACCCCATTGAAGTTACAGCAGGTAATCAGTTCAGCTTAACATTTACAGCCTTTGTTCCTATCAATCCGAATAAGCCTGCAAACTATGAAGCAACTGCAAGTGTAGAATAAGGCGGTGTTTTCAATGGCTGATAAAATGCTTCTCTTTGCCTCTTTGCTTACGGCTCTCGGAGTGATAATTGCAACTGCTGTTAAGGTGTATAAATTTATTCGTAAGTGGGAAAAGTGGGTGGAAGAGCAAAGTGAACACGCTCTTGATAACTACTTATCTATCAAACGGCTCACGATTATGTCACGCGAAATGCCGCTTTCCGAGCGTATTGCCGCAGGCGAAAAATACATAAAATACGGAGGAAACGGTGAAGTAAAGCATAAATATGAAGAGCTTTTAACATTTTTGCCAAATGAAAAAAATGATAATGGAGGTATTTGATTAATGAAAATTAATATAAAAGCAAGACTTGAAAATAAAACCTTTGTTTTATCTGCATCGGCACTGATTATAACATTTATTTATCAATTGCTCAGTGCCTTTGATTTTGTTGCACCTGTAAGCGAAAGTGAAATTTCTGAATTAGTTGCAATGCTTGTTAATATTCTCGCTTTCTTTGGGGTGCTTGTTGACCCTACAACTGAGGGTATCAACGACAGTGAAAGAGCCATGACCTATTGTGAGGCTTATGATGTAAGAAAAACCGAAGAGGTGACTGAATGAATAAAAAAATCTATATTTCGCCAAGTAATCAGGTAGGTAATTCTTATGCCACAGGTGGCACTAATGAAAAAGAACAATGCCACAAAATTGCAAAAGCATGTGTGGCTTATCTCAAGAAAAAGGGTTTTTCTGTTAAATGCACATATAATGATGATATGTATGAAAGGGTGAGAGAAAGTAACCTTTTCGGTGCCGATTTACATATTGCAATTCACACAAATGCTACTGTAAACCACAATGTAACCGGTGGCACACAAATTCTTCTTTATAATCTTCAGGGTGAACGAAAAAAGGTTGGTCAGGCGGTGCTTTCCCGCCTTGCCCCTTTAACTCCCGGTAAAAGTGCAGAAAGGCTTATTGAAAAGCCCGGCTTCTATGAAATTAATTCCGCAAATGGTATAACCGTTTATTGTGAATGTGAATTCCACGATACAAAAGAGGGCTCGGATTTTATAATAAAAAATACCAAGAAGATAGGCGAGGCAATTGCAAAGGGCATTTGCGATTATTACGGTGTGAATATTGATAACGAAAATGCAGGGGATGGATTAATCCCTCCCAAAGAAAAAAACGAAACCAAAAAAGAAAACAACGCTTCATCAGGAGATGAAACGTTGTATAGTGTTCAGGTTGGTGCATTCAAGGTTAAAAAGAATGCGGAAAACTATATTAAAAAACTAAAAAAAGCAGGATTTGACGGATTTATTATTGAAAAATAATCAAATTCCCGTAGCTCTTTGAAGAATTGTGTGTGCATCCTCAAGGTCGATACGGTCATTTCGGTTAAGGT
>SVOP01000055.1 GCA_015066325.1 Oscillospiraceae bacterium
TTGGGCATTAACATATAATTCATCACCATCGTCATCAGCACGACTCATAAATTGATTAGTGCTTAAACCGATTTCGGATGGATTTATAATCGCTTCTTCGGGATATTCCAAATAAGCGAAGTTTTCTTTTGAAGGTTGATGTGGAATTTCATTAGGACCATCAAAAATGTTGAATACAGATAAAATGCTCATAAAAAGAGCCAACAAAGCTTTTAAAAATGACATAGATACACCTGCTCATAACAAACTAACGTAATTTTAGCACATAAAATAGATTTTTACAATAATAAATGTTGTTAATTCTTTAACTTGACAAAAATATTGGTTGTTGTGTATAATCTTTGGTGTAAAAATTAAGCAGGTTTTACTTGCATTTTGAAAGAAGGATTTTTAAATGTCAAAGGTACTTATTGAAACATCAGCTCGTCATGTTCATGTATCAAGAGAAGATCTTGATATTCTTTTCGGAGAAGGCTACGAGCTTACTCCTAAAAAAGATCTCTCACAGCCCGGTCAGTTTGCTTGTGAAGAAAGAGTTGCTGTTGTTGGTGCAAAGGGTCAGTTCCCTGCAGTTTCTATTCTTGGTCCTACAAGACCTTCATCACAGGTTGAAATTTCTGCTTCTGATGCTCGTTCAATCGGTGCTGTTGCTCCCGTAAGAGAAAGCGGCGATATCGCAGGTAGCGGTTGCTGCAAGCTTGTTGGCCCTAAAGGTGAGGTAGAGCTTAAGGAGGGTGTAATTGTTGCTAAAAGACATATCCACCTTACTCCCGATGCAGCTGCAGAATTCGGCGTTGAAGATAAAGAAGTAGTAGGCGTTAAGATTGAGTCTGATGGTCGTTCACTTATTTTCGGCGATGTTGTTTGCCGTGTTAATCCTAATTTTGCTCCTGCAATGCATATTGATACCGATGAAAGCAATGCAGCTTTCGCAACTCCCGGTATGATGGGCGAGATAGTTAAATTATAAATTGAAATAAATTTTAAAGGGAATGTAAAAAAAGCGCAGACCGTATAAAACCAGCTATAGCAAGGGGTTCTGCAGGTGAATAAAGCCTGTAGAACCCCTTAAAGAATATAAAAAACATAAAATTTATGAAAAAAATATGTTTTATACTACGAACAAACTTCGCCACTCGACGTACCTTTGTACGCCTTCGGGCAAACAAAATCAAGTCTGAAGCCTTGATTTTGCTCAGTTTGTCCGTTCTGCATCTTTTTTTCCTATCCCCTGAAAAGAGGCTGTAAAAAAAATCGCGTTTTTTACAGCCTCTTTTCATTTATTCTGCTATATCAGCAAATTTTATATTAATAACTTTTTTAAAATCCTCTGTTTTAAGCTCCACCTGCATACCGATTTTGCCACCGCTGAAAAGTATATTTTCCATAGCTTCGGCGGTATTATGAACAACAGTAGGAAATTGCTTCTTCATTCCTATTGGTGAGCAACCACCGTGAACATAGCCTGTAAGACCTAACAAATCTTTTGATTTTATCATCTCTATACTTTTTTCACCTACGGCACTTGCTGCCTTTTTCAGATTCAGCTCCTTATTAACGGGCACAAGGAAAACATAATTCTGTTTTGATTTTCCCACGGTAACAAGAGTTTTAAAAACCTCATCAGGATTTTCGCCTAAAACACGAGCCACATCCTCCCCTGCTATTGCACCGCTACTTGTATAGTCGTGCATTTGGTAGGGGATTTTCTTTTGCTCCAAAAGGCGCATTACATTTGTTTTTTCCTGCTTTGCCATCATTCTTCTCCGTATATCAATAAATCTGTATTTTCTTCACTGTATTCAACTTGCTTTGACCAATTTTTAAGATTATCTATTCTGTCCTTTAAAGTCAATTCGCCGTTTTCATAAAAGCTCTTCATATCGCAAAGATAGATAAATCTTACGCTTTCAACTGCAAACTGAATTCTATCTTTTATACTTTTATCAAAAACTGCTTTAGTAAAATGACGGTAGATTATATAAGCGAGAATTTTTGAATAAAGCATATCATTGTTTGTTACTTTATCAAACTCATTTTCAATGCTTAAAATATCGGTTAACTTATCATTTAAATCATTTATGTAACGAGTCCAGCTTTCATCAATAGGCTCTGTGCTTTTATATAACTCCAGGCTCTTTTTATAGTTTCGTATTTTTATTTCTTCACCGCAGAAAGCTTCCGTTTTTGAAAGAATTTTTACAAGCTTATCTTCAAAAGTTAGGTTTTTATTAAATAGTATTTCAAATAAATTCTCACGAAAAGCTGAAAGAAAAACATAAAAATCCGACTCTGCAACATCTTCCTTGGTTTCTAAAGCTATTTCTTCTCCGTCACTTTCCGTAACTAATGAAAAAGGTTCATCATTTTCTAATAATAGCCTGCACACCTCTTCACAGCAAAGGCCGAGACCACATTCCGTTACCCCGGGGAACCATTCATAAAAGCGAGGGTGTTCACGGCAAATGTCGCATAAAAAGTTTTCACCGCATTTGATTATAATATCACAAAGATTGTTTTCGTTCAGGAAAGGACATCTTTCTTTTTCAGACAATTTAAAACAACAGCTACCATCTTCTGCCTCTGTTATCTTTGAGCGTATTTCATCACCAAGTGGCGACTGCAATTTTTGATATTTTTCAAATGCAGCTTCATCCACATCAATTTCCCAACCGATGCAACAGCTATCAGTGCATCTATCTGCTATGCACTTGAATTCATCATAAAAATCAGGCTTAATAGTAAACATTTCAACCTCTTAAAATATCAACAACTGTGATTTTGTCATCTTCATATTTAAACTTTATCTGCAAATCCTCAAAAGCAAGACCATAAATCCTCTCTTCATCATTCTGATAAGAAGGTCTTGGGTCAAGAGAAAGGAGCTCCGTTATATTCTCAATTTGGCTTTCAGTTAGTTTTTCTTTTAATTCTCTTGGTATTTCAACTTGGAAAAAATCATTTTTATGCTCTTCGGAAAAACCGCCCAAGGCATCGGGAATACTATCAACATAAGGAAGATAAGGTTTTATATCATAAATAGGTGTGCCGTCTGCCAAATCCCCTCCGCTGACAACAAGAATTTTTCCGTTTTTGCCCTCTTCAATTCCTTCAAGCTTAACACAAGAAAGTCCTATTGGGTTAGGACGGAAGGGTGAACGGGTTGCAAATACTCCTACCCTCTTATTGCCACCCAAACGGGGCGGTCTTACTGTTGGCGACCATTGATTTTCATTCTTGGAAAATCCCCAAATAAGCCACAGATGAGAATATTGCTCGATATCTCTTATACAGTTTTCATCACGATATTCTTCGCAAAACTCAATCACTGATTTAACTGACGGTGCAAGTCCGCTCTGGCGAGGCACTCCGAATTTTTCTTTATAACCATTTCTTATATATGCAATCGGTTCAATTAAAAGTGCATCCTTCTTTTCCAAAACAACACCGCCTTCTGTGATAGATACTGTATAAATATATACCACAAAAGACGGCTTTCGTCAATTTTATTCCGTTTCAAATGTTATCATAACTGCTCCCGTATTGTCTTCAGAAACAACTGCACGATTAAAACTTTTAGGAACAAAAATATTCTTTGTACTCTGCCTTGTTATTATATAATTTTCGTATGTATAAAATTTACCCAACTCAAAAAAATCTATATAATCTTCAAAAGTTATTTTACTGTTACTTATAATTTTCGAATGAGGTAAGCCCACATAACGCAAATGCCAGGGTTCATAAGAAATACCCGTTTTTTCTTTACCAAAAAAGGTGTACCTTATAATAAAGCCGTAATCACCACAGTTTTCATTGATAAATTGTCCCGAAGGTGATTTTATAAAGCTTTCCCCTGCAAAATTCTTCACAAAAACATCCAAGGCAAGTCCTGTCTGATGCTCACTGCAGCCCGGATTCTGTGCTGTTTCTCCCTCTTCCTTTTTAATTTCTTTTTGCTTTTCAAAATCTCTGTAAGCACTTGAAATAAATAAAGTTTCCCCCGTTTCAGCATATAAAGCTTCACTTAAATCATCAAAAGAGTCCTTTGCGCACACATTCATCTCCACATTTCTTTCTTCGTGGTAAACCGTCTGAGGAGAATAAATTTCGCTTAATTTATGCTTTTCATTCACCAACAATAAGGATTCATCAACCGTTACATTCTCGTAATTCAAAAATTCTTCAAGAGATACTGTTTTCATTCCGGAACGTTCTTTTTCTTTCACTTTACCAATTTCACAGGTTGAAACCCTTGAAAGATAATCAAGAGTTATAAACTTTATTTCATTTCTGAAAACCAACTCAAAGCCTATTATAAGAAAAACCAAAACCCATAATAAAACAAGAATTTTTGTTCCGCTTTTTCTCTTTCTTTTTACATTCTTTTTCAAAAAAATCGCCCCTTTACTGTATTTAAACACAGTAAAGGAACGACTTAATTACATAAAAGTTAAGAAAAGGTTACAAACTTTTCTATAGTGACATCTATGGTGACAACTAAAGTGACATTTTGGCACTTTAGAAAAAGTAATTATTAATATACTTTTCTCTCTGTATAACCAGTGTGAAGAATATCATGAGCCTTGTGGCTGCCGGGTTCACCGAAGAATTCGTCATAAATTGCTTTAATGTCAGGATTCTTGTGAGATTTTCTTACAGGAAGATTTTCATCATCGTTGTAAAGACCTGCTGCACGAAGAGCTCTTACATCTTCAAAGTTACGAACTGATGCGGGAACGATGGGCTGACCGCCACCGTTTACGCAACCACCGGGACAAGCCATAATTTCAATGAAATCATATTTCTTTTCGCCGGATTTAACCATTTCGAGAACCTTCTTAGCATTTGCAAGACCTGAAGCAACTGCAACATTAACTGTTACACCATCAAGGTCATAAGAAGCTTCCTTAACACCTTCAACGCCACGAACTGCTTTGAATGTTGCAAGGTCTGTAAGCTCTTTACCTGTAACAACCTCGTAAGCTGTACGGAGAGCAGCTTCCATAACACCGCCGGTTGCACCGAAGATTGTACCTGCACCTGAACCAAGTCCGAAGGGTGCGTCAAATTCTGCATCGGGAATTGCTCTGAAGTTGATACCTGCTTTTCTTATCATTCTTGCAAGCTCTCTTACTGTGATGGATGCATCAATATCAGCAAGACCTTCAACTGCACTATGATCAGTTCTTTCAGCTTCAAATTTCTTTGCAGTACAGGGCATTACTGAAACAACAAAGATATCCTTGGGGTCAATACCCATTTTTTCTGCATAGAATGTTTTTGCTACTGAACCGAACATACCCTGAGGTGATTTACAGGAAGAAAGGTTAGGAATGAAATCGGGATGATAGTGTTCGCAATATTTAACCCAACCGGGTGAGCAAGATGTGATAAGAGGAAGATTTTTGCCTTCTTTGAATCTTGCAAGGAACTCTGTTGCTTCTTCCATAATTGTAAGGTCAGCAGCAAAGTTTGTATCAAACACACCGTCAAAGCCGAGCATTTTAAGAGCGGAAACCATTTTGCCTGTAACAACAGAACCCATTTCGTAACCGAACTCTTCACCAAGACCAACACGAACTGCAGGAGCAGTCTGAACAACAACATGTTTTGTGGGGTCGTTAAGAGCATCGAATACCTTCTGAGTATCGTCTCTTTCAGCAAGAGCACCTGTGGGACAAGCTGTGATACACTGACCGCAGGAGATACAAGCAACATCACCGAGGTTGTATTCAAATGCTGAACCGATATGAGTATCGAAACCACGAGCATTTGCACCGATAACGGAGATGCCCTGAATTTTATCACAAACTGCTACACAACGACGGCAAAGAATACATTTTTCATTGTCGCGATACATATGTGAAGCACTTGCATCAATGCTGTAGTTAACAACATCACCTGCAAAAGCGTTTTCATCAGCAATACCATATTCGTGGCAGAGCTTCTGCAATTCACAGCTACCGCTTCTTACACAAGAAAGGCATTCCTTCTTATGTGTAGAGAGGATAAGCTCAAGAGTTGTTTTTCTTGCCTCGATAACCTTGGGAGTATTGGTGTAAATTTCCATACCCTCGTTAACGGGGAATACACAAGCAGCAACAAGGCTTCTTGCGCCTTTAACTTCAACAACGCAGATACGGCAAGCACCGATAGCGTTGATTTCTTTAAGATAGCAAAGAGTAGGAATTTCAATACCTACTGAATGAGCAGCTTCAAGAATTGTGGAACCGGCAGGAACCTGATAATCAAAGCCGTTAATTTTAATATTTACTGCATTTTCCATTATTAGTTCCTCCTTATTTATTTACTGCTTTAAACTTACAGTTACCGATACATACGCCACATTTTACGCACTTATCGGTATCAATCTGGAATGATGCCAATTTGTGACCGGGAGCGATGTAATCAGTTCTTGTAATAGCGTCAACGGGACAGTTCTTTGCACAGATACCGCAACCGATACATTTATCTTTATCAATAGAGAATGTAACAAGATCTTTACAAGCACCTGCAGGACATTTTTTGTCAACAACGTGAGCAATATATTCATCTTTAAAGAACTGATATGTTGAAAGAACGGGGTTGGGAGCTGTCTGACCAAGACCGCAAAGAGAGTTTTCTTTGATGTAGTGGCAGAGCTTTTCCATTCTGTCAAGGTCTTCCATTGTACCTTTACCGCTTGTGATTTTTTCAAGAATTTCAAGAAGTCTTCTAGTACCAACACGGCAGGGAGTACATTTACCGCAAGACTCGTCAACAGTAAACTTGAGGAAGAATTTAGCAATGTCAACCATACAGTCATCTTCGTCCATAACGATAAGACCGCCTGATCCCATCATTGCGCCTTTTGCAACAAGGTTATCATAGTCGATTTCGATATCAAGAAGGCTTGCGGGAAGGCAACCACCGGAAGGACCACCGGACTGAGCTGCTTTGAATGTTTTACCGTTGGGGATACCGCCACCGATATCTTCAACAATTTCACGAAGGGTTGTACCCATGGGAACTTCAACAAGACCTGTGTTGTTGATTTTACCACCAAGAGCGAAAACTTTTGTACCCTTGCTGTTCTGAGTACCCATTGTGTTGAAGAATTCAGCACCGTGGAGAATAATCTGGGGAATATTAGCGAAGGTTTCAACGTTATTTTCTGTTGTGGGCTTGCCGAAAAGACCCTTAACTGCCGGATAGGGAGGACGGGGACGAGGCTCACCACGATTACCTTCGATAGATGTCATAAGAGCTGTTTCTTCACCGCAAACGAATGCACCTGCACCAAGACGGATGAAGAGGTCAAAGTCGAAGCCTGAACCAAAGATATTTTTACCGAGAAGACCATATGCACGAGCATCGTCGATAGCCTTCTGCAAACGCTGAACAGCGATGGGGTATTCTGCACGAACATATACATAACCCTCTGATGCACCTGTTGCATAACCGCAAAGTGCCATAGCTTCAACGATACAGTGGGGGTCACCTTCAAGAACTGAACGGTCCATGAATGCACCGGGGTCACCTTCGTCAGCGTTACATACAACATATTTCTGGTCTGCCTGGTTAGCAGCTGTAAAGCTCCATTTACGGCCTGTGGGGAATCCACCGCCGCCTCTGCCGCGAAGACCTGAATCGATAACTGTCTGGATAACATCCTGAGGAGTCATCTGTGTGAGAGCTTTAGCAAGAGCCTGATAACCGTCGTAAGCAATATATTCTTCAATATTCTCAGGGTCGATAACACCGCAGTTACGAAGAGCAACACGGTGCTGTTTTTTATAGAAGTTTGTTTCATTCAAGGGCTTAACTGCTTCTTCAGTTACAGTCTCACTGTAAAGAAGTCTTTTAACAATTCTACCCTTAAGAAGATGCTCTTCAACGATTTCGGGAATATCCTCAACCTTAACCTCGCTGTAGAAGCAGCCTTCGGGATAAACAATCATAATGGGGCCTAATGCGCAAAGACCGAAGCAACCGGTTCTAACAACCTGAATCTCTTCTTCAAGTCCTTTTTCCTTAATGTTAGCATTAAGTGCATCAATAAGCTCACCGCTGTGGCTGGAGGTACATCCGGTACCGCCGCAGACAAGTACATGAGAACGATACATTTATTCTTTCCTCCTTATTCGGTAACTGCGCCAACAGTATATTCTGCTACGGGCTTGCCGTTAACGATATGCTCGTTAACAACCTTTACTGCTTTTTCTGCAGTCATCTGAACATAAGTAACCTTTTCCTTGCCGGGTTCAAAAATCTCGACAATGGGTTCGTACTGACACATACCGATGCAACCGGTCTGTGAAACAGCAACATTTTTAACATTTCTTTTTGCAATTTCATCAGTAATTGCTTTAAGAACAGGACGAGCACCTGCTGCGATACCGCAGGTTGCCATACCAACAACAACTCTGATACCGTCGTTACCGTCAGCGTCACGAGCAGCCATCTGAGCCTGTGCTTTTTCTTTTATAGCAAGTAACTCTTCAAGTGATTTCATATCATTCGTTCCTTTCAATTGATAAGGTGTTTTCTGTAATATAATCTTCAATCCAACTCATAACGGATGGCTCTGATAAGGGAACTCCGTCAAGGATTAATTTTATATCAGCAGATTTAAATGTGAACTCTTTCCCGTCAATGCTACGGGTATAAACGAAATCTTTGTCCTCATTCATACTCACAATAGTTGCTATTGTGGATGCCATATCACCCAAGGGAGTAAAGTCGATACTATCTGTTTTAAAAAGAGCATCAACCCTTGTTCCAACGCCTACCTGAGAGGTTATTGTAAAGCTTCCGCCCGTTTGCTCCGCCGCCAATTTGAAAAGCGGTATTCCCATACCAACCTTTCTTGTTGTTCGGGTTGTAAAAAACGGGTCCTTTACATTTTCAACCTGCTCGGGTGTCATTCCCTTGCCGTTATCATAGATACCAATAAGAAGAGTTTTCTCTTCAGTATCCTCTTTTACAAGTATCTCTGTGAGAGATGCTCCTGCAGCAGTGGAATTCTGGGCAATATCGAGAACATTTAATGATAGTTCGCGCATAACGCTTAGTTCATATATTTAGCAAGAATTCCGGGAATATCGTCTGCGGTAATTTTGCCGTAAACTTCACCATTGATTGTGAAAACGGGAGCAAGACCGCAAGCACCGATACAACGGCACTCTTCAAGAGAGAATTTACCGTCTGCAGTACATTCACCGGGTTCAATTCCGAGGATTTCACTGATTTTGTCGATAATGGGCTGAGCACCTTTAACGTAACAAGCAGTACCAAGGCAAACTGAAATGTCATATTCGCCTTTAGGAGAAAGAGAGAACTGAGCGTAGAATGTTGCTACGCCGTAAATTTTCTCCAAGGGAATGTCCATACCCTCTGCAATCATTACCTGCACTTCACGAGGAAGGTAACCATAGATACCTTGTGCCTCCTGCATTACGTGCATAAGCTGACTTTTGTCATCCTTGCACTCTGCAATTACTGCATCGAGTTTTGCTTTCTGCTCAGGTGTACCGTTGAAAGGTATTGTGCTGATTTTCTTGAGCATTAGATTTCCTCCATTCAGATTGTGTTTGTTGCGGGTAAACGCGAAATCGCAATTTACCACTTTACATACAATAGAAATTATAGCACAGAAATCTCCTTGATGTCTATACCAAATTTCGACTTTTTCACTTTTTTTGACAATTTTTTAACATTTTTCTGTTTTGCACAAATAGAAGTAAAAACTTTCTTCGGTTTTTTATATATAATTTTTAATGTTTATGTGTTACAATAAAATAGTATATTGATATTTCTTTACAAATTATGGGGGACCTTATATGAAAATAAGTGAAATTAAATCCATTCTTAATGCTGAGCTTATCTGCGGAGAGGAATATATTGAAAACGAGGTTCACACCGCTTGCGGTAGTGATATGATGAGCGATGTTCTTGCTTACGTTAAGGAGCAGGCTGTTCTTCTTTCCGGACTTGTTAATCCTCAGGTTGTAAGAACTGCAGAAATGATGGATATGAAATGCATTGTTTTTGTTCGTGGCAAGCAGCCTGATGAAGATATGATTGAGCTTGCCGTTGAAAGAGATATTGTTCTTTTGGGAACAAAGCTTGAAATGTTCACTGCATGCGGTCTTCTTTATAAAAACGGTCTAAAAGGAGGCAGCGGAATCTGATGGAGCTCCTTTCTTTACACTATGATGTCAGCGGAACCGATTTCACCTGTGCAGGTGAGGCTTCAAGCAAAATCAAGAGAAATCTTAAAGAGCTGGGCTTCCCCACATCAGTTATAAGAAATGTCGCCATTGCCGTTTATGAAGGTGAAATTAATTTAGTTATACACGGCGGAGGCGGTGTAATTGATGTTGAGATTACACCTGAGTGCATTTCAATAGTTCTTGCTGACCAGGGCCCCGGTATCCCCGATGTAGCTCTTGCTATGCAGGAGGGTTATTCAACCGCACCCGATAATGTTCGTCAATTGGGCTTTGGTGCGGGTATGGGTCTTCCAAATATAAAAAAATATACTGATGAAATGATTATAGAAACAGAGGTTGGAAAAGGAACAACAATTAAGCTTAAAGTGTTTGTTAAATAATCCGACCGAAAGGAATTGCTATGGATACATATTTCCACTCGGTACGTCTTGATAAGGATAAATGCCGAGGCTGCACCAACTGCATAAAGCGTTGCCCCACACAAGCAATCCGTGTGCGAAACGGCAAGGCAGTTATTTTAAAAGAGCGTTGCATTGACTGTGGCGAATGCATTCGTGTTTGCCCCCACCATGCAAAATATGCAAGCCGAGATGTGCTTTCTCAGATTGAGGATTATAAGTACAAGGTGGCTCTCCCTGCGCCTGCTCTTTACGGACAATTCAATAATCTTGACGATGTAAATATAATTCTTAACGCTCTCCCTGCTCTTGGCTTTGACAGCGTTTTCGAGGTTTCAAAAGCAGCAGAATTAATTTCTGAAGCAACAAGAATTTATATGCAGGAAAACACTCATATAAGACCGTTAATTTCCTCTGCTTGTCCTGCAGTGGTAAGGCTTATAAGAGTATGCTTTCCTGAGCTTGTAGATAACATAATGCCTATTACTGCGCCTGTTGATGAAGCAGGAAGACTTGCAAGAATCAAGGCAGTTCAGAAAACAGGCTTAAAGCCCGAAGAAATCGGCGTATTTTTCATTACACCCTGCCCCGCCAAGGTTACAGCTATCAAGCAACCTATCGGAATTGAAAAATCCCATGTTGACGGCGCAATAGCCATTAACGATATTTACCCCCTTCTTTTAAAAGCAATGGAAAAAACCGAGAATTCTGACGAGTTAAAGGCTCTTCACGAAAGTGGTGTTATCGGTATCGGTTGGGCAACAAGTGGTGGCGAAGCATCCGGCACCCTCCACGATAATGCTCTTGCAGCAGATGGCATAGAAAACTGTATGAAAATACTCGAAGAGGTTGAACGCGGAACACTTGATTCCGTTGATTTCATTGAGCTTAACGCTTGTCAGGGCGGTTGCGTTGGTGGTAGCCTTACCTCCGAAAACCCTTTTATCGCAAAATCCCGACTTATGAAGCTGAGAAAATACAGTCCTATTTCCTGCAACCATCTCGGTAACAGAGTTCTTCCTCAAGAGCTTCTTTGCACAAGCCCCGTTGAGCCTTGCGATGATGTTATGAAGCTTGCAGACAATGTAACGGAAGCTATGGCAAGAATGAACAGAATGAAAGAGCTGCTTAAGGTATTCCCCGGTCTTGACTGTGGTACCTGCGGTGCACCAAGCTGTCGCGCTTTGGCAGAAGATATTGTTAAAGGCTACACAACAGAGCATGACTGCGTTTTCAGGGCAAGAGAAGAGCTGCAGGAAATTGATAGTGATGAAAGTCTTGACCGCTTTATTCCTGCACCATTCAGAGAAAAAAAGGACGATTAACCAAATGACAGTAAAAGATTTAAAAGAAAAATTGAATTTACAATATATATGCAACGAAGCTCTTGCCGAAACCAAAAATGTTACCGGCTGTTACTGTGGTGACCTTTTAAGCTGGGTTATGTCAAGAGCCGAAGAGGGCGATGCCTGGCTTACGGTTATGGGTAATGTAACCTCAATAGGTGTTGCTGTTCTTGCAGATGTTGCCTGCATTATCCTCACGGAAAATGCACCTGCAGATTCAGATGCCATAAAACAGA
>SVOP01000056.1 GCA_015066325.1 Oscillospiraceae bacterium
TGGTCTTTCTTAAGACCACCGTGCATCTTAAGTGCTCTAACTGTTGCAACAACTACAACTGCATTGGGTTTAATTCCTGCTGCACGACATTTAATGTCAAGGAATTTTTCTGCACCGAGGTCAGCACCGAAGCCTGCTTCTGTAATAGCATAATCTGCAGTGCTCATTGCCATTTTTGTTGCAAGAACTGTATTACATCCGTGAGCAATATTTGCGAAAGGTCCGCCGTGAACGAAAGCAGGTGTACCCTCAAGAGTCTGAACAAGGTTAGGCTTAACCGCATCAACAAGAAGAGCGGTCATTGCGCCCTGAGCCTTAATATCGCCGCAAGTAACAGGTTTGCCTGAATAATCATAGGCAACAACAATTCTTGCAAGTCTTTCTTTAAGGTCTGTAACAGATGTTGCAAGGCAGAAAACAGCCATAATTTCACTTGCAACTGTAATATCAAAACCGTCTTCACGAGGAACGCCCTGCATTCTTCCGCCAAGACCATCAACGATATTACGAAGCTGACGGTCATTCATATCAACGCAACGCTTCCATGTGATACGTTTAACATCAATACCGAGAGCATTACCCTGCTGAATATGGTTATCAAGCATAGCAGCAAGAAGGTTGTTTGCAGCACCGATTGCGTGGAAGTCACCTGTAAAGTGAAGGTTAATGTCTTCCATAGGAACAACCTGAGCATATCCGCCACCTGCAGCACCGCCCTTAACACCGAAAACGGGACCAAGAGAGGGCTCACGAAGAGCAACGCAGGTGTTATAACCGCAAAGGTTCATTGCATCTGCAAGACCGATTGTAGTTGTTGTTTTACCCTCACCTGCAGGTGTGGGAGTGATAGCGGTAACAAGAACAAGCTTGCCTTGCTTTTCGCTCTTTTTAAGATAAGATAAATCAATTTTTGCCTTGTACCAGCCGTAAGGTTCAAGGTACTCTTTTCCCACACCAGCTTTTTCAGCGATTTCGGTGATAGGTTTCATTTTACAACTCTGTGCAATTTCAATGTCGGTAAGGTAAGCCATTTTTTCTTTCTCCCTTATATTGTAAATTTTATTTATTCCTGAATATTTAATTTTTCTCGGCAAAGGTTTTTGAAGAACTCAAAATTTTCTTCACCGCAGATATCAATATGATTAATCAGCGAATTCTGATAATCATCAAAAAGCTTCTGCTTTTTTGCAGGACTGCGTTGAGCCTCGATTTGCTTAACCAAATCATTGAAGGACTCATTTATAAAGCCACGGATAATCCGGTCTTTTCGCTCGTTTAAATCATTCATCTGGTCCGTTGGTCCATTACCCTCAAATCGCCAATAAGGCTCAATTTTCATAAGATTTTCGGTACTTTCAATCAAATCCTTAAAGGAGCTGAAAAACACCTGAGGATATTTTGTTGTGTTAACATTTCTTGCGGCAGTTGAACCGATTTTAATATTTTTCACAACATAGTTATTAATTGCTGTTATAAGCAAATCCTGCGAAAGTAGCTTTCTTGTTACAGGGATTGACGAAACAATTTTTTGTATTTCTATTCTTTCGTCTCTGTCGAAATCTCGAGGCTTATGAACATAGCCCTGAGGTTCTTTTTTCTTTTTCAAAAAATCAAACATATTAATATTTGTCCTTTATTTTATAACCGAGTTTACTATCATAAGCGCTTTTATAAGAACCGCTGTAGGCTCTTACTGTATAATAATAGGTTTTTCCTTTTTTAGCGGTTGTATCTTTATAGGAGCGGTTAGATGCACCTTTAACGGTAGCAATTCTTGTCCACTCATCCTCACCGCGTAACCGCCTGTAAATACGGTATCCGTCTGCACCTACGGTTTTAGAATAATTGATTGTTATACCCGATTTAGTGCTTTTTGCACTGCTGATAACGGGTTTTTTAAGATATTCGATTGTTTTGGTATAATATCCGCTTAATGTGCCTGAGCTCACAGCTTTAACTGCATAACTGTATTTAACACCGCTCTTTACATCTGAATCAGTATATTTAAAGGTTTTGTTATTAAGCTTCTTGATAAGCTTCCAACTACCATTTTCAGTTTTTCTGTAAACACGATAAGAACTCGCTCCAGAAACCTTTTCCCATTTTAAATATACTCCGCCGGTGATATTTTTAAAGGAAGAAATCTTTGGTGCATCAACACGTTTTGCACCAACACCATCTGTATTATATTCGCTGACACTGTTTGAATCATAAGCACGGACTGTGTATTGATATTTTTCTGAATTCACAACGTCTTTATCTACAAAATAGAGCCGTGATTTTTTAGTACTGCCGATATGCTCCCAATAGGTTTCACCCTCTTGCTTTCTATAGATGTTATAGTTAGTAGCAGTTGAAACCTTTTTCCAGGAAACCTTAATTCCACTTACAGTGTTCTTTGCAGATTCAAGCTTTGGTGTGGGTATATAATAAGCCGAAACACCTTTTGTAAAATATCTGCTTACACCATTTGTGTTATAGGCTTTTACTGTGTATGTATTTTTATAAGACGGATATGCTTTTTGATCAGTATAATCAGTTTTGTTTTTATCGCTTATTGTTGCAATTTTCTCATAATCGCCTGATTTATTTTTGCGATAAATATAGTAACCATCGGCATCGGAAGAATATGTCCACTTAATTTTAACGCCTGTTTGAGCTTGCTTTGCAGAAATAAGCTTGGGTGTTATTGCCTGGGATGAACGATATTCAACACCAAACATCTTGCAGTAATTATGCCCTGCAGAATTTGTAGGAGCGTATATTTTGGTGTTCTCGTTTACAACACAAATTATAAAGCAATCAAGAGAAAATCCTGTTAAAGAAGCATAGTAAACAGCATTTTCTTCTGTTACCTTTTCGTGTTCTATTCCTTTTTGGTCAAGCATAAAGGAAAGCCCTTCAAAATCAAAAGCATAGCCGAAGCCTATTGCACAATAGCCTATATAATTAACCGATGTTGGCAAATGGATTGAAGAAAGATTATTACAAGCCAAGAAAGCGTTATCATAAATTTTCTCAACACCGTTTTCAATATCAATTGATGAAAGATTTGTGTTCCCTGCAAATGCCTGATATTGAATATCTTTTACTGTTCCGGGGATTTTAAAAGAGCTGTGTTGGCAATTCAAAAAAGCATAGCTGCTGATTTCCGTAACAGTTTCGGGGATTTTAAAATTATTTGCACCGCCATCCGAAAATCTACCTATCGGGTATGCAACAAGCCTTGTTAAATCCTTGGAATATACAACACCATCAATAGCTTTGTAATAAGGGTTTTCAGGACTTACGCTATATTGAGTAAAGCTCTGAGTGTTAAAAATTGTTCCGTTAAAATCCCGAAGATTTTTAGGAAGTGTTACAAATTCAACAGCAGTATCCGCAAAAGCAGAGTCACCAATAAACTCAAGTGTTGAGGGAAGCGTTACATATTTTAATTTTTCTTCACCATAAAAAGCACCCTCCATAATGCTTTTCACGCCCTCTTCAATAACAAGCTCAGTAATATAGCACTGCTTTTGTTGTTGAACCATCAACCAACTCTGGTCGGTTCCGTTGGGCATATAGCCATCACCGCTTAATCTCAAAGAAGCGGTACCTTTTAAGGTGTTATATGAAAATTCCCAATATATTGTTCCGCCACCATCAAAAGAGGTATCCTGCATCTGACCGGTTTCAACACCATCAAAAAGACCGGCAGAAGCAGTTGTTGTTAAGCTTACGGACAAGCTTATGCACATAACTAATGTTAACAACACTGAAACAAATCTTTTCACAAACACCTCTCCTTTTAATAAATAGTAAATCAATTATATATTATATTATTACAAGCAAGAAAAGTCAATAAAATGGAAAAAGAAAACAACGGGCCTCCCCATTGTTTCCTTCTGTTTTATGATAAAGTTATCTTTTCTCCGTCCCATCTGCAAACAACGGAAGCCTTGTCTTTAAACTCACCTACAAGATATTTTTCTGCAAGGGCATCCTCAACCATTGAGGTTACTGCTCTTCTTAAAGGTCTCGCACCGTAAATCGTATCAAAGCCTTTTTGGGAAACTGCTTCTACAATGCTTTCATCAAAACTTATTTCAACACCGCCGTTAACACATCTTTTTTGAAGCTCGTTAAGCATACGCCTTGCAATTTCTTTTATTTCGTTTTCATTAAGAGAATCAAAAATAATAATTTCATCAATCCTGTTTATAAATTCGGGCTTAAAGAATTTTTTTATTTCTTCATTTACAAGATTTTTAATTCTCTCTTTACGCCCTTTTTCAGCACTCTCACCTGCAAATCCCATTGCACTTTTATTGTTTGAAATTAATTCTGCACCGATATTGGAGGTCATTATAACAACACAGTTTTTGAAGTCTGCTTTTTTACCGTTGGAATCGGTTAAAACTCCATCCTCCATTATTTGCAAAAGAATATTAAAAACATCGTTATCCGCCTTTTCTATTTCATCAAAAAGAACGATTGAATATGGGCTTCGCCTTACTTTTTCTGTAAGCTGTCCGCCCTCTTCATAGCCAACATAACCGGGTGGAGAGCCGACAAGACGGGAAACTGAATGCTTTTCCATATATTCAGACATATCAATTCTTATAATTTGCTGTTCTGAGCCGAAAAGGCTTTCTGCAAGTGCTTTCGTAAGCTCGGTTTTACCGACTCCCGTTGGACCTAAAAACAAAAACGAACCGATTGGTCTCTTGGGATTTTTAAAGGCTGAGCGACCTCGCCTTACGGCTTTGGAAACTGCTTTAACCGCTTCCTCCTGTCCTACTATTCTTTTGTGAAGAAAATCTTCGAGCTTTAGGAGTTTCTGACTTTCCTCCTCAGTTAATTGTGAAACGGGAACACCCGTCCATGCAGAAACAACATCGGCAATATGTTCTCCTGTAATGGTTTTTATTTCTGTTTTGGCAGTATCTTTCCATTGTTGTGTTTTTACTCTTAAAAGACTTGTTACTTCTTTTTCTTTATCACGAAGGGTTGCCGCTTTTTCAAAGTTCTGCTTTTCAATCGCCTGATGCTTTTGAGAGCAGATTTCTTTAAGTCTGTTTTCAAGCTCTCTTATATGTGCAGGCGGAGTATAGCTTTTCAGACGAATTTTTGAAGAGGCTTCATCAATCAAATCGATTGCCTTGTCAGGCAAAAATCTGTCTGTGATGTAACGCTCGCTTAAATCCACCGCCGCATTTATAGCGTCATCGCTGATTTTTACTCCGTGGTGTTTTTCATAACACTCTTTAAGACCTCGAAGCATTAAAATTGTTGTTTCTCTGTCAGGTTCATCAACGCTGACAGTTTGAAAACGCCTTTCCAAAGCTGCATCTTTTTCAATGTATTTTCTATATTCATCAATTGTTGTTGCGCCAACAACCTGCAATTCGCCTCTTGCAAGAGAGGGCTTTAAAATATTTGCCGCATCAACTGCCCCCTCAGCAGAGCCGGCACCTACAATATTATGAAGCTCATCAATAAACAGAATTATATTACCATCGGCACAGACCTCGTCAATTATGCTTTTTATGCGTTCTTCAAAATCCCCTCGATATTTTGTTCCCGCAACCATACAGGTTAAATCAACACTGATAATTCTTTTGCTTTTCAAAAGCTCGGGAACATTGCCGTTTGCAATCTGCAAGGCAAGACCCTCTGCAACTGCAGTTTTACCAACTCCGGGCTCGCCTATTAAGCAAGGGTTGTTTTTTGTTCTTCGGCAAAGAATTTCTACAACTCTGCTTATTTCCTTATTTCTGCCTATTACAGGATCAATCCCGCCATTTTCTGCAAGCTCGGTTAAATCCTTACCGTATTTGCCGATCATTGTTTTTTTATGATCTGAGCCTTTAGTGTTTTTGTTATCGGTAACATCATTTGAATTTAAAGCGTCTGCACTTATATCATAGGATGCAACACCGAGCGAATTTAAAATTTTGCACCCTGCACATTGAGGCTCTCTTAGCAATGAAATTAAAAGCTGCTGCGTTCCCGATTCTCCTAAAGGAGCATTTCTTCCTAAAGCAAGAGCATTTTCAATAATTTTTCTGCAACGGGGAGTTATATCATCGGGAGTAAGCGTTGTTGGTAAGCCCACCCCTACAACGCTTCTGATTTGTTCCTCAGCTTTCTTTAATGTAACTTTTTTACCCCCTAAAATTGAAGCAGAAACCATCCTTGAATCCGACAAAAGCCCCAATAAAATATGCTCACTACCGATGTATGTGTGGCCTAAATTTTCTGCTGCTTCAATAGAATAATTAAGGGCGTTATTTGCACTCTGGGTAAACCCTGTAAATTTATACATATAATCACTCATTCTTTGTTATAGCTAAAGTTAAAACTGTTAAATCGTCCTGCTTTTCAGGCTGAAGACGGCGAATATTTTCACAAAGCTCTGTTGTGAACCCCCTCACATTACCACCTGAAAAAGCTTTCAGTTCTTTTTGTAAAAACGGCATCTCCTCTTCTCTCACACCATCCGAGGACATAACAAGAACATCACCGAAGGATAGCGTTCCCGTTCCGCAACTGATTTCTATATCATTCAAAATACCTAAAGGTAAGGAAGAGAAACCAACATCAAGAATTTTACCGTTCTTCCTTACAACTGTATTTGAAGCACCGCATTTATAGAACTCCACATGCCCTGTAAAAAGGTCAACTGCAGTTAAATCAAGGGTTACGGAGCATTCTTCTCCTGACCTTGAAATTAAAGATGTATTAACAGTATTAATCGATGCTTTTATTCCGAAGCCTGCTTTTATGAGTTTTTCCAAAAGAGTTACTGCAAGGCCCGATGAAAGAGCAGCTTTTGTTCCCGTTCCCATACCATCGCAAATTACCGCATAAAATATTCCGTCACTATCTTCAAAGGTTGTGAAGGTATCACCCGAGAATCGTTCCCCTTTTGCACAAAGCTGAATTCCCGAGCTGACAATTTTATAATCTGATTTTTCTTTATAAGTAATTTTTGTGTAATTCTCATTTCGTTCAATTAAAGGTAATTCAAATTTTCTATCGGCAATTATACCGATTTGGGTGCTCAAAGAACTCAAATCCAATTTTGTTTTTATAGGCTTAACCTTTAATTCAATAGTCTCCTTTTCCATTGAATTTATAAAAGCACAGCAATCAACATTTTCAAAACCGCAAGTGACTGCGGCAGCTTTTACTCGGTTGGCGCAGTCTATATCGAAGCGTATTTCTTCATCAATTTTACTGCAAAGAGAATCAAGAAGCGATGAAACATTCACAAACTGCTCCGAGGCTAATTTATGCATTTCATTAAATCGCTTTTGGAAACGCTCTCGTGTTTTATATTCACTATACAATTTATTAAAGCAGCTGCTTACATTTTCTGTCCTGATGCATTTTGCGGCAAACTGTTGGGGCACTGTTCTGTATTCGAGATGTATTCCCTCTTTTTTCATAGTCAAAAGAGTGTTGAATATATCTTGGGTTTCCTCCCCTTTTTCTTTCCAACAAACATCATAAAGGCCACAAGAACCGCAAACCCGCTCTTTTGCTTTTTTGCTGACAATTCCGATTTCAGCTTTTTCGGATTTACTTAAAGCGTCGCTTACACTTGTAAGAGATGCGCATATTTCAGCAGAGGTTTTCGAGGCATATTTTAATTTACTGAATATATCATTTTTTACAGTATCAATTATAGGTGAGGTTACATTAGGTTTCAGAATTGTTCTAATTCTTTCATCAAAAAGATTGGTTATAACAAAAAACAATACACCTGCAACTGCAGTTTCAAACAACATCGTGGGTAATGCTGTGTTTTCAAAGGAAACAACTGTTATAGCAATACCCGAAAAAGCAAATGATAAAAAGGATGCAATTCTTCCGTAGGTGGAAAACACCCCTGCTAAAAGTCCGCCAAAGGAATAGAAACTCAGGAACAAAATATCAGAGCTTCCTAAAGCAGTTGTCAAACCCCCACAGATACCCACAATAGCTCCCCCTGCTTCTTTGCAATAAAAGGCACAAACGAGAATTAAAAATGTTGTGATAATGTTAGCAGGATGAATGCCAAATAAATCCACCTTCCTTACGGAAAGAAGTAGTAGCATGACGCTTATTATTACTGCTGTTGCTTCCTTTGAGGTGAGCATTGTAAGACCGCCCTTTAAAGACAAAACGCATTGACTTTTAAAGAGCAAATATGCCGTTGCCGCACCAATTGCCCCCTCTGCAAAGGAAAGAAGCAAGGAAAGAGCGGTCACATCCTCTGCAAAAACAATGGCAAGTCCCGTAACGAAAAGGCAGATAAAAACCGTTATCAATGGTGTTACTGCATTATCACGGATTTGCCTGAAGGGTTTTAAGGCGCTCATTATAACGCATAGCGCCAGAACTGCCGAGGTATAGCGCAAGGCTGAAACGGAATCAAGGCTGAAAAACCAACCAACAGTTGCACCTAAAGCGGCAGTTATTGTTAAATCCTTTGGTACGCTACCGCAAAAAGCAACCCCGAATGGTGAAAACTCCTTGTTAAAGCCTGCCAAGCTGAATAAAAATCCTAAAACAAAGGTTACAGCATGCCTTATCAAAAAGCTTATAAATTCTCTGTTTTTAGTTTTCTCCCATCTGCGTTTCCCCACATGCTCTGCAACTTTTACGCTCATAAAAAATCTCCCTAAAAATAGTTACCTTTATTTTACGGACAAGCATCAGAAAAAAGAGTCGTATTCCGTTGTACTTTTATATTGTTTTCTGTTATAATTAAAACTAATTAATAGAAAAAAGACGAAAAAAGATTTTTTCTTTTATTTCTTAAGATTTTTGTAATAATTTTATTTATTATTTTGTAATATACCCATCTTAGAATAAAGGTGCGATAAGAAAAACAGGGGGTAAAATGATGTATAACGTTCTTATTTGCGATGATGATATAGCTATTCTTAACTCCATTGAAATTTATCTTAATATGGAGGGCTACAAGCCCTTTCTTGCCACCAACGGCAGAGAGGCTCTGAAAATCATTGAAGAAAACGAGATTCATTGCATTGTTCTTGATATTATGATGCCTGAGCTTGACGGTCTGCAGACAACTCTGGAAATCAGGAAATCAAAGAACATACCAATCATTCTTCTTTCCGCCAAAAGCGAAGATACCGATAAAATCACAGGTCTCGGCTTTGGTGCAGATGATTACGTTACAAAACCCTTTAACCCCCTTGAGCTTACTGCAAGAGTTAAAAGCCAGATACGGCGATACTGCTCTCTCGGTAGTCTCGAAAAGAAGCAAGGCGTTATTGTGAACGGAGGTCTTTCGGTTGATACAGTTGCCCACGAGGTAACTGTTGACGGGGAACCCGTTAAGCTTACTGCAACGGAATACGGCATTGTGGAGCATCTTATGAAAAATTTAGGTTGCATTCTTTCCACAACACAGATTTATGAAGCAGTATGGGGTGAACCCTGTATGGTTGGCGATAAAACCGTTACTGTTCACATCAGACGCATACGCGAAAAAATCGAGATTAACCCGAAGGAGCCAAAATATTTAAAGGTGGTGTGGGGCATTGGATACAAAATTGAAAAACTCTAAATATCATCCGCTCATAAAATTGGTAGCGGTGCTTCTGACAATCATATTTGCGTTTTTTACAGGTGTTAATGCGCTATCTTATTTAAGAAAAGCTGTGTTTTATGCTGATACAACAAACGATATCAAAAGCACTCCGGCTTTTGCAAATGAAATCAGGAACACAGTAAGAGATATTTCCGCACTAAAAGAAGCTACGGAAATTTATGAAGAGGATTTAAGCGAAAAGGAATATCTGAAAACAGATAAAGCAAAAAAAATAATCGAAGAATATAACCAAAAAGAAGAAAGAGCGGTAAAGCTATTTAATGTAATTCAGGAATTAAAAAAGCTTCGCCCTGATATTATTGAAACCAAAAACGGTATTTACGAAATAGAAGAAAACGGTTATGTTTATTTTGATGAAATAGAGGACTATGTTGATGCAACCGTATTCTATGATTATTACAACGATTATTACTATGAAGGTGAATATTCGGAACAGGTTACTTATGTTGTATATAATGATGAATACGATAACGACATTATCCTCCCTACTAATGATGAAGAGCTTTTTGCCTTAAAGGATGAATATAAATCCTTTTCTGATTGGAATTACAAATACCAACAATTGAGAACTGCTATTTTCAACATTGTTGATAATGCAATAAACGAGGAACAGATAAGAGACGATATTCAGTTTGAGGCTAAAGAATATCTTCACGAAAGCTATTATGAAGATTTTGTAGAAAACACTGCCAGACTGAACGAATTAAAAAATGTTAAATTTATTCTAAAAAACAATAAAAGCGGTAAAAGCATTTCAAATGTTGAAAAAGCTGATAGGAAAGACTTTATAAAAAATCTTGATTATAATGATATCTTCCATATTGAATTTGACGGAAAAAATCTTTTTTCTCAACCCAATCCCATAAATCGTTCAACAAATCTTTTAAAATTCTTATCAGAAACAGGATTTCTTGCAGATACATCACTCACAGAAAGCTATCTTCTTGATTATTTTAAGGGTTATTCCTTATATCTGAAAATAGGCGGTGAAACACTTGTACCAGCAGAGGGTGATGCCTATTACCAGATTGTACAAACCTACAACTCTCTGTCTGATACTGATTGCGATACTTATTTATATTTCACTATAATATTTGCTGTCCTTTCACTCATCTGCTTTGTGGGTTGCTGCATTATAAGCGGAAGACAAAAAGATGGTAGTGTTAAATTAGCTTTTAATGATAAGGTTCCGTTCGTGCTCTATCTTGCATTTACTGTTGCTCTTGTCGGTGCGGTAGGCTTCGGTGTTGGCACCTTAGCATTTATTGACTTTTTCCCCGAAGAAATCAGGCAACAATATCCCGGTCTGCAATGGTTATTAACGCCTGCTTTTATCCGCAATGCAATTGGTCTCGGATTTGCTCTTATTACCCTTTTCCTTTTAAGCTTTGTGCTTTATATTGTAAGAAATGTTAAGGCAAAAGCCTTAGGAAACAGATTCATAACAATTTTCCTTATCCGCAAAATTAAAAGCGGTATAAAAAAAGCAAAAGAAAAAGCAAAAAGCAAAGCTACAGAAAAGGAGTTAAGCCCCGAACAAATAAAAAGAAGAATTAAAACTCAGACAATTCTTTTCTTTGTAGGTTATGTGGCTATAAATGTTTTCTTTTATTTATTTGCTTTTGGTTCTTTGTTCCCTATATCAATTATAGGTCTTGTAATTTTCAATTCTTCAGCTCTTGTTTATGCTTTGCTTTATGTAAGCGATGTTGTAAGGCTTGCAAAGGTAGCGGAAGAAATAAGAAACGGTAACTATAAAACAGTTATCAATACCAAAAACTATATTAAACCTTTAAGACCCTTTGCATCTGACTTAAGTGCTTGTCGAGATGGAATTGAAAATGCTATCAATGAGGCGATTAAGGGTGAACACCTAAAAACCGAGCTTATAACAAATGTTTCTCACGATTTAAAAACTCCGCTCACCTCTATTATCAACTATGTTTCTCTTCTTAAAATGGGAAATATTGAGGGCGAGGAAGAAAGAAAATACATTGAAATTCTTGATAAAAAATCAAAGAAGTTAAAAAGACTTATTGAGGATTTGACCGAGGCAAGCAAGGCTAATTCTGGTAACATCAAAATGAACGTAGCTCAGGTTAATCTCAATGAAATGGCTCTTCAGGCAGTTGGTGAAAACAGCGATGTGCTCGAAAACGCAGGTCTTGATGTTATTCTTACTGAACGAGATAAGGGAATAATTGTAAGTGCTGATAGTCAGCACACCTTCAGAATTATTGACAACCTTTTCTCAAACGCAAAAAAATATTCCCTTGCGGGAACAAGGGTTTATGTTGATGTTTACAAAGAAAACGACTACGGTGTTTTCGAAATAAAAAACATAAGCCGAGATAAACTTAACATTGACCCTGACGAACTTACAGAAAGATTTGTTCGCGGTGACAATTCAAGAACAACAGACGGTAGTGGTCTCGGTCTTTCAATAGCAAGGAGCTTTGCAGAGCTTCAGAACGGTATTTTCAATATTGAAATTGACGGAGATATGTTCAAAGCGGTTGTCAAATTGCCGTTAAAATAATC
>SVOP01000057.1 GCA_015066325.1 Oscillospiraceae bacterium
GGAATACAGGTGCTTTCCTTTATAAAATTGCAGATAATCTGATAAAAACTCAATGGAGACAAGATAAAAAAGCTAATAATATTGTATCTTTGGATGAGTTGGCAGAAAGTCTTTCTGCAACAGAAGTCATTGATTGCAGTAACATTGATTTTGATTCTTTTGCCGAAAAGATTATCAGTATTCTTGATGAAAAAGAACAGCTTATTTATAAGCTTAAATACACCGATGAAAAATCTATTGCAGAAATTGCGGAAGAATTAAATATTTCTTTTGATGCCGCCGCAAAGCGTTTGTCACGATTAAGGCAAAAGGTAAAAGAAATGGTAGCAGAAGAAATGAAAGGAGAAGATTTCAGATGAAAATTGCAGTTGAAAAATTTCTTACAAAACAGAATATAAATGACGATTTGTTTTATTCTTCTCTTATAGGTGAATTGGAAGAAATCATTAAAGAAGAGCTTTCTAAAGATATTGAAGAAATGAATGCAGATTTGATAGACGATTGCTGTGTTGCAATTGAAAATTTGCAAAATGTACTTGACGGCGAAAAATCCGAAGAGTATAAAGCTTTTTTGGGTGTTGAAAGAATTATAAAGCAACACAATAGAAAATTAAGAAGCGTTTATAGTGCTTCAGTTGCTTGTGCGGCGGTTGCAGTTTTGTGTGCGGTAACATCAGTAAAGCTTACAAACCAAAATGCTCAAGGTTCATTGAAGCCCAACAGCTTTTTAGATAATATCTTTAATATCTATGAGCATTCGGCAACAAGTACTCAGACAGAAACTACTCAAAAAGAGAAGACGACTGAAGCTGAAAAAGAAAACACAACATCTGGTAACAATGAAATAACAAGCTCCGTTCCTTTAACAACAGAAAATCAGATAACGGAAATAACACCACCCAATATTACAAGACCTATACCTGATGTTTGTAAGGTCAGAGCAATATTGCCACCCGACTTCAGAACAGAATATACAGATGTATCGCAAATTAATCTTAGTCAGGTATTTGTAAAAGTCAATTATTCTGATAGTAATGAAAAGGTCGTTCCCATTGATGAATGTGATGTTGAAATCGGCAAGCCCGATAAAAACGGCAGGACCAAAATCACCATTACTTATGAGAATATGTATACGAGCATTTATGTAAATGTCCGTTCAGAGAAAAATAAAAATCCTGTAACTCTTAATTCAATTTATGGGAATTTCAATGGCGGATATAATACTCACAGTATGACTGTTTTTGCCGTTTACAGCGACGGCACGGAAAAGGAAATTCCCAAAGGGGAATATACTGTAAATATAGTATATTCCGAGGATTTTGAAGCTGATGTTGCAATAGTTGAATATGGTGGTTGCAGCTTTCAATTCATTCCACAGGCTTAAGGAGGCGTGATTATGAATAATACATTTAGAAAAAAATTAGCAATATTTTTAACAATAGTAATATTGTTGAGCATGGCACCTTTAAATACAATAACCTTTGCCGGCGAAACAGATGACAGAATAACCTGGAGTTTTGATGGTGAAACAGTAACTATAAGTGGTACAGGGGCGTTGACAACGGAATATACCCATACAGAAGAGTTCGTTTTGACACTATATAATAGCTGCAAGAATGTTATAATTGAAGATGGTATCACCTCTATCGGTGAACGAGCTTTGGGACAGTTTAAAAACATTGAAAGGATTGAGCTGCCTGATACTATAACAGAAATAGGAAAATGGGCTTTCTATGAGTGTGTAAAGCTTAAGGAAATCAATTTACCTGATTCTATTAAGGTGATTGGTGAGGCTGCTTTTGAAAAATGTAATGCCTTAGAAAATTTAAGTGTTCCTAATGGAATAGTTGAAATAAGCGAAAATGCTTTTAAAAACTGTTCCGGTTTTAATAATTCGGATTTAATTTTACCTGATACAATTCAAAAGGTTGGTATAGGTGCTTTTAGTGGTACGAAAATAAAAAGCCTAACAACACCATTTCTCGGAACAGGACCAAATGGTGCAGATTATGATGAAAGATATTGCTATCATATCGGCTATATGTTTGGTGATGAAGAGTGGACCGGTTCTTATGCTACTTGGGACTCTATAAGTAAAAGAACCTATTACTTGCCCCAAACATTGAAAACTGTGACTATTACAAAGCAAATCAACGAAAGTAATTTTGAAAATGCAGAAAAAATAGAAAACATAATCGTAAAAGATACTGTTGAAGCAACAGAATACCCTGATAATTTTGCAAAAAATTGCAAGGCTCTTGAAGCCGTTGTTTTTGAGAATACGGATAAAATTACAAGAGTCGGTGAATTCGCGTTCTTCTCTTGTACTGAATTAGAAGAATTTGTTATTCCTGAAAATGTTACTGAAATAGATGCAGAGGCTTTTGAAAATTGTGTGTTCAGCAGTATTGAATTTCCGCAGGGCTTGAAAAAAATAGGCGTTTGGTCTTTTGGAAACTGCCAGAATATTACAAGCATTGTTATTCCTGACAGTGTTGAATCAATTGGTGCATTTGCTTTTAGCTGGTGCAGAAATTTAATTGATGTAGCCTTACCGGAAATTGAGCCTCAAATTGATTGGTATGCTTTTACAGTTACTGAATACGAAAGAACGATGGAATATCCTGAAGATGGATATCCCGAAGAGGCATACAAGGATTTTCACATGGGTGCAGATGGAACACTTTTGGCTTACTCAGGTACAGACACAAAAGTTATTGTGCCTGAAGGTGTAAAGCAAATTGGTAAAGCTTTTGCAGGTAAAACAAGAGTAAAAAGTATTGTTTTACCTGATGGTCTTGAAAAAATAGATAGCGATGCTTTTAATGGTTGCATACTGTTAGAAGAAATTGTTGTTCCCGATAGTGTAACCATAATCAGCGAGGACGCGTTTACAGGGTTAGGGAACCTAAAAAAATTAACCGTTCCTTTTATTGGTGAAAGCAGAAATGTTGAAACTGATACAAAAGAGGCTCTTTTTGGTTATTGGTTCGATAACCAATCATCAGGATATCTGGTTGAGCAGAAATACAATGATGAAATGTATACCTTGAGGGTATATATACCCTATACATTAAATGAGTTGACTGTAACCGACTCTGTGCTTCGCTCAAATGCACTTCAAAATATCAAGCTTTCAGTTTTAAATCTCGGTGCCGGTGTTACAGAAATTCAGGAATATGCAGCTAACAAATTAGGTCTTAATGAATTAAATTTTGATGAAAACATTAAGATTTCTAATATACCTGACAAAAGCTTTACAGAAAATAAGCTTACCAAGATTGTTATTCCAAAAACTATTAAAAGACTTGGCGGTGCATTTGGATATAATCCTTTTAAAGAAATAGTTTTAAATGAAGGTCTCGAAATTATTGACGGCTCATTTATCAATGTAAGCATTACATCTATAGATTTTCCTGACAGCTTGCTTGAAATAGGAGATGAATCATTTAGAGCTTGCCTTAATCTTGAGAGTGTTGTGTTTCCCGAAAATTTAAAGAAAATAGGAATGGGTGCTTTTGATCTTAACATACAGTTAAGAGAGGTTGTTTTCTCAAACAGCATAACAGATATAAGTGCTTGTGCATTTTTTTATTGCCCTGTAAAAAAAGTCGTTTTCCCTGAAGGGATGAACGCTATCGTTGAAGAAACCTTCCGATATTGCGAAGAGCTTGAAATTGTTGTTATCGGTGGTAAGGTTGAAGAAATTGGTTCTATGGCATTTGCCGACTGTCCTACACTTGAAGCTGTTGTTATCCCCGACAGCGTTAAATCAATCAGTAATGATGCCTTTGAAAATGCTAACGAAAACCTTGTTATTTACTGCAACGAGGGCTCTTATGCTCAGACCTATGCAACTGAAAACAACATTAAATACACAACTCTTGTTATTGACCCCATAGAAAATCAGAAATACACAGGTAAAGAAATAAAGCCTGAGGTTAATGCTTCTGCCAATAACAGAAAATTAACTCAGGATTCTGAATATAGTGTTTCTTATAAAGATAATGTTAATGCAGGTTCGGCAAAAGCTATTGTAAAAGGTCTTGGTGATTTTAAGCATCTTGCAGCAACTGCTAAATTTACCATTTTGCCACAGGGTATTGATAATATACAGGTGCTTAATGATAGTGCAACATATAGTCCTAATGGGGTTAAGCCTAAGATTTATGTGTCCAATGGAACCCAAAAGCTTGTTGAAGGTCAGGATTATGAGGTTTTGAATAAGCAGGTGCTTACCGATGCAGGGGAATACAATATAACAGTTTCTCTTATAGGAAATTACGATGGCGTTATTAATGCTACCTATAAGGTTGCAAGAAGGTCTATCAAGCAGGCTGAATTTATGTTTGGCGATACTGTTGAAATTATCTACGAAGGTGTTGCACTTGAAGAGGGTAAGGATTTTATTGTAACAAAAGAAACCAATGAGAATGGTGATATTGTTACTACGGTTGAGGGTATAGGCAACTACGAAGGAACATTTACCTATAATGAAAGTAACCATAGCAATAGCAATACTCAGACTTCTGCGAATTGGTTTGTGAAGCTTATAAATTTAATTAAGCAGTTGTTTGAGAGATTGTTTAATATTGGAATTTAAAACTTTAAGAAAACAATGTCAAAAGAAACTGACAGATTTACTTGCTGTATTTAATTAGTAGATTTAGAATAAAAAAGTGTTTGGTGGTTCTGCCTCTCTTCGAAGAGAGGGGGACCGCCATTTCATTTGTGATTATTATAAATGGATTTTTAAGCGTGTAAAGTATTAAAATGAAAGGTTAAGTTAGTTGGGCGGTGGAGAGTTCTTGACGCGAAAACTTGAGCGTCATTTCACCGTAGGTGAAACTGCAATGTATTGTAAAGTACAGGCTTGCCTGTACCACGGAATTTATAAATTCAGAACAATAATTGCTTTACAGTTCCACCTGTGGTGAAATGTTGCTTTGCAACAAAGAACCTTCCGTCTTTTGACATACAAGTATGTCAAAATCCACCTTCCTTTGAAGGAAGGCACAAATCACCACAACATTAATTCTACTACCGATACGCCTTGTGGAATTGATGTATCTGGAATTTGACGATGGTGACCGCATCGAAATTTTCTGGCAACTTTCATAAATATAAAAAAGAATTCAGGAAATTCTCAGAGAAGCTTTCCTAAATTCTTCTTTATATTTTTTATTTCTTTGTTTTCTTCTCAAGTACAACTGCAACCACAAGGGCGGTGAAGCCTGCCACAAGCTTTCCTATGATAACGGGAACAATATGCTCATCGTTATAGGAGAGAGTGAATGCAAGGTGGTCGCCGAAAACGAAGGCGGCGGAAACTGCAAAGGCAAGGTTCATTACTCTGCCTTTTCTATTCATTCTGTCGGCACTTTCCATTGTGGCTATTGAGTTTGCAAGGGTTGCAATAAGACCAACAACAGAGGTGTCATCAAGGTCTAATTTTTTGCCCAAAGCTGAAAGCGGCTTTTTAAGAAGCTTTGATATTATTGCAATAAGAGGGAATGTACCTGCAAGAGTTATACAGATTGTGAAAACCGTTGCGGCGCTTTCCATAAGCGGTGCGGTGTTTTTGAGAATGGTTTTACCCGTAAGAGTCTGAAAGATTCCCAATGCAAGACCGCAGGTAATGAGAATTGAAATGAGTTTCCCGAAAACAGAAAAGATTTTTATTGTGATTTCGGGGAATTTCAAAAGTCCGATTATGATAATTACGGAAATAAGAATGGCAGGGGCAAGGTTTATTAAAACAGTAAAAGGAGAAATGCCCATTACAAGCCCCGATACGAAGCAGCCAACGGGAATTGTGCTGATACCGCAGAGAAGTCCTAAAAGAACATCGTTATGGTTTTCCTTTTTTGATGACCTGAGAGCCACGGGGATTGTGAAAGAAATTGTCGCGCCCAGCATTGATGCAACGCAAAGTCCGTGGAAAGAGCCTAAAAGAGAATCTGTTGCAACGGAATCCGCAAGTGCTGCACCACCCATATCATTTGCAATGAGAATACCTGCCAAAGCACTTGGGTCGAAGCCGAAAAGGTTGGCAACCGGTGTTATTACAGGTAAAAGCAAGTCTGCAAGGGCAGGGGCAATTGTCATCATACCAAGCATTGAAAGTGAAAGAGGTCCCAAAGTCATTATGCCCTTTTCAAATTCATCGCCGAGTTTCAGGCGATTGCCGAATATTTTATCAAGTGCGCCGATTACGGCAAACACAGCCATAACGGTTGCAAGAATTTCTGCCAAAATATCACATCCAAATTTTTTGCTTGTTTTATTATACAAGTATGGGGAAGATAATGCAAGCAAAAAATAGCTGCCGGTCACCAGCCGCCAGTTATTAGCTCCAAAATTTGTAAAAATAAATTTGGTTGAATACAGTTTACTGTAATCCGAGCCTGCCTTCAAAGGCGGGGGGACCGTCTTTTGATACATAAATCAATGGGGCAAAGTGTAAAGCGAGCCTATTATAAAAATTTTAAATAAAGTTTAGCGGAACGGTGGGTGGTTCTTGACGATGCCGCAGAAGCGTCATTGAAGCGTAAGCTTCAACTGTAATCCGCTCGCAATACTCTGGCTTGCCTATGCCACTGAATATGCAAATTAAGAAAAACAACTTTGCTACAGTTCCACCTTTGGCGGAATGTTGCTTTGCAACAAAGAACCTTCCGTCACGAAAAATTAAGATTTTCCGTGCCACCTTCCTTTGAAGGAAGGCTTAACATACAACAGCATTGTTCTTCTCATTATAAAAATTGCCTGTTTATATATAAATAAAATCGGAACAATGAAACTGTTGTCACAATTCTGACATCTGGCGACCGGGAGCTAAAAATAAATAAACTCCCCGTAGGGAGTTTGTTTATTTTTTCTTAATCTTATTAAGCATTGCATTTACTTCGAGGATTTGTTCTTTAGAGAACTTGTTTCCTGTCATAGAGAAGGTACGCTTAACTGTAAAGCCTTTTACCATTCCTAATAATGACTTAATCATAGCCATATTGATTTTACCGAAGCTGAAGCCCATAACCTCAGGCTTACCGTCCTTTGAGCCTTGGGACATAACATTCTTGAAGAGCATAAGAAGCTTAACCATAGCGATTTTACCCTTAAGAGTGCTCATAATGTCACCGATGGTATCGTTAATTGAATAATAGCCGACAGGTGTATTGATTTCAAACCAGTTAATAACCTGATTTTCTTCTTTCATTATGTAAGCTTCGTTTGGAGTGTCAACCTTGTTGATTGTTGCAGTGTCTGTAAGGTCACCTGCTTTTGCTTCAAGAGTTGATGTGCCCTCGTTTTTAACCTCAAAATAGAAGAAGGGAAAATCTCCTTTTTTCTGTTTACCAACGCTTTCGCCATTACGGAAAAGCTCAACCTCATCACAGTTTGAATAAACAGTAACCTTTGTTACATCCTCAACTCTGTCAATATATTTCTTTGAACAGATATGAACCATTGGCTCGGGATTGAGCCAAGCCTTATAAGCATAGAAAGCATCCTTTTTATACTGACGGTCAAAGGTCATAAGACCCTTGTGATTCATACCGTTTTCGCCGCCCTCTGCACGAGCATCGGCAGCAAAGTCAAACATATTCCATACATGAGTTGCCCAGATATAAGGACGAACTGCAATCTGCTTAATAAGCTCTTCGTGGTAATATGCCTGATATTCTTCTGTATAGTCACCCTGAGTGGGAGTTGATGTGTGCCAGTCAAGTGCTTCGCAGCCATATTCGCTCAAACCGATTGCTTTATTGGGGTATTTTTTATGGAAATCATCGAACCATTTGCCGTTCATATCTGTTGTACCGCCGTACCAACCGAAATAATGGTTGTAGGAAAGAACATCACTGATATGAACATATTCGCTATCCATTGAGCACATTGTAACAGTTGCGATAGTTGTAAGCCTTGTTTTGTCCATTTCGTGAACAAGATTATTCAAATCCTTGTGATTCTTAATAAGGTGGGGGTCATCTGCACCTGCAATGGTGATTTCGTTGGAAAGTCCCCAGAAGCAGATTGAAGCGTGATTATAATTCTGGGCTACAAGCTCTTTCATCTGGCTTATTGTGTTATCATAACCGCCTTCCATATGGCGAGAAATATAGGGGATTTCTGCCCAGATAACAAGCCCCTTTTCATCGCAAAGGTCATAGAAATCCTGAGCGTGCTGATAGTGAGCAAGGCGGATTGTTGTGGCACCAACCTCGCAGATTAATTCAATATCTCTTTTGTGGTCTTCAAGACTAAGTGCGTTACCTTTCTCGGGGTAATCCTGATGACGAGAAACACCGCGGAGGGCATATTCTTCACCATTGAGAATGAAGCCTTTTTCAGGGTTAACGCTGAAGGTTCTGCAACCGAAACGGGTAGTTACAGTATCAAGAGCTTCACCGTCTTTTGAAAGAATTGCTTCTAAAGTATAAAGATGTGGGTCCTTTCTTCCGTTCCAAAGGTGAACATTTTCGATTGTAAGGTTAACCTTTGTATCAGTTGTTGTTGCTTCTGCAACAACCTCTTCACCGTCAAGGATTTTATATGTAAGACTTGCCCCATCTGCATTTTTTACGAATGCCTGAATTTCAATATCTGCATTATTGCCCTTTATTGTCGGGGTAACCATAACACCGGGTGCGCCATAATATTCAAGGTCAAAATGAGCAGCGGGAACGCTTACGATTTTAACACCTCTGTAAATACCGCCGTAGAATGTGAAATCAGCAGTCTGAGGATAAACCTCTTCGTTAGGTGTGTTATCAGCACAAACTGTCAGAAGGTTTGCTTCCTTTATATTGTCAGCAGGAATTTTTACTCTGAAACGGGAATAACCACCGTGGTGAACTGCAAGAGAGGCACCATTCCAGAAAACCTCTGCTGAAGAGCTTACTGCATCGAATTCAATATAATTTTCTTCACCAATGAGGTCTGATTTAGCGATTTCTTTAAAGTAGTAGCATCTCTGACGCTTATAATCGTTACCACCGTCCTGACCGTCCTTGCCGTTCCAGGTATGAGGGAGATTAAGCGCTTCGGCATTTTGGGGAAGAGTAGCAATATTAGCTTTTTCGTCCATTGTGAAAAGCCAGTTTTCATTAATACATTTAACTGTTCGCATTTTTTTGTTCCTTTCTTACATTAACTTGCTTCTTATTCTACTAAAGATTTTAACCTTTTGCTTTGATGGTGCAAAGAGGAAGAGGAGGGGGAATATTTCAAGTCGTCCCAAAAGCATATCCGCAATTAAAACAAGCTTTGAGAGGAAGCTGAATTCAGAATAGTTTCCTGTTGCTCCTACCATATTAAGACCGGGACCAATGTTATTGAGAGTTGCAATAACAGAGGTTGTGGTTGTTGTGAAATCAAAATTATCAAGTGAAACTACAAGCACTGAAGAAGCAAAAATCATAGCGTAAATGAAGAAATATGCAAATGTATTGCGGATTGTGTCATCACTTACTCTGTTACCGTCAAAGGTGATAATTTTAACGCTTCTCGGATGGGAAATACGGCGGAATTCTCGCCTTGCACTTTTTAAAAGAATAATTACTCGGGAAACCTTAAGTCCGCCACCGGTACTGCCGGCACATGCACCAACGCACATAACCGCAAGCATAATAATACGGCTTAATTCGGGCCATTGGTTGAAGTCTGTTGTGGCAAAACCTGTTGTTGTCATAACAGAGCTTACCTGGAAAGCAGAATGGTGAAGAGCTTCACTGAAGCTTGTGAACATATCCTTGGTATTGATTGCTATAACAACTATTGCAGAAATCATTATTGCAAGATACGTCCATACCTCTTCGCTTTTAAAAGCATCCTTGAATTTTTTGCAAAGAATCAGGAAATAAAAGTTGAAGTTGATTCCGAAAAGTACCATAAATACGGTTATAACACCCTGACAGAAAGTGCTGTATTCGGCAATGCTTGAATTAAGAACACCGAAACCACCCGTACCCGCTGTGCCGAAAGTTATAGTTACACTGTCAAAGAGAGGCATACCGCCAAAAAGTAAAATGAGTATTTCAAGCACGGTAAGTGCTAAATATATTCCGTATAGGATTCTTGCAGTTTTGCTGGATTTTGGCACAAGCTTTGAAACATTGGGGCCGGGGCTTTCTGCTTTCATAAGGTGGAGATCACCGCCACCACCGGCAAGAGGAAGAACCGCCATCATAAACACAAGAACACCCATACCGCCAATCCAATGGGTAAAGCTTCGCCAGAAAAGCATTGATTTTGAAAGCGCTTCAACATCGGTTAAGATGCTTGAGCCCGTTGTGGTAAATCCCGAAACCGCTTCAAAAACTGCATCAAGGTAGCTTGGAATTTCTCCGCTGAAATAAAAGGGGAGAGCTCCGAAAAGACTCATTAAAATCCAACCAAGAGATACAATTACAAGTCCGTGACGGGCATAAATTGTTTTGTCTTTAGGCTTCATTGCTATAAGCACTAAACCTGTTGCCGCAAGAAGCGCTATTGTTGCAAGAAAGCTTGTTATTACAGCTTCACCGTATATAAGAGAAACAACTGTAGGTAAAAGAAGCAATCCCGCTTCGCATAAAAGCAATATACCGAGTATATATGCTATCATTCTTTTGTTCATTTTCTTTTTCCTTATTTCAAAATATCATCAAGCTTGGTAAGGCGTTCAGAGGTTGTAACAACAACTACGGAGTCACCCTCTTGAAGCATATCTGTTCCTCGGGGAATTATAACCTCACCGTTTCGGGTAATTGAGCCTAAAAGAATATTTTTTCTTATATCAAGATATTGAATCTGATGGCCCACTAATCTGCTTTCGGAAGTTACATTAAATTCAATAGCCTCAACCTTGTTGTTGATAATACGGGTAAGCTTGTTAACATTACTTTCATTGTTACCTGCGGTATGAGCACGGACATATTTTAGAATTATACTTGCTGTTGTGAATTTGGGATAAATAACACTGTCAATATCAAGAGTCTGAATAACCTCACGGAAAAGTGTGTGGTTTACCTTTGTTATAGTTTTTATTTCGGGAGCAGTATTCTTAGCAAAAAGGGAAAGAACAATATTTTCTTCATCTATACCCGTAAGGCAACAGAATGCATCCGCTTCAAGAAGTCCTTCCTCAAGAAGAAGTGAACGGTTGGTGCCGTCACCGTGAACAATATTGATGTTGTTAAGGGTGCTGCTCAGGTTGAGAGCGGTATCAAGGTCTTTTTCAATAATTGTTGTGCAAACATTAAGATGATTAAGGGCTTTTGCAAGGTAAAGAGCAATTTTACCTCCACCGATAATCATAATATTTTTAATATCATTGGTTCTGTAGCCGATTTGCTTGAAAAAGTCAGGAGCTGTTTTGGCAGGAGTGAGAACCGCAACAGTATCGTTCTCCCGAATAACAAAATCACCTGTTGGAATGAAAACCTCTTTGCCACGCTCAATAGCACAAACAAGGGCTTTTGTTTTGATTTTTGAGAAAGAATCTTTAATCGCTTTATTGGTTAAAAAGCAATTGTTATGTGCAACAAAGCTTAAAAGGTCAACCTTGCCGTGACCGAAAAAGTCAACATTTCTGGCAGTAGGGAATTTTAAAATTCGCTGAATTTCTGCCGCTGCTTCTCTTTCAGGGTTAATTGCAAGAGCAAGTCCGAGATTTTCCTTTAAAAGACCAACATCCCTGCTGTATTCAGGGTCACGAACTCGGGCTATTGTGCTTTTTGCTCCAAGCTTCTTACCTAAAAGACAGCAGTATATATTAAGCTCATCGCTACCTGTGAGAGCAATAAGCAAATCGCATTCTTCAATGCCTGCATTCTGCAAGCTTCTGCGGGTTGCACCATCACCGATTATGCCGATAACATCAATGTCCTGAAGAGTGTCGTTTATAACATCTTCATCGGTGTCAATAATGGTAACATCATGCTCCTCCTGGGAAAGCTGTTCTGCAACAGTATAGCCAACCTTTCCCACACCAACTACAATAATGTTCAAGAA
>SVOP01000058.1 GCA_015066325.1 Oscillospiraceae bacterium
GGGCATTGGCAACGGATTTGGCGAGGTAGTTTAAGGAAAACATAGATACTACATAATGGACATTATATTTTTGTAAGCTTTTTCGTTCTCTTGCAAAAATGGTATCTATATGTGGGAAGAGCCCACTCTCGCCAAAACTTCCTTATATATAATATGTATATTTTTTGTTATGCCTGAATAAATTTAAAGTGAAATTCCAATATTTAGGATAGAGGTGATAATTTTGTTAAAGGTTCGAGTGTTTCTCGATGGTAAAGAAGTGAAAGAGAAAGACAAAGATGAGGTTCTTATTGTGAACACAAAAGTTAACAAAATTCTCAAAGACCTCTTCGAGGAAGACAACAAAATAGCAGTTGCAGTGTAAGAAGGTGCTAACACGCACCTTCTTTTTATTTCGACTAAAAAATGGTTTTTTGCAAAAGGACTTGAAAAAGGCGAAGAAAAAAGTTAAAATGAACATCACAACAAAGGGGGGATGTTGGTGCCTCAATTCAAATTAAAAAATATATTAGAGCTACATTCGTATATGAAAATATTGATTGATAAGTGTGTCGAACTCGATGAAGAGGGAAACTATCTTATCAATGTTGCTTATATGAGGGTATCAACGGACCGTCAGGCCGAGCAGGGCTATGGTCTTGATATTCAAGAGGGCCAAATTATGAAGTATGCAAAGGATAATGGTTTCACCAACCTTGTAGCCTTCATTGATGATGGTTATACCGGTACTAATATGAATCGTCCTGCAATAAAAGCAATTATCAACTTAATCAAAGCTTTTAATGACGGAAGAACAAAAATCAGAATCAATTTTATGGTAATCCCCAGAATAGACCGTTTAGCAAGAACAATGCTGGGTACCTTGATATTTATTCAGGATTACGTTGTCCAAAAGCGTGATAGTAAAGGAAGTTTAGTAAATAACAATCGCTTTGATATTAACTTTATAAGCACAGAGGAACCTTATGTAAATGTAGATACAAATAACCCTACAAATAAGCTTACTCTTGTAATGTTTGCGGGTCTGGCGGAATATGACCGCGACCTTATAGTAAAAAAGCTTAAAGACGGACGGTTACTAAGAGTCGCTTCGGGTAAGTGGCCGGGTGGAGGAAATCTACCCAAGGGTTACAACTATGATAAAGAATCGGGCATCCTCGTACCGAACGAAGAAGCTGATAAAATAAAAGAAGCTTTCCGACTGTTTGTAGATGAACATTGGCCGCCCCTAAAAATATCTGACAGGCTTGGTTTTAAGGGTGAAAGAGTAGTAATTCAAATATTAAAAAGAAAAACTTATGCAGGATATATTTTGTACAACGGGCAAGAGTTCATTGGTTTACACGAGCCTTTAATTACTCTTCAGCGATGGCAGGAAGCACAAGATGAGTTTGAGCGCCGAAGTGTTGGCAGAAACACTAAGCCGGACTATCTATTGGCAGGTTTACTTGTTTGTGGTGAATGTGGAGCAAAAATGCGTTACCAAATATGGAACAATAAAACACGAGAATGTAAAATTGTATGTTATTCACAGCAGACAACCAAAAAATCTCTTATTAAAGACGAGAACTGTGATAATGAAAAATATTGGCAAAGTGAAATAGAGGAAGCTGTCATAAGCGAGTTGTTTAAATACGGAAAACTTCTCGACCCGGTGAAAAAAGAGGATAAAGAGGGTACTACTTTTGACCCGGTTGCTCTTTTAGCAGAAGAGTTGAAAAAAGAAAAGAGAAAGCTTGCCAGATTGTATGATTTCGATGATGATGGCGATGATGATGTTCTCAAAGATAAAATAATAGAATCAAGAAGAAGAATAATGAGCCTTACCGAACAAATGGAAATCGAAGATGCTCAGAAAAATATAACAAGAAGGTTTAATAGAACTAAAAACATATTCAATAATCTTGAAGAGGGATGGGATGCATTATCCCCAAAAAAGAAAAAGGATATATGTAGAGAACTTATCGACAGAGTGGTCGTTTACAAAAACGGAACACTTGATGTTCATTTAAGGCTGGAAAGCTATATGAGAAAACAATAAAAAAGCCAAAACCCTAATAATTTCAAGGGTTTTGGTGTTCATTAGCAAAAATTTCGAATTACCCCCTATCATCGGTACTGCATAAGTTGAAAAGCGAACATCATGACTTGTATCAAAATTATCAATGGCTTTTAATAGACCAATGCAACCGACTTGGAAAAGGTCGTCAAGGTTTTCGCCACGGTTTGCAAAGCGTTGAATAACGCTTAAAACAAGTCGCAGATTGCCTGTTACAAGCTTTTCACGGGCAAAGCTATCGCCGTTTTTGGCTTTTTCCAATAATATATTTTTCTCCTTTTCGGGTATAACCTTTAAAGTTGAGGTATCAATTCCGCAAATTTCCACTTTGTTAAAATACATCTTGGCACTCCCTTTGTTTTTATGTAATAAAGAAAAAATGTGCGGAATTTTCTATAAAAAGAGTATTGCCAAAAATGTCATTGGTAATCACTGAGATGTTTACCAAATTTTAATATTTGTTGTATGTGTTTTACTTGACATTCTTGTTTACTGTGGTATAATTAAATCAACATAATTTTAAAATTAATTGGAGGATTTTTAATATGAAAAAAGTTTTAAAAATCGTTGGTATTATTGCAGCAATTGCAGCAGCTGCAGCAGCAGTTTATGTTATCATCGAGAAAATCAAAGCTAAAAACGCTCCTCAAGGCTATGATGAAGATAACTATGTTTCCTGCTCTTGCCTCGACGAAGATTTCGTTAGCGAAACAGTTGCAGAATAATTTTTAAGAATATTTTGGACCTTGTTATTTAGTTTGAAGCTAAATGACAAGGTCCATTTTTGTATATTATGAAGTAATTTACAAAAGATAAAAAGGCAATTTATCATTTGAGGTGCGTTTTATGATTTTTTTAAAAGCCTTTGTAGTTGGTGGTCTCATTTGTGTTGTGGGGCAGATTCTTATTGATAAAACTAAATTAACACCCGGGAGAATTCTTGTAGGCTTTGTTGTTGCAGGTGTAGTAATCGGTGCCTTAGGGTGGTTTGAGCCGATGAAAAATTTCGCCGGTTCAGGTGCAACTGTTCCTCTTTTAGGCTTTGGTGGTGCACTTGCTGAGGGTACAAAGGAAGTAATTGATAAAGACGGTTGGATAGGAATTCTGACAGGTCCTTTAACATCGGGTGCAGGCGGAATAATGGCGGCAGTTCTTGCGGGTCTTATAATGTCTTGCATAACAAAGCCTAAAGCGAAATAAGGTGTGAAATGAGTAGAATTGATTTTCTTAAGGAAGCAAAAGAGTTTGAAAATGAAATAATTAAAAGCCAAAGGTATTTACATCAAAATGCCGAGGTTGGTTTTGAGCTTCCCAAAACAGCAGAATATGTAAAAAATAAATTGGAAGAACTTGGTTGCGAGGTTGTGGCTTGCGGTAAATGCGGTATGGTTACAACTATTGGAAAGGGGCAGGGTAAAACCTTTCTTTTAAGAGCAGATATGGATGCTTTACCAATAAAAGAAGAGAGTGATATTGAATGTGTTTGTGAAACGGGCAATATGCACGCCTGCGGTCACGATTTTCATACAGCAATGTTGTTGGGGGCAGCAAAGCTTCTTAAAAAACACGAAAACGAAATAAACGGAAGGGTTAAACTGATGTTTCAACCTGCGGAGGAGATTCTTTCGGGTGCTAAAAATATGATTGAAAACGGTGTGCTTGAAAATCCCAAAGTGTGTGCAGCTTTAATGCTTCATGTTATGGCAGGATTACCTTTAAAAACAGGCACGGTTATTGTTGCAAATGGTGTAAGCGCACCGGCAGCAGATTATTTTACAATCAATATTCAGGGGAAAGGTTGCCACGGTTCAACACCTCAACAAGGTGTTGATTCTCTTACAATAGGTTCTCATATTCTTATTGCATTGCAAGAGATAAACGCAAGAGAACTGGGAGTTTCCGATGAAGCAACATTGACAATTGGAAAAATAAATGGAGGAACAACAGGAAATGTTATTGCAGATAAAGCTGTTCTGGAGGGTACATTACGCGCCTATGATGAAGAAGTACGAGGGAACATTAAAAAACGCATTTCTGAAATCACGCAGGGGATTGCGGGTACTTTTCGCGGAAAAGGGTCTGCCGATTTTGGCAACGGCTGTCCTCCGCTTAAAAACAATGGAGAGCTTTCCGAAGAAATTGAAGGATATTTAACCGTCGCTTTCGGTGAAGAATGGGTGTTTAATACAGAAAGAATGGGCGGAAGAACCAGCAAAAGCGGTGGTAGTGAGGATTTTTCATATATCAGCCAGGAAGTGCCGTCGGTGATGTTGGCTTTAGCAGCAGGAAATTCCGAAGAGGGCTATATTTATCCTCAACATCACCCGAAGGTCAGATTTGATGAGAAGGTATTACCAATCGGTAGTGCCATTTTAGCGCAAGCTTCATTTTTATGGCTTGAAAATCATTAGAACAGATGATAAAATGTAAGCTGTAGGGTACGGATTTATCCGTACCGTACTATACATAAAAATCAAAGTTCGGAGGAGTATCTATGCCTTATATCAATCTTAAAACAACAAAAACCGTAGCGCCCGAAAAATGCGAAGCACTAAAAACTGCATTCGGTAAAGCAATTGAAAGCTTCCCCGGTAAAACAGAAGCCTGGCTTATGGTAGGTATCGAAGATGCTGTGAAGCTTTGGTTCAAAGGTGACAATTCTAAAGACAGTGCAATAGTTGACGTGGATTTATTAGGTCAGGTTAATTCTGACGCAAGTGAGAGAATGACTAAAGTAGTTTGCGATATCTTAGAAAATGAACTTGGCATTTCCCCCGATAGAATTTATGTTAAATGCACAGGCTACAAAGACTGGGGCTGGAACGGTCAAAATTTCTAAATCGTGTTCTTTACACATCTTTCGCCTTTTTCTCACCAAACTCGCGTACCTTTGTACGCTTCGGGTTCGCAAAAAACGAAATATGCACAAATAACACGATTTATAGTTGTAGATAAATAAAAACTCCCTTGACCGAAATCAAGGGAGTTTGCTTATGTTGAATTATTTTTCTTCTTTCTTCTTGTGGAAAAGAATCTTATCAACAGGGAAGTAGAGGAAGAACTGAAGTGCGGAGCAAATCATAGTTGCAATGTTTTTTGCAGCAGTTTCGTTACACCATTCAAAGCCGAGGAAAACATCCTTAAGAGTGGGGTTAAGCCAAGCTGAGAAAAGAATAAGTGCAATTGTGAAAACTATGTAGATAGGAAGAGCAATTGCAACATTTGCACCGGAATTGAATGTTTTTTCCTTGTTAACAAAGAAAGCAACTATCTGAGCAACGATGTTTGCAACATTACTAACAATAAAGTAACCTAAACCACCAACTGCAACGGGATAAACGAAAACCCACCAGCTGAAGGGCTCTGTGTAAAGGTCCTGAATTGCGGGGATGAGCTGAAGAGTGTTGAGAAGAACGAACTGAACAATCATTGCAAGAAGGCTTACAACGATGAATTTAACAAACTGCCAGATTGTAACAAGAATTGAACCCTTGGATTCAGCAGCTTTGTCAATGTCTTTTAATTTTGCCATAACATTTTATCTCCTTTTATTGAGTTTGAAAAAATAGTATCACATTTAAGATGATAAGTCAATAAATTAAGTTTTTTAATTGTTAAAAATAACAAAAAGGTTTGGTAAAATTTTAACAAATTATTCATTGACAAAGTTTTTATATTGCTTTATAGTATAATCAATTCCCCTTGGGAAATATTACTGACATAAAAACAGAAAGGGTGGTTTAAATGGAACTTAAGGGTTCAAAAACCGAAATGAATCTTCGTGCAGCATTTTCAGGAGAAAGTGAAGCAAGAAACAAATACACATATTTTGCATCTGTTGCTAAAAAAGAAGGTTATCAGCAGATAGCTGCTATTTTTGAAGAAACTGCTAATAACGAAAAGGAACACGCTAAAATGTGGTTTAAGGAGCTCAAAGCTCTCGGCAATACTGCAGAAAATCTTCTTGCAGCTGCAGAAGGTGAAAACTACGAATGGACAGATATGTACGCCACATTTGCGGATGAAGCTGAGGAAGAGGGCTTCACAGAGCTTGCAGCAAAATTCCGAGCAGTAGCTAAAATTGAAAAATCTCACGAGGAAAGATACAGAAAGCTTCTTTCAAATGTTGAGATGCAGCAGGTATTTGAAAAGGCAGAGGAAACAATGTGGGAATGCCGTAACTGCGGTCATCTTGTAATGGGTAAAAAAGCACCTCAGGTTTGTCCTGTTTGCGCTCACCCTCAGAGCTACTTTGAAGTAAGAAAAGAAAACTATTGATTTGTAAAAAAGTAAAAAGGCTGTTGAGTTGAGCGAAATGCTTAATTTAACAGTCTTTTTGTGTGTTTTCACAATTTTTTTGCTATCTATTTAGTAAGTTCTTTCGTTGACTTTATAATATATAATTTGTTACAATATAAATGTATATTTCATTACTTTTAGATGTTTCCGAAGGAGGACTAAAAATGGGTGTAAATGAATTTGCAGCTAAAGCTGTTCGTGTTATTGGCAAAAGAAGCTCAAAAAAGCTTATAAGAAAAGGTGTTAAGGCAGACCCTCTTCCTCGTCCTTTGCCAACGGTTATCAAAGGCAATAGCTATGTTTGCGGTTATTCTTCAAGAGTTGTTATGCCTAATGACATTCATGCTAAAAAATATTGGATTGCAGGTCACGGTATGGGTCATGTAATCGAAAAGGTTCATGACAATATCACTGTAAGTGCAATGTGGATTGGTGCAGACGATAACGGCGGTTATATTCACATCAGTGCAGATATTATCGGACTTACAAACTTCGAGCTTAACCTTGTTCGTGCAAATCTTAAGGATTTAATTGAAGAAAGTAAATGTGCAGGTGTGTTCATTTCCTGCACTCATACTCACGCTGGTTTTGATACTGTTGGTTATTGGGGTCAGCTTTATAAGCTTCAGAGCGGTAAAGACCCTGAATATATGGATTTACTTTTGAAATCTCTTGAAGAGGTTGCCAGAGAAGCTTATGCTAAGCGTAAGGCCGGTAAGCTTTATATTGGTACTGTTAAAGTTCCTGAAGCACAGTTCTGCAAGCGTGAACCCAATGCAATGCACGATGTTCTCACAAGAATACGTTTCGTTCCCGATAACGGCAGCACTGAAATGTGGTTCTTGAATTATGCAGCCCATCCCAATACTCTTGGCGGTGACAACAGAGAATGCAGCGCAGACTACCCATATTGGCTCAGAAAAACAATAAAAGAGCAAAAACGTGTTCACGTGCTTTACGGCGTTGGCGCTATCGGTGCAGTTGATCCCGGTGATTTCTGCGAGGATAAGCCCGAAAGAACGCGTATCCAAGGTGAAACTCTCGGTAAAGCAGCTCTCGGTATTGATAATGAAAAAGAAATGCCTGTTGAAATCAGCGTTCTTCAGCATAAATATTATTCACCTGTTGATAACGGTCTTCTTGCTCTTATGGCATCAATCAAGGCCTGTTCTTCTCAGCGTTACCCCTGCGAAAAGGGTGACCTTGGTCTTGCTCTTTTAACAGAAATGGTTTACATAAAGCTCGGTACACAGCAAATTCTTATGCTTCCCGGTGAACCATTCCCTGAGGTTGTTTATGGCGGTGCTGCCCCGGCAGAAACTTCTGCAACAGGTAAGGGAACAGAAATTAATCCCACACCTCTTATTGACATTGTGGGTGATAAGGACCTTCTTGTTTTCTGTGTTACCAACGATATGACGGGTTACTGCGTAACACCTAACGACTACATTCTTCATCCCACTCAGGCTTATATTGAGCAGGGTAAAGATGTGTTTGACAGAAGACATTACCACGAAACAAACTCTCTCGGTTATTTAACAAATGAAACAATGGCAGAAAATGTTGCCGATATTATGAAGAGAGTAAAATAAGTAAATATGAAAGGAGAAGGGAGATTTTATCTCCCTTTTCGGTGTTTTTTATGGAAAAAGAAAAACAAGTTGAATTGCTTCATAACACCATAAACGGTGTATTAAAAGCGTTTGCCAATTCAATTAAAGATGGTAGCGATTTCATTCCCGTGAATTCCTATGTGCCGGAGAATTTTTATAAAGGAACAGAGAAATTTCTCAAAAATCCTTCCAAAAACGGAAAATGGAGTTTGGGTTATTCAAATGTTAATTTAACCCCGGTTGACTATGCAAAACGCGCATATTATATGGGCGGTTATATTGCTCCTGAAAATAAGTTCAAAAACCTTATTGAAGAGGTTGTTGACGATATGCAGGGCAGAGCAATTGCTCTTGATGACGGTTCGGGCAGAGGTGTTTCTGTTTTCTGTACTATCGACTGTATCGGTACAACCAACGGAGATATCAGAGTTATCAGAAAAAAGTTCAAAGAAAAATTTGAAGAGCTTTTTCCCGAAAAGAAAATCGCTTCAATAAATATTTTCTCAACTCATGCCCACAGCTGTGTTGATACTGAGGGAATATGGACAGATTTCCCCGGTAAGCTTTTAAGAAACCTAAAAAGAAAATACACGGGAAAAGGTGTGCTTGAACGAGGTGCGGACGAGCAGTATATGAGGTTTTTGTGCGATGGTGTCAGCGATGCTCTTATAAGAGCAGTTGCAGATATGTGCGAGGGAGAATTAACTGTTGCGCAGAAGGATATAACAGAAGATTATTTCAAAAATAAAAACAGACCTTCTGCACCAAGCGTTGTAACAGATATAACAAGGCTAACCTTCACACCTGATGATAAGAGCAAAACTCCCACAATTATAGTGAATTTGCCTGCCCATCCTGATGTTGCGGGGCTTCCTGTTAAGGATGAAGAGGGTTCAGGTCGTCGCCTTTGCGGTGAATATGTTCACTATATGGGTGAAATAATAAATAAAGCGGGCTATAACTTTATGTTCTTCAACGGCGCAATCTGTGCTATTTATATGGCTTGCGGAGTTACAAATGACGGAGTTAAGCTTAACCACAGATATGAAATGTCTGTACGCTTCGGCAGAGAAATCGGCAGAATTACTCTTGCTCTTACAAAGACCCTTGATGAAATAAAGAAAGACAAGCTTCTTTACGATGAAAAAGAAATAGCAGATGAATCTGCAAATGCTGCTCAGAATGGGGGAGAATATACCCTTTGGTGCAAGGATTGGGAGCCTGTGGAGGAGAAAAAAGTTAAACCTCTTCTCAATATAAGGCTTAAAGAGGTTAAAATTCCTATTAAAAATGCACTTATGGTTGCAGCAGGTAAATTAAAACTTGCTAATTTTAAGGTGCTTGTTGAAGGTAAGCAGGAATATGCTGTGTATTCAGAAATAGGTTATATTGAGCTTGGCAAAGAGCTTAAAATCTGTATGGTTCCCGGTGAGTTCTGTTGTGATTTATTAACCGGTGGCGCATCTCTTTATGCGGACGGCTCTGTTACTCACACAGATTTCGGTATTCCATCACTTCGCGAAATTTTCGGTGAAGATACAATGGTTTTCGGACTTGCAAATGATGCAATAGGTTATATTGTTCCCGATAATGACTACACAATGGGGGACCCTATGAACCATTATCACGAGCTTGTTTCTCTCGGTTGTAAAACAGGTTCATCTGTTATGAACGGCTTTGTTGAAATGGCAAAGGAATTGGGTATCAGGGAATAAAAATTCAAACAAAGGAGGTTTTCTTGTGAAATATTATCTTGGTATTGACGGTGGCGGAACCCGTACTACTGCAGCAGTTTCCGATGAAAATGGGAAAGTGATTTTAAAAGCTGTCGGTAAAAGTATAAATTTCTATTCAGTAGGAATGGAAAAAGCACGAGAAAACCTCAAAGATGTTATATACCAAATTAAAAATAATTTAGGTGAAACAGAATTTGAAAGCACTTTTATCGGTTGTTCTGCTTTGGATGATGAGGCAGAAGTGAAAACAATTAACGCTCTTTGTAACGGCATAATAAATGCGAAGAAAATCGGTATGAACAGTGACGTTTTTGTAGCTCTTGCTTCCTCGGGTGAGGATAAATGCCGTGTTGTTGCAATTTGCGGAACAGGTTCAATTGTTACAGGTATTGATGAAAGTGGTAATGTGAAAACCAAAGGCGGTTGGGGTCATATCTTCGGTGACGAAGGCTCTGCCTATTCTATTGCAGTGAATTCCTTGAAGGCCTCGGCAATGCTTTATGACGAAGGGCAGAAAACACCTCTTGTTAAGTGCGCGGAAGAATATTTTGGCGTTGACGATTTAAGAAAAGCAATAGATAAAATTTATTCTACTGAAACAACCAAAGATGTTTTAGCAGATTTTGCAAAAAAAGTTGCGGAAATAGCTGAAGAAGATTTTGTTGCAAAAACTGTAATTATCAATGAGGCTCATTTCTTCTCAAAAACTGTTCTTGCCCTTCTTAACGAAATGAGAAATTGCAAATTGCTTTCTCTTTATGGCGGAGTTTTTCAGAATAACGAGCTTTTCAGAAATTCATTTATTGAAGATATCAAAGAATTTCATTCGGATTTGAAAATAGAAATGCTCACCTTACCACCCGAAGAGGGTGCTTTGAAAATTGCGAGGGGAATGCAGTGAAAAAGTATCTTGAATATATAAAAATAAATCAAGAGATAATTGAGAAAATCGCAACAGAGGGTTCAGGGAATATAGAAAAAACTGCTGAGCTTTTCAGCGAGGCGCTCATAAATAACAGAAAAATATTTTTATTCGGAACAGGTCACTCTCATATGCTGGCAGAGGAGCTCTTCTATAGGGCAGGGGGGCTTGTTAAAATTCAACCCATTTTAAATCCACCCTTGATGCTTCATGTTTCTGCATCTGAAAGCACGGTTGCAGAGCGTGTTGAGGGTGTGGCAGAAAACCTTTTCAATGAATATGGAATCAAGAAAAATGATGTTATTGTTATTATTTCCAATTCAGGAAGAAACGGTGTAATTGTTGATATGGCACTTCTTTGTAAAGAAAAAGGCGTAAAAACAATTGCTCTTACAAATCTTCAGCATACACATTCTGGGGAATCTCGTCACCAAAGCGGTAAAAGGCTTTGCGAAATTGCAGATGTTGTTTTAGATAACTTCGGTTGTGTTGGTGATGCTTGTGTTGAGGTGACCGGTGTTGACGGAAAAATCTGCCCCACATCAACAGTAAGTGGTGCCCTTATTCTGAATGCTGTTGTTGCAGAAGCGGTTGATATTTGTGCGAAAAAAGGCTTTGTACCTGAACATTTTGCCAGCTCAAACATAGACGGCGGAGATGAAATAAATAACAAATTCGTTGAAAAATATAAAGAGGAGATAAAGCATTTATGATTTACCCCGTACCTCAGAAAAACAACCTTAACGGTGAGAAAATAAATATTAATTCTGTTTCTGTCAATGGCGATTTTAAAGAGATAGCAGAAAAGATTTTCTCTTCATATAACATAGAAATAAATAACGGCTTTTATGTTGAAATAAAAGTAACTGACAGCAAGAAAACTACATATATAGACGAGCTTTCCCGACTTACAGATGAGAAATATTACTTAACAGTAACAAAGGAAAAGGTTGTTATTGAAGCATCTTCGGAGAAAGGTGTTTTCAGAGGTATAAACACCCTCTGCAAGCTCATTGAAAATGACGAGCTGAAAACAGGGGAGCTTGAAGATTATCCGCTTTTTGAAACCCGTGGTTATATTGAGGGCTTCTATGGGAAAACCTGGAGCAATGAAAAGCGTCTTTCCGTCATGAAATTAATGGCAAAATACGGAATGAATACTTTCTACTATGCTCCAAAAGACG
>SVOP01000059.1 GCA_015066325.1 Oscillospiraceae bacterium
TTTTATTAAAGACAGATTATCTGTTGATTATCAGATAGTTTCTGAGTCACAGTATAATGAAAGCGAGCTTTTAGAATTAATCGGGTCTCATATTTCAAATGAAGACGGTTTGTCACAATTCAATAGTAACAAGAGCCTTTTATACGCTTTTGGTGTGGCTCTTATTTATCTCCGTGGTGTTCAGAAAAATGAACTTCAGAACATCAATGATGTTGATTTTTATAATGAAGAGAGCTTCTTGACACTTGATATTACAGCAAGACGTAATCTTGAGCTTACTGAAACTCAGATAAGAAGAGAAAAGAAGGGTAGCCTTCTATGGGTGCTTGACCATACTAAAACTGCAATGGGAAAGCGTCTTATAAGAAATTGGGTTGAACAACCCCTTATTAATTATTCTTCAATCATTTTAAGGCAGAATGCCGTTGAAGAATTAACTTGTGACACAATTTTACTTGATTCCTTAATGTCTTATCTTTCTGATATGTTTGACATTGAGCGAATTATGACAAGAGTTGTTTATGGTACTGCTAATGCTAAGGAATTAAAGACCTTAAGTCAGACTATTGACCAGCTCTATAATATAAAATCTTCATTATGCGGTGTTAAATCAAAAATGCTTATGGGTATTTATGATAACATTGACCTGCTCGAAGATGTTAATGAGCTTATTAAAAGCGCTATAACCGATGAACCGCCTCTTTCAGTTCGTGAGGGTGGAATGATCAGAAAAGGTTATAACGAAGAGCTTGATACTCTACATGATATTGTTGAAAACGGTAAGGGTTATTTAACTGCCGTTGAACAAGCAGAACAAGAAAAAACAGGTATCAAGAAACTTAAAATTGGCTATAACCGAGTATTCGGATACTATATTGAGGTTACAAACTCGTTTAAAGAGCTTGTTCCTGACCACTATATAAGAAAACAAACTCTTTCCAATTGTGAAAGATATATAACTCAGGAGCTTAAGGAGCTTGAATCCAAGGTTCTCGGGGCTCAGGAGAGAATTGTTCGCCTTGAATATGAGCTTTTCTCCGCAATTCGCCAGAATGTTGCAGATCAGCTTGAAAGAGTGAGAAAAACTGCAAGAGCCGTTGCTAATCTTGATGGGCTTTGCTCTCTCGCATATACAGCAGTTAACAACAATTATACAAGACCCATTGTTGATAATTCTGATGAAATAATTATTAAAGATGGCAGACACCCTGTTGTTGAGCTTATGCTCGGCGGTGCACCCTTCGTTCCTAACGATACTCACCTTGATTGCCGTGATAACAGAACTGCTATTATAACAGGTCCCAATATGGCAGGTAAATCAACATATATGCGTCAGGTTGCAATAATCACTCTGATGGCACAGATTGGTAGTTTTGTTCCTGCAAGTAGTGCTAAAATCGGTATTGTAGACCGTATTTTCACTCGTGTTGGTGCTTCTGATGACCTTTCAGCAGGCCAGTCAACCTTTATGCTTGAAATGACAGAGGTTGCAGATATTCTTAAATATGCAACATCCAAAAGTCTTATTGTTTTTGATGAGATTGGTAGAGGTACATCCACTTATGATGGTATGAGCATTGCAAGAGCTGTTCTTGAATATACCGCAGATAAAAAGAAAATCGGAGCTAAAACCTTATTTGCAACTCATTATCACGAATTAACAGAGCTTGAAAATACTGTAGATGGAGTAAAAAATTATAATACCTCGGTTAAAAAACGCGGTGATGATATAACCTTCCTTCGCAGAATTGTTAAAGGTGCTGCTGACGGTAGCTATGGTGTTGAGGTTGCTAAGCTTGCCGGCGTTCCTAAGCCGGTTGTTGAAAATGCAAAGAAGATACTTGCAACGCTTGAAACTCAGGAAAAAGTCAGCATTGTTAAAGAGGTTAAGAAAGAGGATGAGTTTGAAGATGCACTTCAGCTTTCTTTCTCATCAGGTGAAAAGGAACAAATAATTGATAAACTCAAAAATATTGATGTTAATACTTTAACACCAATAGAAGCAATGACGGTTCTTTTTGAACTACAAAAAAGTGCAGAAAACTTATAATTTATTAAAAATTCAGAAAGGAGGGCGAGCCAATTGCCACGTATAAATGTTTTACCTAAAAATACAGCTGATTTAATTGCGGCAGGTGAGGTTGTTGAACGCCCTTCTTCAGTTATTAAAGAATTTGTTGAAAATTCAATAGATGCGGGAGCAACCAACATAACAGTTGAAATTAAAAATGGCGGCAAAACCTATATCAGAGTTACAGATAATGGTTGCGGTATTGTTAGAGAAGATGTAAAAAAAGCATTTATCAGTCACGCAACAAGTAAAATTTCAAGTATAGAAGACCTTGATGCAATTTCAACTCTTGGCTTTCGTGGTGAAGCCTTGGCTTCCGTTTGTGCAGTTTCAAGGGTTGAGCTTTTGACTGCGACACCTGATTCTGATTTCGGAACTCGTTATGTTATTGAGGGCGGAGAAGAAATCCTTCTTGATGATGCAGGCTGCCCCATTGGTACAACCATTATTGTAAGAGATTTGTTTTATAACATTCCCGCAAGAATGAAATTTTTGAAAAAGGATGTTCAGGAGGGAAATTATATTGCAACTCTTATGGAAAGAATTGCAGTTTCTAATCCGAATATTTCATTTAAGTTTATTCGTGACGGTAAATTGCAGTTTTCAACTCCCGGTGATAACGATTTAAAATCTGCAATTTATGCTGTATTCGGCAAAGAGTTCACCGATAATCTTATTCCTGTTCGTAATGAGCAAAACGGGTTATCGGTTAAAGGCTTTATTGTTAAGCCGACTGCAGGGCGAAGCAGTCGTTCTATGCAGATTTTCTTTGTTAATAAAAGATTTGTTAAGAGTGTTGTGTTTTTAAGTGCCTTAGAGGCTGCTTATAAAAACTCAATTATGGTAGGCAAATATCCTGCTTGCGTTTTGTTTGTTGATATGCCTTATGAGTCTGTTGATGTTAATGTTCATCCTGCAAAAACAGAGGTAAGATTTTTTGAGGAGAAAAAGGTCTTTGATTGTGTTTATTACGGTGCATTATCCGCTCTTCAAGGTGATACCACTCGCGTTCAGGCAAAATTCTCAGAGGCAAAAATTTTCTCAAAGCCTGCTGATAAGGGTGAACAATTAAAAATAACTGAAATAGAACAACCTAAAAAGACTTTTGAGATTAAAGAATACGGTAAAGCTGTAACCGGCATTGAAACAATTGTACATTCACCTGTTAAGGAAGAGCCTAAGCAGCTTGATTTCTTAAAGGATGAATATGTAAAACCGGCTGTTTCACATATTATTGTTGAAGATAAAACAACCAATAGAGTTGAAACCGTTTCTGAAGAAATAAAGCCTAAATTTAATTTAAAGCTTGATATCGAAACTTCATCAACCACTGACCAACCAGTTGTTATTGTTGAGGATTTATCAAAAGAACCCGAAAAAACAGAAGAGGTTTCAGTAGTTGATTCAATTAATGAGCCCGTTAAAGTGCTTTCTTTAAATTATAAATTTATCGGTGAAGCGTTTAACACCTATTTAATCGCCGAGCTTGACGGTAAGCTTGTTTTAATCGATAAACACGCTGCTCATGAAAGAATTCTTTTTGAAAAATTCAAGAAAGACGGTTGTGGTCAATCTCAGATTATGCTTCAGCCCGTAACTGTTACTCTTTCTCCTGATGAATATAATGCAACGCTTGAAAACATTGAACTTTTAGAAGATGCAGGGTACGATGTTTCGGATTTTGGTGACAGATGTGTAAAAGTCAGTGCTTGTCCTCCGGAGCTTGTTGACTGCAATATTTCAGATATTATTACTGAAATTTCTGGCTATCTTGCAAATAATGTAAAAACATTAATGCCTGAAAAGCTTGATTGGATATATCATTCTATGGCTTGCAGAGCCGCAGTTAAGGCAGGTAATTTTACATCTTCCTATGAAGCAGAAAAATTTGTTGAAAATCTTTTAAAGCGTGAGGATATAAGATATTGCCCCCATGGCAGACCTGTTATGATTGAAATGACAAAAAAAGAACTTGAAAAGCAATTTAAGAGGATTGTGTAAATTTGAAGAAGAAAGCAATAGTTGTTGTTGGTGCAACTGCATCGGGAAAAACTGCATTAGGTGTTCATATTGCAAAGCGATTCAACGGTGAGGTTATTTCTGCTGATTCTATGCAGATTTATAGAGGTATGGATATTGCTACTGCCAAACCTACAATTGAAGAAATGGACGGTGTTAAGCACCATTTAATAGATTTTGTTGATGTCAGAAGTCAGTATAGTGTTGCAAATTATTGTGATGATGCAAAATTTATTTTTAATAAAGTTGTTGAAAACAATAAACTACCTGTTATTGTTGGCGGTACAGGTCTTTATATCGACTCTTTCTTATCAAACACAAAGTTTTTAGAGGACGCCTCTTCAGATAATGTGAGGCAAGAGTTGCTTCTTGAAGCTGAAAAATACGGCATTGAATCTCTTTATGAGCAACTAAAGGTTATTGACCCTGTTGCTGCTGAAAATATCCATCCCAACAATACAGTCAGAGTAATCAGAGCATTGGAAATATATAAAACAACAGGCAAAACCCTTACGGAACAAAACAGGCTTTCCCATACTGTTGAGTCCGATATTGAGCCTTTATATATAGGTATTAATTATTCTGACAGAGAAATTTTATATAACAGAATTAATCGTAGGGTTGATTTAATGCTTGAAGCAGGGCTTTTAGAGGAAGCGAAAGAGTTCTTCAAACTCAATCCTTCAAAAACAGCTTTTAACGCTATTGGTTATAAAGAATTAAAGCCCTTTATTGATGGTGATTTATCCTTTGAGGTTTGCGTTGAAAATTTAAAACGCGAAACAAGGCGCTATGCAAAAAGGCAAATAACCTGGTTCAAGAGAAATAAACATATCAATTGGGTATTTCCGGATAAATTTTCTCAAGAAGAATTATTTGAATCAGTTGATAAATTAATTAGTAACTATTTAGGTGGTGATATGATTGAAGAACAAAACTGTTAAAAGAGTTGCATCAATAGTTGCGATTGTTTTGGTGATTGGTTTTTTCTCATCATACATTATTTATCACTTGGTTAATCAGTCTAATACAGAGATTAAAACAGAATTCGCCTTAAAAGAAACAGTTTATAAAACTATTGATGCAGAATGCTTTGTTATCCGTGATGAAAAGTTTATAAGAAACGATGCAGTAGGTACATCAGTTTCTTTTGTGATAGATGGCGAACGTGTTGCAAGAGGTGATACGGTGTCTGTAGTATTTAATTCATCTGAAGATGCCGCTTCATATTTAAAAGCGCAAGAATTAAAAAAGAATATTGAGCATTATGAGGAGTTATCGGGTCAGGCGAATTTTCAGCCTCTCAACATCAGTTCTTTAACAAAAAAAATCAACAGTGAATTAACCGATTATCTTGATTCTGTTGATACTCGTGATTTTAATGATGCAATCTCTTATGTTGAAATGTTCAGAGACTCTGTTACCGGCAAACAAATTGCTACAGGCAAAGCCCTCGATTTTTCCAAAAAATTGGTTCAATTAAATGAAGAATTAAGCTCATTGAATAGTAGCTCTCTTGAATTTACAGAAATTAAGACTGAAAACGCAGGCTATTTCATTAGCGGCTCGGATGGTTATGAAAAGACATTGAGTTTTGATGAAATTGATGATTTGACTGTTAAATCTTTGAAAAAAGCAATTAAATCCAAGCCTCAAAAAATTGCTTCAGATATTGTTGGTCGAACTGTTTCATCTTTTAAGTGGTATATAGCTTGTGTTATTGATACAGATAAAACTGTCGATATTTCTGATGATAAAAAAATATATTTGAATTTTCCTGAATCAGGTATTGAAAAATTGCCTGTTAAGGTTCATAAAATCGGGGACCGCACCGATAAGGAAACTGTTGTTATTTTCAGTTGTGACGAAATGAACGAAAATCTATCAGATTTCAGAATAGAAAAAATTGAAATTATAACTGATGAATATGCAGGTTTCAAAATATCCAATTCGGCTATAAGAACAGTGGATGGAGAGCAAGGGGTTTACATTGTTCGCGGCAATCTGATGGGATTCAGAAAAATTAAGGTTGTTTATACAACCGATGATTATTCAATTGTTTCAAATCCTGAAAATGATTCAGGTTATATAAAGCTTTATGATAAGGTTGTAACGGAAGGGGTTGATTTATATGACAACAAACTCATTTGATGAAGCTCATTTTTCTGTTATTTCTGAAAATATTAAGCGAATAAAAAATGAAATTGCAGAAGCAACAATAAAAAGCAGTCGCTCAATTGATGATGTTCGCCTTATGGCAGTTACAAAAACTGTTTGCGTTGAATATATAAACCATGCAATTGAAAACTGCGGAATTGATTTGATTGGCGAGAATAAGGTTCAGGAATTTCTTTCTAAAAAAGATTTTTTGAATTTAACAAATGTTGAAAAACATCTTATTGGTCATCTTCAGACAAATAAAGTTAAAAAAATTGTCGGCGAGGTGGATATGATTCAATCGGTTGACAGTTTTAGGGTTGCCCAAAGCATTTCAAATGAAGCGTATAAAGCAGATATTACTGCTAATGTTTTATTGGAAATAAATATTGGTGACGAAGATAGCAAAACCGGCTTTGATAAAGTTGAATTTCAAGAGTCACTAAATCAGATTTCTTTATTACCTAATATTAAAGTTAAAGGTCTTATGACTATTCCACCGATATGTGATAACTCATTAGAGCTTGAAAATTACTTTGACAGAATGTGTTGTTATTATAATGAAATTAAAGAGGCGAATTATCCTAATTTTGATTTCGAAATTCTGTCTATGGGTATGTCCGGCGACTATAAAGAGGCTATTCTTCACGGCTCAAATTTAGTCAGAGTAGGTTCCGCAATATTCGGAGCAAGAATATATAATTAAAATTTATTAACGGAGGTTTTTGTTATGTCATTTATGGATTATTGGAAAAAATTCACAAATTCAGAGGATGATGAAGAGTTTGAAGAGGTTGTTCAGGACGATGCTCCCGAAGCTTTTGAAGCACGCCCTTTCTCTAATGTTTCTTCTTATGATGAATATGAGCGTGAAACACCTCGAGTTGCGCCCAGAGCAAGAAGAAGTTCTTCAAACGATCCCAGCAGGGTTGTTGATGTAAGAACAACTGCTATGCTTCAAGTTGTTCTTGTAAAACCTGATAAGTTTGAGGATGCCCGTGCTATTGCAGACCATCTTAACGATAAAAGAACTGTTGTTCTTAACCTTGAGGCTGCAAGTAAGGATGTTTCAAGAAGACTTGTTGACCTTCTTAATGGTGTTGCATACGCTAATGGCGGTCAGTTGAAAAAAGTTTCAACAAACACATATATTATTACACCTTATAACGTTAATGTTTCAGGTGATTTAATTGATGAATTAGAAAATACAGGCGTATTTTTCTAAAAGATAACAGAGAAGTGGGGAAAACTACTATGATGACACCATCTGAACTTAGAGAATATGAATTTAAGGGTGCAGGCAGAAATGCCTATAAATCCGATGATGTTGACAATTTCTTCGGTGAAGTTGCAGTTGCTTATGAAAAGATTTATAGAGAAAATGCCGAGCTTGTAAAAAGAGTTGGTTTACTTGCAGACAGGCTTGAGCAGTTCAAGCAGGATGAAGAGCAAATCAAACAGGCTGTTATAGGAGCACAGAAAGCTGCAGATATTATTGTTAAAGAAGCAGAAAATTCTGTTGAAGATTCAAAAGCTGAGGCTGAAGCAATTCTTGCAGCCGCAAAAGGTGAGGCAGATATAATTAAATCAGATGCAGAAAAGCAGGCTATTGCAGATTCAGATTTACTTCTTTCAATTGCAAGAGATAAGGCTGAAGAAATTATTAATAAAGCCAAGGAAGAAGCCCACGGTATACTTATTGAAGCAAATGACTCTGCTAAGGATACTGTTGGTGCTGCAACAAGAACAATCACGAGCGAATCTCTTCACTATGAAATGCTTAAAAAAGAGGTTTCTGAATTCAGAGCTTCAATTCTCGCTCAGTATAAAACACATATTGAATTGATTTCAAAGCTTCCTGAGCTTGCTGTTGAAGAAGCAGAAAAACAGGAAGAAGCTGTTGAAGATTCTCCTGTTGAAGAAAATCTTGTTAACGAAATTAATTCAGTTGACCCGGAAAACGACATAATCGAGTTTTTAGAGACAAATGAGGATGAAGAGGAGTTTGAATTACCTTCATTGGATGATGTCGAAGAGGATGGAGAAGAAGTTGTGAAAACAACGCTTCCTTATGATTTTTTTGGCGATGATAATTCACTTGAATTTGTAGAAGATAATCAGGTTGAGGAAAGTGAAGTTACCGATATTGTAGATTTCAACAATGCTTTTGAATCAAGCGAAAACGATATTGAATTTATTGCAGATGATTTAAGCGATAACGAAACTGAAAATGATTCAGTGGAAGATGAAGCGGTTGAAGAGCGCGTTGAAGCTGCTGATATTCCTATTTCAAAAGGCTTCACAATAAATACCGATTCTGTTAGTGACTCTGTAGATGTTTTTTCAAACAGCGAGGACGAAAAGCCTCATAATCCAATGTTTGATTCATTTGAAACTATTGATGATGACGATGACGATGAGGAACCTGAAGAACCTAAAAAAAGATTTGGTTTCTTTAAAAGAAAATAATTTGAAGGTGTAGTGTTAAATGGCGGTTATTTCTGCGATTTTATTGTGCGTTGCTCTTGTTGGGGCTGACCAGATTATTAAATTATTAGTTATAAACTATTTGAAGCCTATTCAATATATTGATGTTATTGATGGTGTTCTTCGTTTCAGATATGTTGAAAATACCGGTGCAATATTCGGTTCCTTTTCAACTCATACTGTTGTTTTAACTGTTTTTTCAATAATTTTGTTAGGCTTCACAATTTTCTTCCTGATAACGAACAAGAACAAAAATAAGCTGGTTAATTTATGTATGCTTCTTATGATTTCAGGTGGTATAGGCAATATTATTGACAGAATCCGCCTTCACTATGTTGTTGATTTTATTGAACCTTTATTTGTGAATTTCGCAGTATTTAATTTTGCAGATTGCCTTATAACTGTTGGTGCTTTTATTTTGATTTTTTATTTAATTTTTGATTTAATCAGAGATACAAAAAAGAGTAAAAATAAAGTTTCGGAAGGATTAGAGGATGATTCAGGAAAATGAGTATATCATAGTTGATGATGTTGTTGGATTAAGATTAGATAAAGCGGTAACGGTTTTATGTGAAGCTATATCTCGTAATGCTGTTCAACAGCTTATTGATGATGGTAATATACTTGTAAACGGTGTGGCTGTAAATAAAAAATATTCTGTAAAGAAAAATGATGTTGTTACAGTGCTTTTACCGGAACTAAAGGAATTGTCAATAGAGGCTGAGAATATTCCACTTGATATTGTTTATGAGGATGAGCATTTATTGGTGGTAAATAAGCCAAAGGGCATGGTTGTTCATCCTGCTGCAGGGAATTATAACGGAACTCTCGTTAATGCTCTTTTGTATCATTGTGGCAGTTCTCTTTCAGGTATTAATGGTGTAATTCGACCGGGGATAGTTCATAGAATCGATAAAGATACCAGTGGCTTACTTATTGTTGCAAAAAACGATACTGCCCACAAGGGTCTTGCAGAGCAAATTAAGGACCATAGCTTTACAAGAGAGTATAAAACTGTTGTTGTTGGTAATGTTAAAGATAACGAAGGTACTATTGACGCACCTATCGGAAGGCATCCGAAGGACAGAAAAAAACAAGCGGTAACTGATAAAAATTCAAGAAATGCAGTTTCGCATTTTGAGGTTATTGAGCGTTATAATGGCTTTACATTTCTTAAAGTTCGCCTTGAAACCGGCAGAACTCATCAGATAAGAGTTCATATGGCGTATAGGGGAACACCGGTAGCAGGGGATGTGGTTTATGGTAATCCAAAGAAAACCTATGGCTTGCAAGGTCAATGCCTTCACGCTGCAACAATTGGTTTTATTCATCCTGTAACCAAAGAATATCTTGAATTCACTTCAGATTTACCGGATTATTTCACTGATTTTATTAGGAGAATTTCGTAATGAAGGAAATATATAATAAATGGTTACTTGTTTCCGACATTGACGGAACCTTAAATACTAAATCTATGAAATTGCCTGAGAATAATAAAATTGCTGTTAATGAATTTGTAAATAACGGCGGTAATTTTACTCTGTGCTCCGGTAGAAACTTGCAGTCTCTTTCAATCCACTATAAAAAGCTTGGAATTGACACACCTGCAATTTTTCTGAATGGTGCAGGAATTTATGATTTTAAAAATAATAAAATGATTTTTCAGAATTTTATATCACCGCAAGGTGAGAAAATCATTTTAGATGTATTGAAGAAACATAAACTTGCGCAATTAACAGTATTCACTGCAGATAAAATCCTTCTTACAACAAGAAAGTGTGTTTATGGTCTGGTTATTTCAAAAATTGATAAATTAGATTATAAGCTTTGCAAAAAGATTTCTGATTTACCTCGTGGTGTTTGGGGGAAGGTTTCATTCTTCGGCACAAGAGGTCTGATTAATAATTTAAAAGAAGTTTTTTCTAATGAAGAAAATTCTAAGCATTTTGAGTGCTTTAAAACCTCGCCTTTCACTTTAGAGGTTGTTAGTAAAGGTGTAAATAAGGGCGCTGCAGTATTAAAATTGGCGGAGCTTTTAAACATAGAAGAATCTAATACAGCGGCTATCGGCGATTATTATAACGATGTTGAAATGCTCAGGAGGGTAGCTCATCCCGTTTGTTGCGGTCAGGCTCCCGATGATATCAAAGAAATATCCGAGTATGTCGCTTGTCATTGTAACGATGGCGCAGTTGCTGATTTTATAGATTACATACAAACAAATTATATTAAATAATGGAGGCATTATTATGGACGCAAATTCTAAAAAAGAATTAGCTAAAATCGCTTGTAATGTTCGAATGGGCATTATTGAGGGAACTTTCAATGCTAAATCAGGTCATCCAGGTGGCTCACTTTCAATTACAGAGATTTTAACTTATCTCTACTTTAAAGAAATGAATGTTGATGCTACAGAGCCTATGAAAGCAGACAGAGACAGATTTGTTCTTTCTAAAGGTCATGCTGCACCTGCTCTTTATTCTGTTATGGCTCAGAAGGGTTATTTCCCTGTTGAAGAGCTTAAAACTCTTCGTAAGGTTGATTCTCGTCTTCAGGGTCACCCCAGTATGAATTATCTTCCCGGTATTGATATCAGCTCAGGCTCACTTGGTCAGGGTATTTCTGCCGCTTGCGGTATGGCTCTCGGTGCAAAGCTTAAAGGTGATGCCTTCAGAGTTTATACAATTCTTGGTGATGGTGAAATTGAAGAAGGTCAGGTTTGGGAAGCTGCTATGTATGCTGCTGCAAAGAAGCTTGATAATCTTGTTGCTTTTGTTGACAATAACAATCTTCAGATTGATGGTTCTGTTGAAGAGGTTAACTCTCCTTATCCCATCCCTGAAAAATTTGCTGCATTTGGTTGGAATGTTATTGAAATTGATGCTCATAATTTCGATGAAATCGAAGCAGCACTTGAAAATGCAAAGGCAACTAAAGGCAAACCTACTGCAATTATTGCAAAATCCGTTAAGGGTAAAGGGGTTTCCTTTATGGAAAATCAGGTTAACTGGCATGGTTCAGCTCCTAATGCAGAACAGAATGAAACAGATCGGAAGAGC
>SVOP01000002.1 GCA_015066325.1 Oscillospiraceae bacterium
ATGAACTGCATTCAGTATAAGGTTGAAGACGGTCACGTTGCTCATATTGATGACCAGCTTGACTTTACAAACATCTATCCTCTTATTGTTTATACAGATAATGAGGCAGAAAAAGAAATTTTCAAAATGGGTCTTACACACCATTGGCAGTATGAAAGAGTTGAGCGTTCTCCTATGTTCAATATGGTTTACGGTTCTTTAACAAACAATAATTGCGATGTTGAAAACGCTGCAAAATCTCTTTCAGAAATGAATCTTGACCTTGTTTGCTGGCCCATTTATAACAGCTACAGAAAAGACATTGTCTGGGATACGGAGCAGGAGGCTATGGGTATTCCTCCGCAGCTTAAATATCCTGTTGAATATTCCGCGAGAGCATTCTGCAACTATGACGGAAATCAGTTCGTATGCGATAGCGGAGCAGAAGAATTTGTTTATATAAACAACAAGGTTGTTAACCGTACCTCCACTCTTCCCGGTTCAGGTGATGGTGCAAGAGGTATGAGAGCAGTAATGCCCTACAACTTCCTTCTTCCTTATTGGATGGGAAGATTCCACGGTCTTTTGGGTGACTAATTTAAAAGGAGAAAACCTATGAGTTACAACGGATATAAATGGTATGTGGGCGTGCCTCATTGCCATACAGTTGCTTCTGATGGCGGTTTAACCTTGGAGCAGGTTATTGAAAAAGCTAAAAAGAGTAAGCTTGATTTTCTTATGATTACCGACCACAATGTAAATTGCAAGGATTTTCCCAAGGTTGAGGGCTTAACTCTCATTTATGGTGCGGAGCTTACAAAGCATGGCGGTCACTGTAATATGTGGGGTGTTAAGGATGTTATTGACCAAGAGGATTATGACACCTGCGAAACCTATGAGGATTTTTTGAGAGTTAAGACCAAAGCGGAAGAGCGTGGTGCGGTAATTTGTATGAACCATCCCCATTGCAAGCAATGCCCTTGGAGATGGGAAAAGAATGCCTCAGATGTTGATGTTCTTGAGGTCTGGAATGCACCCACTCATTTCGATAACCTTGAATGCACTGAATGGTGGCATGAGCAAATGCGCAACGGTCATAAATTGCCGGTTGTTGGAGGTAGTGATTATCATAAGGATTATGTTGTTACAAATCTTCTGACCTGGCCCGTTACTTATGTTTATGCAAAGTCAACTCTCCTGAAGATATACTTGATGCTATTGTTAAGGGTCACACAACAATTTGCTTTGATGTGGGAACAACTTTTATTGACATAACTTGCGGTGACTGTGTTTTAGGTGATACAGTAAAGCTCACTGAAAATACCGAAGTTACAATAAATGTTAAAAAGCTCAGAAAAAAACACAAATTAATTGTATTTGATAAAGACGGTGAATGTTTTACACATACTGCGAAGAAAACAGGTGATTATTCTGTAACTTTTCCTGTTAAGAAAGACGGTTTCTTGTGCGCTCATATTGTTTTTGAACCCGGATTTTTATACAGCAAAATTCACGATATTGCAATTGCATCAAGAATTCCCGAGCAAAAGGGTATGGATTTACCTCCCTTGATTTTTGCCCAAAGCGGTGCAATTTATTTTGAAAAATAGGAGATATAATATGGAAAACTTTTTTACAACAGCGTTCAACAATATGGATGATGAGGCAAGAGAAAGCTTTTATAAAACTGTTTTTATGAATGATGATTCCGAATATGCCGCAAAGCTCCGAGTTGAATATTACAGAACAAAGTTCAGATCAATGGGTGAAAATGTTACAATCGGTAAGGGAGTTAACATAATCAATCCTCAATACATTTCAGTAGGAAACGATGTTCAGATTTCCGATGGATGCACTCTTATTGCAAGAGGTGAAAAAGGTATTACTCTCGGTGATAATGTAAGACTTCAGCACAGAGTTTATCTTGATACCGAAAGAAGCGAAGAAGGCTATATCAATGTTGGCAGAGGTACATATATAGGCACAGGAACAACGCTTTTCGGTCACAGAGGTCTTGAAATCGGTGAAGATTGCCTTCTCGCTCAGGGCATAAATCTTACTCCCTATTCACATATTTTTGATGACCCTAACGATATTATCTATCATCAGGGCGGTCATTGTGAAAAGGTTACAATCGGCAGAGATGTTTATATCGGTATGGGCTGCAAGGTTATGTATTCAGGCAATATTGGTGAAGGCTCTGTTATCGGTTGCGGTTCAACTGTGGTTAAACCTATTCCGCCCTATTCAGTTGCAGTAGGCACACCTGCAAAGGTTATTAAAGAGAGAAAATAAAAAATAAAGACTTGACCCCTTTGATTTTCAAATCAAAGGGGTCAAATGTTATCTATCTATTTTTTCAAATGTATTCCTTATTTCTGTTGTGTCGCCTGTTGCAAGGTAATATTCATATTGATATGGGTCAAAGCTTTTAAAAATTCTGTTTTTTACAATTGCAATATAAGAAGTAGGACCATCTTTTGACGGGTCTTCGTTTGTGGTTTTTTCACGTTCAAAAACGCCTGCAAGGAAAGCTTCCTCGTTATCAACATAAACACCGATTCCGAAGCTGTCCTCGAATTCACCGGTAAAGGCTGACCAGTTTTCTTTTGAATAGAAATTGGGATAGCCTGCATCGGGCCAGAATATCAAATCGGGTTCGTTTGTGAGCTTACCATTTGTCCAGGGTTTATCGCCACCGTAATAAACAAAATTATTTAAAGGCTCAATGCAGTAAAAAGCCGGGATTTCCTGAGTTGCTTCTGCTTCAGGGTAGCCTGAGAAATCAACGAACCTGCATTTTGCGTGAACTGCACCGTTTTCTAAAGAATATGTTGCTTCCATATATGAGGGAGTAATATATTCTTTTTCCTTTGCCCAGTCAAGAGGACGGCATTTAATATATATACTGTTTTCGGTTACTCTTAAATCAACAATTTTACTTGCATCATTAAACTGATTCCCCCCCTGAACAGGGTTATATCGCCAATCGTTTTCCATATAAACGCCGTGGTCATATTCAATGGTGCCGTAATAGGATTGCTGAACAAGGCGACCTGTGTCGTTGCGGTTTATAAGATTAACATTGTTGTTTACAGACTCTGCATTGTAGCGGTCACTTGCATTTGAATCAACCTTGATTTTTCCGTCAACAGAAACTGCCTGAACATTGGAATCCAAATCCTCAAGGTAGCTCAAAGCACCACCCCAAAGCAAATCAATTCCTAATTTATGAGTATCATTCTGAATGAAAATTTCCTGTTCGGGAATTTCACGGTTGAATACGGAAAATCCGAGAATATTGACTTTACAATTTTCTTTGTCAATACACTCAAAAGTTAAAGAAATAACTTTTCGTCCTTTCTCACCGTCAAGACAACCGTCTATAAAAGAATAAAATGCTGTTTCTTTTTTTGATGGCTCAAGGAAAAAATCTTCAGAAACCTCTTTCACACCCTTTTTATAGGTTAATGTACCTTTGAGATAACTGTCAGAAGTATAAGAAATACCATAATAATTAAATAAGTCAGATTTAGTTTCAGTTGGAGTTATATGTAAAATACCTTCTAAATCTAAACTGCCATCATCATTAACTTTTTTTATAGAATTGGTCATATTAAAAGAAGTAGTCCCCTTTGAAATATCAAAATCCTCATCTGTTTTAAAAGGTAAAAAACTAATTGCGTAAGGACCAACTATGACAGCGGAACAAATCACAATTACCAGAAAAATGCATAAAAATACTTTTGAAAAATTTTTCATAAGCAACCTCCTTTTAAGCTCTGATATTAAGATACCATTTTCAATATTTTAAGTCAACATCTTGAACTTTATTTTGTATTTGCTAAAATAAAAGAAGAATTTACCGAGAGGTGACAAAAATGAAAATAAAACCTAATTATGAGAATATGGGAGAATGGGAATTCTACTGCAATGACATTGAGCACGAATATAAGCAATGTTTTGACGAGGGTTTGGATATTGAAAAATATAAAGATATTTTTGCTGCAGTCAAAAATTTACCCAAAACCGAAATAAGAAAGAATTTCTCCGATGTGCTTTTTGAAGCAGTTTGCAATGCACCGATTCGTGAGGATTATAAATATAATGAGCCTTCTGATTTAGAGGGAATTAAAGCTTTAAGAAAAAAGCATATTTTTGAAAGAAAGACACCTGACGGCGATACTCTAAAAAGTAAAATATCAGGTGCCTGGATGGGTAGAGTCTGCGGGTGCCTTTTAGGTAAGCCCGTTGAGGGAATAAGGACTAATGAATTTTACCCTATGCTTAAAGAAATGGGGAATTACCCTTTAACAAGATATATGCTCGCATCTGATATCACCGAAGAAATGTATGAAAAATATGATTTTCATCTTCGTGATAAATGCTTTGCTGACGCAGTTCACGGTATGCCCGTTGATGACGATACAAACTATGTTGTTTTAGCTCAAAAGATCATTGAAGCTTACGGAAAAGATTTTAAACCACACGATGTTCTGAAAGCCTGGGTTAAGTGCCAGAGCAGAGAAGCATATTTTACTGCAGAAAGAGTTGCATTTGATAATTTTATAAAAGGCTATGAACCTCCATATTCTGCAATGTATAAAAATCCCTACAGAGAGTGGATTGGAGCACAAATCCGCGGGGATTATTTTGGCTATATCAATCCCGGTGAACCTAAAAAGGCAGCAGAAATGGCGTTCCGTGATGCATCAATTTCCCACATAAAAAACGGAATTTATGGTGAAATGTGGGTTTCTGCTATGATAGCTTGTGCTGCGGTAACAGATAATATTGAAGATATCATTCTTGGCGGTTTAGGAGAAATTCCCGAAACATCAAGACTTTATGATGCTGTTACGGGAATTATGGAGGATTATAAAAAAGGCAAATCTTATGACGATTGTGTAAGTAAAATTCATTCTCTCTATGATGAGCATACAGGTTACGGTTGGTGTCATACAATTCCAAATGCTATGATTGTTACAACTGCTCTTCTCTATGGCGAAGGTGATTTTGGGAAATCAATTTGTATGGCAGTTCAGCCTGCTTTTGACACGGATTGCAACGGCGCAACCGTAGGCTCTGTTATTGGTATGAGAAACGGAATATCTGCTATCGGAGAAGAATGGACAAAACCTGTTGATGATACTCTTCATACATCAATTTTCGGTGTTGGAACAGTTAAAATTTCAGATATGATAGAAAAGACAATGAAACATATAAATTAAAAATTACCCCTTACAGCTTTAACTTGTAAAACTGTAAGGGGTAATAATCATTTTTTCAAAACCCAAACCAACATATCTGTTTCGCCTCTGTTTTCGTAAGCAAAATAAGGTATCAATTTTATTTTAGTTTCAATGTATTCTTCTGTTGCTTCAAAATAAAGGCTGTCGTTTTCAGGCTCTTTATATGCTTTAAGGAGAATATTGGGAACTAAAAATTCTCTTTCGGAAAGCTTACCCTTTTCTTTGATATCAATTCTTAAAGAGTTTAAATCCTTGCCGTTGTCAATACCCTCAAGGCAGTAAACAACGGGGCCTCTCATAACTGCAACTCGACCTGCACAGTCATGAATCTTTTTGTTTGCAGAAATAAAGGTAACAGGCATTGAAAGAGTTAAAATGATTTCGTCGTTTTCTTTTGCTTCAATGTAAGCGTAGCCGTCTTTGAGAGTGTAAGCCTTGTTAATTTCAAAAGCCTTGCACCAGGATGGTATTCTCAAAGCAATATATTTTTTACTGCTGCTTTCCAGTTTAATTTTTATTTCCTCGGTTGATGGGTAATCGGTAATCTGAGAAACAGTTATTCCTTCAAATTCTGCTTCGGAATTTATGTATTGATTTACAAAGAGTGTGTCTTCTGTGTGAGAATAGAGGTATTCTCCGATTCCGGAAATAAATCTAATAACATTTGGAGGACAGCAGGAGCAGTCAAAAACCTCTTTACGCTGGGTTATGGGGAAACGCTTTCCGCCATCGGTGCATTTATTTACATTGTTAGAGTCAATATCTATTTCAAGAGGATTTTCATAGAAAAAGCCTTTGCCGTCCATTGAAATACCGGAAAGCGAGCCGTTATACATAACCTTTTCAACTGCATCAGCATATTTACCGTCGGGGTTCAATTTAATCATTCGGTTTGCAAAGAATGCAAGGGCAATTGAGGCACAGGTTTCAGCATAAGCGTCGCGGTTAGGTAAATCGTAGTCAATTGTAAATGATTCACCGTGGCAGGTGCTACCTGTTGCACCGGTTATATACATTCTTTTGTCAACAATGTTCATAAAGCAGCGTTCTGCCGCTTCGAAAAGCTCTTTGTCATTATAAATATACGAAAGGTCTGCCATAGCACAGAAGAGGTATAAAGCTCTTACACAATGTCCGTCTGCGGTGGTCCGTTCTCTTAAGGGCATTTCATCCTGATTATAAATGAGGTTACAGCCGGGGTAAAGAGCTTGGTCAACAGAGTTGTTACCGTGGTTATCAACAAAGAATTTTGAAAGCTCAAGGTAACGATTCTCACCTGTTATTTCATAAAGCTTAATAAGTGCAAGCTCAATTTCAGGGTGACCGGGTGTTACAAATTTCGCACTTTTTTCTTTAACAAAAACCTTTTCAATGTAGTCAGCATATTTACACATTGCATCAAGAAGCTCTTTCTTGCCGGTGGCTTCATAGTATGCAACTGCTGCTTCCATAAGATGTCCTGCGCAATATAGTTCATGCTCATTTCTTATTGTGAAACGCTCACCTGTTACAAGGAAATGACTGTTATAATAGCCGTTTTCATCTCTGTTTTTTATGATTTTTTCAATTGCTTCATCTGCGAGTTTTTCAAGCTCATCGTTTTCGGAATAATTAAGGCTGTAAGCAAGACCTTCAATCCATTTTGCAATATCCGAATCCCAAAAAACGTGGGGCATATCAGGGTCGCCCTCTTTCCAGGTGCAGTTAAGAGCATCAAAACGGTGAGTTTCCTTGAATCTGTCATAAACGGATTTAAGAGTAACATTGTTTACCATATTTTGCTTTGCCTTCCAGAAGCCATCTGTGATTTTAATATTTTTGCAATTAACTGTTTTCATACAAAAAACCTCATCTATTTTCAAGTTTTTCTTTTACACATTCTTTCCATCGTCTCGCAATAAGCTCGTGTCCTATTGTTGTTGGGTGAACACCATCCCATATAAGCTTGTATATATCAACTTTTTCTCTGTAAGAATCGAATAAATCCTGAAGAGGAACAAAAACAGCGTTGTAATCCTCTGCAATTTTTTTAGCTTTCTTTTGGTAAGCACCGATGCCCTCTTTAAAGAATTTATCAAGGTCTTCTTCTTTCTTGTCGCCAAAAAAGGGCTCCATAATAACTAAAAGAGTATCGGGATTTTCTGATAAAACCTCATCGAGAAGGAGTCGATAAATTTTTTCGTATCTGTCAGGGTCGGAGCCAGACTGATGCTCCCAATTAAAAATCATATCGTTAACACCGATAAGAATGCTGAGAACTGTGGGCTTTAAATTGAGGCAATCCTCTTTCCATCTGCCGTAAAGGTCTGAAATTCTGTTTCCGCTTATACCTCTGTTTATAAATTCTACATTTTTATCTAAATTGTCAGTAGAAAGCTCGGCGGCTATCATATATTGATAGCTATGACCGTGAACATGGTTAAGGTCAGAGTTTCTTCCCCTGTTACCATCAGTTATGGAATCTCCCTGAAAGAGAATAACATCATTTTCTTTAAGTTTTATCATAGAAAAACACCTCAAAGAAAGAATAACATATATTCATAAAAAATGCAAAATATAAGATACAAAATTTCGGGTTTGTGAAAATATATCGTAAAAGAACAAAGTTAATGTGGTTTCTGCCTTCCTTCGAAGGAAGGTGGCACGGAAAATCTTGATTTTTCGTGACGGAAGGTTCTTTGTTGCGAAGCAACATTTCCGCCACAGGTGGAACTACCATAGTTTTCTTTTTGAATATTTCAAAAAAGAAAGAAAATTTAATTGAATCTTACGATTCAACGACGCTCCTTCGGTAGCGTCGAGAATTCTCCACCACCCGACAAACCATATCAAAAACTATAGTTTATAGCCTCGTTTAGTACAAATTTCAATAGGTTAATTGTTTCAAGGCGGTTCCCCTCTTTTCGAAAAGAGGCTCAAATTACCACAACTTCATTGTTCTACTATTACATATTCCCGGCATCAACGGTAAACTGGTGTAGGAAAACTTTTTCGCTACAGTTCATTTCAAATTATTGACAAACATATAAATATATGCTACTTTTAAATAGCACTCCGTGTCGGTGCAAAAAATAACCCAAACAAAAATATTTATGAAAGGAGCTGGACATGATGATGAAAATGGTTAGAACAAGAAAAAACAATCCGGTTATTGTGTCCGCTTCCTGCTGACAGTTGCATTTAATATGCCATTTCTCCGGAAAGTTAACGCTTTTCGGAGATATTTGTTTTTTATGCAAGTGAATGCAGGAAACGAAAGGTTTTTGAGTCCCTCTCACCTCAAAAAACAGTACACAATCTTCCGCAACGGTTTCTTTTTGAAACCAAAACAAAGGTAAAATGCGTCGTTAACATTTTATCGGAAATTAAAACGGAGGAAATATGAGAAAAAATAAGAACGAAACGAAAAAAGAAAAATTTGAAACACTGAAAAATGTGTTTTATGCTGTAAAAATTATTAAAGAATGTTGCCCGTGGTACATTACTGTTCAAATGCTTGCAACAGGTGGCTTTTGGTTTTTTACAGCTTTTGTTCAGGAAATTTTATTCTTGAGAGTAATTTTACAGGTGCTTGAAAAAGAATTACCGTTTAAAGCCTTTGTTATTGCAGTAATTATGTTTGTTGCGGCAGGAATTCTTGCGAGAATTATTCAAAGTTATTCCAATTATGTGTTAAGTGTAAAATTCAAACAGTTTTATAAAGCCTTGAATGAGAAAATTTTTGAAAAAGCAGTCAGTGTAGATATGGCTTGTTTTGAAGACCCTGATTTTTTTGATAAGTATAAACGAGCAACAGAGATTGTCTCAGATTCTCACTATGATATGTTCATTTACTATTTTTCGAGCATATTCGTTGCTGCTTTTACAGGAATTTTTATAGTAGCCTATGTTGTTTCCATTGACCCGAAAATTTTGCTGATTCTTTTGTTTATGCTCCCTGTTGTTGCGGCGCAGGCATTAAAGGGAAAGGTTGAAGTAAAAAAAGACAAGGAAATGACAATACATAAGCGTTCAAAAGCTTATGTTAAAAGAATTATTTATTTAAAGGAATATTCAAAGGATATAAGAACATCAGGTATATTCAATGTTCTTCACAAACGCTTTTCTGATGCGGTAGCGAAAAATCGCGAAATAATTAAAAAATATGGTTGGAAAATTGCTTTTTATGAGGTAATCACCGGATTTTTCGGTCAGGCATTACCTGTTGCCACAACCTATGCTTATGCTACATACCGCTATGCGTTTAAAAGAAACCTTGCTCTTGCAGACTTTTCTGTTATTATGACGGCAATGAGCAATATCCGTGATATTATCAATGATATGGGTCAGGCAATTTCTATTGTGAAAAACGAGTCACTTTATTTTGGTAATTTGAAAGAATTCTTTGAATATGAGTCCAAAGTTGTCAGCGGAACAGAAAAACCTGACGAGCTTGAAACATTAGAGTTCAAAAATGTTTCATTTACATACCCTCACGCAAAAGCGCCAACCTTAAAAAATCTTAATTTGAAATTTGAAAAGGGCGAAACAACCGCTATTGTTGGTGAAAATGGTGCAGGTAAAACAACCTTTGTAAAACTACTTTTAAGATTTTATGACCCCGAAGAGGGTGAAATCCTCTATAACGGCAGAAATTTACGTGATTATGATATTGAAGCCATTCGCAAAAGATTCGGAACTGTTTTTCAGGACTATAAGATTTTTGCTGTTTCTGTTGCTGAGAATGTTATTTGCAAAGAGGTTGAAAGTGAAAACGAACAGCAAAAGATTTTGACTTCTCTTAAAAATAGCGGAGCAGATACATTTGTGAACCGTTTACCTCAAAAAGAGAAAACAGTTATAACCAGGGAGTTTGACGAAACAGGTATAGGTCTTTCAGGCGGTGAGCAACAGAAAATTGCAACTGCAAGAATGTTTGCAAAGGATTTTTACCTTGCAATTCTTGATGAGCCCTCATCCGCACTTGACCCCATTGCAGAATATAATATGTATGAAAACCTTATTTCTGCAACAAGAGGAAAAACTGTTATTTATATTTCCCATAGACTTTCAAGCGCGGTGCTTTCTGATAAAATCTATGTTTTCGGAGACGGAACAGTAAAAGAAAGCGGAACTCATAATGAGCTTATGGAATTGAACGGCAAATACGCTGAGATGTTTACACTCCAGGCTTCAAGCTATAGAGAAAAAGAGGGGAGTGTGGCTACAATATGAAAAAGCAAAAAACAGAAAAAGGCGTATTTTCCAACCTTTTTTATATGACAAAGGTAATGTTTAAGCTTTCTCCGGGACTTGTTATAGGAGAAATATTTTTCCATATTCTTTGCACATTGCCTGGCAGACTTGTTTCTGTAATCGGTCTTAAATTTGTTATTGATGAAGTAAGCACAGGCGGAAACCCTCAAAGAATTATATTGGGTATAGGACTTATAATTGCTTTACTTGTTGGCGGAGATATTCTCAATGCAATCTTTTTTGAATTTTTTGCTCATAGAGAAAGGGAGAAATTGGATTTAGGGCTGCAGTCTATGCTTTATAAAAAGGCGGCAACAATTGACCTTTCAAAATACGATAACCCTGAATATTACTCGGATTTTATCCTTGCGGTCGAAAACTCTTCAAATAGTATTCGTTACCTTATTCCGATGATTAAGGGTGTTGTTGAAGAGGTTATATCCTTTGCTCTTATTGGAACGCTTGTATTTACAATTGACCCTATAGCACTTTTTATTGTTGTAGTGTCCACAGTTATTTTTATTCCAGTTGGAAAATATACGGGAGACCTTATGATAGAGCGTAGAGAAAAAATAACCGAAGCTCATAGGGTTGGTGATTATTTTGCACGTATTTTCTATTTGCAGGATTATTCAGGAGAAATTCGCACAAGCGGAATATTCCCTCTTTTGAAAAAACGTTTTAACACAGCAGCAGATGATGTTGTTGATATTCAGAAAAAATATGCAGGAAAGACAAATGCACTTTTCTTTTTACAGGGGACATCAATAAATGTTATAGGCTTTATGCTTGTTCTGACTCTTTATATTGGCTATAAGACTATTGTTACAAAGGAAATGTCCGCAGGTGATTTTGTTGCAACATTCAATGGTGCAGTGCAAATCGGTTCGGGAATACTTTATCTTACAGTAGGTTGTGTAAGAAACTTTACCGAACACTCAAAAATAATTGATAAATACCGCAAATTCTTAAAGGTTCAAAACGAAATCAAAGACGGCACACATATTGCTGAGTGCGGTGAGCCTGAAAAAATTGCAGTTGAGAATATTACTTTCTCTTATGAGGGAAATGATAAAAATTCTTTGGACGGAATTTCCTTTGAAATCAAGCCTTATGAGAAGGTTGCTCTTGTTGGCTATAATGGTGCAGGAAAAACCACTCTTACAAATCTTCTTTTACGTCTTTATGATGTGAAGGACGGTAGCATAAAAATCGGCGGAAGAGATATCCGTGAAGAAACAGTTGACTCTCACCGTGACCGTTTTGCCGCTGTATTTCAGGATTTTCAGATTTTCTCTGCTTCTGTTGGAGAAAATGTTGCTCTATCAAAGGATTATGATGAAGAAAGAGTTTGGAAAGCTCTTAAAGCAGTGGGCTTTGATAAAGAGCTTCCTAACGGTCTTGAAACAATCCTTTTAAGAGAATTTGCTGAGGATGGCTTAATGCTTTCAGGCGGCGAGCAACAAAAAATTGCAATCGCAAGAGCGTTTTATAAAGACTGTCCTTATGTCATTCTTGATGAGCCATCTGCAAATCTTGATCCTGTTTCCGAATATGAGCTTAACCACGCTATGATGACAGGGGCTACCGATAAAACAGTTATTTTCATTTCCCACAGACTTTCTACAACGCGCCACGCGGACAGAATTTTTATGATGGAAAAAGGAAAAATAATCGAAAGCGGAAGCCACGACGAGCTGATAAACTTAAACGGCAAATATGCCGAAATGTTTAATCTCCAGGCGGAGAAATATGTAAACTAAAAATGACCCTATTGTGAAAAAATTTTTTCACAATAGGGTCATAAGTTTTAGAATCCTTTATATTCAAACACAGTATTATAGGTTCCGCTGTCGAATTCGTATTCTTCATCGTCGAGATAAAGGGTTGCGTGTGAACCGTTAGGAATAGTAAAGCTGAATTTACATTCGTCACCGTTACCTGTGTATTCCCAGGATGAAATAATTTCACCGTTCTCTGTAAGAATTCTTGCTTTAGCATAGCCTAATTCCTTTGAGGGAAGAGGACGGAAAATGATGTGCTTATAAGCAGGATCATTGAAATCGCTGTCAATACCTGCAACTGTTGTGTAGAGCCAGTCACCAACTGAACCGTAGGCATAGTGGTTAAATGAGTTCATTTCAGGAGTTGCGAAGGAGCCGTCCTCTTTCATTCCGTCCCAACGCTCCCACATTGTTGTTGCACCTTTTGTTACGGGGAAAAGCCATGAGGGGAAATCCTTTTTGAAAAGAAGCTTATAGGCAAGGTCTGTTCTGCCGATTTTTGTTAATGTGTGAAGAAGATAGGGTGTACCTACGAAGCCGGTTTTAAGATGACCGCAGCTTTCAATATCTTTAACGAGCTTTTCTGCTTCTCTTTCAGGTTTATCTGTAAGATTAAAGTAAAGAGCAAGAACATTTGCAGTCTGAGTTTCGTGCTCTGTTTTGCCTGTGTTAAGATATTTTTCTCTGTACTTTTTAACTGTAAGGTCATAAAGCTCTTCAAAATAGCTCATATCCTCGCCGATAGCCTTACCCATTTCAATAAAGAGCGAGTTTGAATATGCAAGGAAAGCGGTGCCGATAAGGAATTTATCTGTAAGACCGCCTGTTGCCTCGTCACCTGCATCAAGAGAGAGCCAGTCGCCGAAATGGTGGTCGTGAGTATCAAAAAGACCTCTTTGTGAGCCCTTGGATTCCATAAAAAGAATCCATTTTTTCATAGCCTCAAAATTATCCTTTATTATCTGATTGTTACCATAAGTTCTATATACCCAATAGGGAACAATAACAATAGCATCAGCCCATGCAGATGAGCCGTAGGAATCCCATGCAAGATCGGGGCAAACATGGGGGATACCGCCATCTTCGTGCTGATCTGCTGCAAGGTCATTTAGCCATTTTTTGAAGAATTTATCAGTTCTGTATGTGGTTGATGCAGTTCTTGCGAAAACCTGAGCGTCACCGGTCCAGCCAAGTCTTTCATCTCGCTGAGGGCAGTCTGTGGGAACATCGAGGAAATTGCCTCTCTGACCCCATACAATATTTTCATAAAGCTGTTGAATAAGGTCATTGCCACAAGCGAAATAGCCTGTTCTCTTCATATTTGAGAAAACAACAACCGCCTTGAAATTATCAAGGTCAATTTCATTCTTTTTGAAGCCCTCAAGCTTGATATATCTGAAGCCCATAAAAGAGAAATGAGGTTTATAAACTCTTTCGTTTCCGTCAGAGGTTATATGCACTTGAGCTTTTGCACTACGAAGATTTTCTGTATAAAAATTGCCGTCTTTGTCAAGAATTTCTGCGTGAGAAATAGTGAATTCTGAACCCTTTCTCTGAGGAACAACCCATTCAACATAGCCTGTGAGGTTCTGACCGAAGTCAATAACAGTTTCACCCTTGGGAGTAGTGATAAGCTTAAGTGCATCAAGTCGAGCCATTTCACGAACTTCTTCGCCCTCAGTAGCAATAAGAATATCTTTATTTATATCGTCGAGCTCTTTAACAGGAAAGGTTTCATCGGTATTAAAAGTGAAATCGACAGTTTCTCCGTTATACACAGAGGAATCAAGAATATTGCTTTTTGCACATTCCCATGTTGAATCTGTGGGAATAAAATCCTCTGTTCCGTCGGCGTATTCGATTTTAACTGCAGCAATAAGAGCAGAATCGTTGCAAGTAATGCTTTCGTAGTTTTCGTGTCGGTTTTTATGGAAGCGCATACCGTTACCAACTGCAATTTCAAGAACATTACATTCTTCCATTAAGGAGGTTACATCATATTCCTGATATTGAAGTCTTTTTCCGTATGTGGTCCAACCGGGAGCAAATATGAATTTGCCCACTCTCTGGCTGTTGAGATATGCTTCATAATAACCGAGAGCAGAGCAGAAAAGGGTAGCTTTATTTATTTTTTTATCAAGCCATATAACCTTTCTGAAAACGGGAACAACAGTACCGAAATCAAAGGCTTCTTTTATGAATTTTGCGTTTTTAATTGTGCTCATTTAATCACCTGCATTTTTTCATTGACAATGAAAATTCAAATTGTATAATTATATTATCTTACTTAAACTCCTTTTTCAAGAGTTTCGGAGGCAAAAATGAGAAATCTTTCCGATATAAATGTTATAAAATCTGTAATGGGTAAGCACGGCGTTACATTTAATAAGGGCTTAGGGCAGAATTTTCTTGTTGACCCTGAGGTTTGTCCTGCTATGGCTGAGGCAGCAGGGCTTGATGAAAATACTTGCGCAATTGAAATTGGTCCCGGCGTTGGTGTTTTAACCGCAGAGCTTGCCAAAAGGGCAGGTAAGGTTTTAAGCTTTGAGGTTGATAAAAGACTTTTACCCGTTCTTGATGAAACACTTTCCGATTTTAACAATGTTGAAATCATCAATGAAGATGTTATGAAAGCAGATTTACCGAAAATAATCGAAGAAAAATGCAAGGGTATGGAAATTGCAGTTGTAGCAAACCTGCCTTATTACATTACTTCACCGATAATTATGCTTCTTTTAGAAAGCAAATTGCTGATTAAATCAATAACCGTTATGGTGCAGAAAGAAGCAGCAGACAGACTTTGCGCAGAGGTAGGCTCCCGTGATGGTGGTGCAGTTACCGTTGCAGTTTCATATTATGCGGAAAGTGAAAAGCTGTTTTTTGTTCCCAGAGAGTCATTTTTACCCCCACCGAAAGTTAACAGCGAGGTAATTCAGCTTACTATAAGAAAAGAGCCACCTGTTAAGGTTGAGAATGAAGAATTTTTCTTTAAATTAGTTAAAGCCGCATTCTCACAAAGAAGAAAAACCGCAGAAAATTCTATCAGCGCAGGTCTTGGCATCAACAAAAATATTGTTGCTGAGGCACTTGAAAAAGCAGGACTTGAAAGAACAGTAAGAGCAGAAAAGCTTACAATGGAAGATTTTGCAACACTTGCAGAGTTCTTAGAAAATTAAAAATAAAAGGTAATATGGTATGACCAAAACTGAATTACTTAATAAATTAAATAAAGAAAATATACCGACAAATATAGTCAATTTCGATGATCCTATAAAAGATGGTTTATGTTTACGTAAGGTTTATTATCGTTGGGAAGTATTTTATAGAGAACGGGGACAAGAGTATAATGGTATAGGTTTTACATCAGAAAGTGAAGCTTTGCAATATATGTATGAAAAACTTTTAAGTTTATATAAAAAATAATTTATAAAGCACCGTTCAATTGAATGGTGTTTTTTTGTTTTTGTAACTGTATAAAAAAGTTGTTTCTGTCAATAAATAATATAAAAAACAGATGAAAAACAGGAGGATATATTATGAGCGACAGAAACCGAAATGATAAAGACAATAATCCATTGGAAATACCTGAAAACACACCATCACAGGAACCTAAGCCTATCAGGTCAAGCAGAAATGATAAAACAATGAAAAAGGTAAAATATGCTTATGCGTTTGCCTTACTTCTTGCTTTAGGCACTGCCCTTATTGCAAAAATTTCAACGGAAAATGCTTTGGGTAACCTTGCACCAATTGAAAGTGATTATGTGACAATTACAACAGAAAAATCAACAAGTAAAGACACTGCTTTTCTTACCACTGAGCCTGATTTTGAGGTGAGGCAAAATCTTACGGACGTTCCCGATACAAGAGAGGAAACAGAAGAACAAACAGAGAAAGAAACAGAAGAAACAAAGGCGGAAACCACGAAAAGCAGTAAATACGCCACACCCTATAAGGACTATTATTCCTTACCTTTGGGAACAGACATTTTAAAGGATTATTCTCCCGACAAGCCCACCTATAGCGCAACAATGGGTGATTGGAGAACTCATTCGGGTATCGATTTTAAAGCCGCCGAGGGTGAGCAGGTAAAAGCGATTTCTTATGGTACAGTTACAAAAGTTTATGACGATGCACTTTGGGGAACTGTGGTTATTATTGACCATGGCAACGGAGTAACTGCAAAATATTGCGGCTTTAATAAAGATACCCTTGAAATTAAAAAGGGTTCCACAGTTGAAAGCGGTTCGCTTTTAGGCTATCTCGGCACAATCCCTTGTGAAAAATCAGAATTAAGCCATTTGCATTTTGAAATCAGCTATAACGGAGAAAATGTTGAACCGTTAGAACTAATGGGAAAATAATTTTTATGACCCTGTAACGAAAATTTTTCGCTACAGGGTCATTTTATATAGTCTTTCTTATGGAATCAAAGAACTCATTATATCTATCTACCCATTTTTGAACATCTTTTCTGTCATATTTATTAGGTAAATAGGTTTCGGTTACCGCAAGCTTTCCCATCCAGACCGCAAAGTCTGAGAATTTCTCTTTTAAAATAGTATTTTCTCTCAATTGGCGGATTTTATCTTTAATTAACGCTCTGCCTGCCGCACCAAAAAGGTTATCCAGCTTGTTTGTCATAATCTGTGAAAGGTCTTCTGTTGTAAAAATACCTGTTTTCATAATATCATTTATTTCCTGAGCAGTGAAATATGTCATCAGGTTTTTCATTAATGCAAGGCGACCTGCGGTGAATCCGATTTCCTTGAAGAATCTTCTTTGATATTCCCAAAGAGTCTCAGTATTATATAAAGCATTGGTATCATTTGAAATTGCTTCTGCGAGAATTGCTCCCGCTTTCATAGCGTAGGAAATGCCCGAGCCTTTAATGGGATAGGTCATAAATGCACTGTCGCCAACTGCCGCATAGCCATCTGCAACCAAAACTCCCAGAGGCTGGCAAACGGGGATTTTAAGAAATAGCCCTCCGCGAATAAAATTTTTGCTGATGTGGGGGTATTCTTCTGAAATTTTTCTCAATTCCGTTAAAACCTCGTCTTGAGATAACGGGCTGAAACGGCAAATTAATATATCAACAAATTCATCCTCTGTTACTACCCAAGAAAAGCCTATGGTTCCATCTTCTTTAACGCGGATATCGTAATTGGTGTCAGGGTCCGGAACGCCGATATTTTTTTCAAAGTGCGCACGATAAGTATAAATTATATCGAAATCCTTGATTTCACGGTTGATATTCATAAATTTCGGTAAATTGTTTCTCAAAGGAGAATCTACACCGCAAGCATCAATGACAACATCGCCGTAAAAATCGCCCTCAACGGTTTTCACTCCTGCAACTCTGCTACCTAAAATAATGGGCTCAATCACAGGGCAGTTATAGTGGATTTTAACACCGCTTTTTTCTGCAAGGTTAAGAAGATGCTTTATAAGGACCTTTCTTTCCATAAAAATTGCTTCGTCTTCAGGTTGAGGTAGTGTAAGGGGTTTAATACTATTATCTAAAGGCACAAGTGTTAATTGATTTTTACATATTGTAATGTTTTTCGGAGAGGGTAAGTCAATATAAGTGAAAGTGTCCTTATCAAACACATCCTGCTGAGGTAAACCCATATTGCTTTTTTCAGATTTTTCAAAAACTGATACTGCATAACCCAGACGGGCAAGCTTTATTGCGGCAACCAAACCGCCGTGACCTGCACCTGCAACAATAATCTGTGCCATAAGAACACCTCATTTCTTTCTGTTTTTATATTACATTATTATATATTAAATATAGCATATCATTCACTTTGTTACAATTAAAATTGTAATATTTCTTGTTCACAAAAATTTCAAAATGTAACAGTTTTTTGTAAAAAACCGCAAGTTTTTGTGTATTGTGGCACTAATTCACAAATACTAACGCAGTTTATAGTGCATTTTTCACATTGAAAAAGGACTTTTATTATGTTATAATGCCCAATGTTGTTACAAAAGGTTACAAACTTGTAATAATTAGTTACAATCTTGAAATATATATTAGTGATACAAAATATTACGAAAGGCAAAAAATATTCTATGACAAAAAGCAGAATCAAAAGAATTGCGGTTGTTCTTCTTACCACTGTTCTCATGGCAACTTCCGTTTTCAGCGTAAGTGCAGCTGCCAAAAGCGTCGAATACTCCGCCTCCAACTCTTACAAAAACAGCGTTTACTACGAAAGATTAATGAATGTAAAGCTTACAGGTGACCAGGTTACTGACATCTGCAATGTTGCAAAAAGTCAGGTTGGCTACCATGAAGCAAGCTTCTTTGACTATTCCGGCACATCAACAGGTAGTGGTAATATTACCGAATACGGCAGATGGTACGGTCGTCAGGGCTATTGGTGCAATATTTTTGCATCCTGGTGCGGTTATGTTGCAGGTATTCCCTCGTCAATTTATCCCAAGCTTTCAAGTGTAGGTCCATCTTATTATTCAACACTTCCTGCAGTGGGAGCAGATTGCTTTGCTTTCTCATCAGGCAAACCTCTTCAGGCAGGCGACCTTATTTTCTGTTGCACCTGCTCAGGCGGTTATGGTTGTATTGACCACGTTGGTCTCGTTGTTGATGTGGACGAAACCACAATTTACACTGTTGAGGGTAATATGTCTGACTATGTTCAGGCTTGTCAGTACCCTGCAAGCACAGGTTATTCTTCACGCCTTCACGCAAGAATTAACTATGTTGCAAGACCTCAGTATGAAAATAATGCAAAAACTGCTGCAAATATCGCAGAGGCAACAGCTGTAAAAACAGTTGGTAACAGCGTATATTCAGTATTTGATGTTGCAGTAAGCTATGAGCAGGCAAAAGACCTCTCCGAAAAAATGGGCGGTCATCTTGTGAGCATCAGCTCAAAGAAAGAGCTTAAAGTAGTATCAGAGCTTGCAGGTGAAAACGGCTTCGGCAGATATTTCATCGGCAAAAATTTTGAGAACAAGAAATCAGTTTGCTCTGTTATTACAGAGGACGGAGTTTCCGAATCAAGCGAAACAAGAAGCAGAACAGGCTTTATCTGCGAAATCAATGCGAAAAAAGTTGAAGCGGTTAACGGTGCAGTTTTAAATGGAGTTAAATATGAAATTTATGACACTCCCTTAAGCTTTGAGCAGGCAAAAGCAATTGCTAAAGCAAAAGGCGGTTCTCTTGCAGAAATTGATGAAGATAACGCGCAGATGCTTTCTCTTCTCCTTAAGGACAGCAAAAAGTATTTTGTTGAATCAAGAAAAGAAAATTCTGCAAAAGCACTTATTAATGATGGTTCTGCAGAAGTTAAAAAGGCAAAAACCTTTGATAAAAAGTATAAAACCGGCTTTATTGTTGAATATGATGAAGCAGAAAAATATACTGTAACCTATAATGCAAATGGTGGCGAAAACGCTCCTATTGAAAAATTTGCCGAACAGGGCGAAACAATAAAGGTTTCATTCCACGCTCCTGAGAAAAGCAATAAGCTTTTTATGGGCTGGTCCTTTGACGAAAAGGCAAAAACCGCCGATGTGGATTTCGGTGATGAAATTAAAGTAACTGAAGATATTACCCTCTACGCTGTGTGGGGTTGAGAAAATGCTCTTGCGAAAGCAAGGGCATTTTTTAGTGGCAAATTGAAAGTGGCAAATGGCAAGTTAAGGGTCTGCGACGCAATTATTATGAACGCAGTGAATAACAAGGTCCTGTCGCAGACAGGTTCTTATAACGATTATAGTTAGTCGAAACAGTGTAAAATTACACTGTTTCGATACCAAATATATGATTTGGTATCGAATTTTCTTTGAAAATTCAACTATAATCCTTTCAATGAATGCAATGCAAAATTTTATTTATGAAAAACAATTTTGTTAAAAGCCGATAAAATCGGCTTTTGCGAAACGCGACTGAGTTTCGACAAAGTACAATCATTATAATGTTTGGAAGCGAAGCTTCCCCGAAACTTGCCACTTTCCACTTACAATTTTCAATTTAAAAAAATACTTGCATTTTTTTATATTATATGGTATATTACCAATGTACGAATATGAACTTGAGTGAGAGCAGGGGAACCTGCTCTCATATTTATTGCCGAAAAAAGTTTTCGACAATTTAAAAAAGTTTGTAGAAAAAACAGAATAAAATTAAAAGAGGTGCTGATTTGGCAAAGAACACAGTTTCCCAGGTTTGGGAAATCGCAGAACCCATTGCAGAAGAATTGGGTTTAATACTTTGGGATGTTTGCTTTGAAAAAGAGGGTGCAAACTATTATCTGAGAATTTTCATTGATAAGGAAGACGGCGTCGGTATTGAAGACTGCGTTAATATGAGTCACGCTATGGATGCTCCCTTGGATGAGGCAGACTTAATTGACCGTCAGTATAACTTACAGGTTTCTTCCCCCGGCATTGAAAGAAAGCTCACAAGAGATTTCCATTTTGATTATTTTATGGGAGAGAAAGTTATTTTAAGGCTTATTCGACCCTTTGAAGGTCAGCGCGAATTTAAAGGAGTTCTTATTGATTACTCCGAAGATGGTGCTGTTACCATTGAGCTCGATGAGGAGAACACAATGACTGCCGAAAAGAAAGAAATCGCCTGGGTTAAGCTGGACGACTTCTCGTTTTAATTAAGTTTATAATTTGATTGATATATTGAAAGGATTGGTAGGAAAAATGGCAAGAAAATCAACTAAGAAAAATGAAAACAAAGAATTTTTCGAAGCGATACTTATGCTCGAACAGGAAAGAGGAATTCCCGCAGATTATCTTCTTGAAAAGGTTTGTGCGGCTATCGTAACAAGTGTAAGAAGAGAATACGGCGGTGAGGATGTTGTATTTGTTGATTGCAACCCCGAGGAATATAAGCTTCGCGTATATCTCAGAAAACAGGTTGTTGAAGAGATTGAAAACGAATTTACAGATATTCTTCAGGAGGAAGCAGTTAAATATAACAAAAAGGCACTTGTTGGTGATTTTGTTGAAATTCCTCTTGAAACAAAGCAGTTCGGCAGAATTGCTGCAACAACCGCAAAGAATGTTATCAGAGGCGATATTCACGATGCAGAAAGAGGTCTTATGCTCCGTGAGTTTGAATCAAAGCAGAAGGAGCTTGTAACAGGTAAGGTTCAGAGTATCGACCCTCAGTCAGGTAATGTTACTCTTGAAATTGGCAAAGCAACAATTGTTCTTCCTAAATCAAGACAGCTTCCTAACGAAACATTCACAGAGAATCAGCTCGTAAAGGTTTATATCGAGGGTGTTAAGGATACTCCTAAAGGTCCTAAAGCGATGATTTCAAGAACTCACTCAGGTCTTGTAAGAAGACTTTTTGAAACAGAGGTTCCTGAAATCTACGACGGAATTGTTGAAATTAAAGCAGTTTCCCGTGAAGCAGGTGCAAGAACAAAGATTGCTGTTATTTCGAAGGATGAAAATGTTGATCCCATCGGTGCTTGCATCGGTCCCAAGGGTGCTCGTGTGGGTACAATTGTTGAGGCACTCGGCGGCGAAAAAATCGACATCGTAATTTACGATGAAGACCCCGCTAAGTTCATTGCTGCAGCTCTTGCTCCCGCAGATGTTCTCAAGGTTGAAATTGATGAAGAAAGAGAAAAAGCTTGTCACGTAACTGTTCCTGATACACAGCTTTCTCTTGCTATCGGTAACAAAGGTCAGAATGTAAGCCTTGCTGCGAGACTTACAGGTTGGAAAATAGATATTAAGCCCGAAAGCGGATTCTATATTCCGCAGAGCAAGTGAGGTTTTTATGGCTGAAAAAAAGATACCTATGAGGAAATGCCTTGGTTGCAACGAAATGAAGCCAAAAAGAGAGCTTATTCGAGCAGTCAAAAGTCCCGAAGGTGAAATAAGCCTTGACCTTACAGGCAAAAAGTCGGGCAGGGGCGCATATATATGCCCTGATAAAGCGTGTTTTCAAAAAGCAAGAAAGGGCAAACGCCTTGAGAGAGCACTTGAAACCGCAATTCCCGACAGTGTTTATGACGCTATGGAAAACGAACTTAAATAAGGTCGAAAGGACTGGGCAAAATTTGAATAAAAAAGATACTCTGGGCTTTCTGGGCTTGTGTCGTAAAGCGGGTAAGCTTTGTTGCGGTCATGATGTTGTGAAAGAGTCCATTGTAAAATCAACGGCGGAGCTTGTTTTTCTTTCAGCGGATGCTTCCGAAAGACTTGAGAGAGAAATGACCCACGCTTGTACCTATAACGGTAAAAATATTCCAATTATACGTACTTCTTATTCTATGGCAGATTTTGCCGAGGCTATCGGCAAAGGTTCGGGTGTTTTTTCCGTAACAGACACCGGTTTTGCTAAAAAACTACATCAACAATTCGGGGAGGAATTAGATGATAACTAAATATAAAGTTAATGAGGTTGCAAAAGACCTTGGTTTAAATAACAAAGAAATTATTGAGGTTCTCGGTAAATTTTATGAAGAACCTAAAAAGGCACAGACAGCCCTTGATACAAAAGAGCTTGATGTTCTTTTTGATGTTTTGACACAGGAAAACAGTGTTGAAAACTTCAATTCATATTTCGCAATGAAAAAGGTTGAAGAAAAGAAAGAAGAAAAGCCACAGAAGCCTGCTCCTAAAAAAGAGGAGAAAAAGGCAGAGCCTAAAAAAGAGGAAAAAGCTCAGAAATCTGCTCCTAAGAAAGAGGAGAAAAAAGCTGAAGCACCTCAGAAAAAGGATGAAAAGAAGCCTGAGGCTAAAGCAGAAAAGAAGCCTCAGGGTCAGTCAAACGCAAATCCTTTCAAGAAAAACGAAAAGAAGAAAGATGGCCCTATGCAGTCCAGAACAAAGGGCGAAATGCGTACTATTGACACAAGAGCAGATAATGTTGAGCTTGAAAAGTACAACGAAAAATATGAGAATATCGCTCCTGTTCATTCTATTAATGACAATGTTCAGACAAAGCAGAAATTAAAACAGAAGAGCCAGCAGTACAGAAAACAGCAGGGTATGCGCTCAAAGCGTAAAGAAAGCGAAGCAGAAAGATTAAAGAGAATTGAAGCAGAACGTGCTAAAAAGACACTTGTTATCACAGTACCCGAAGAAATAACTGTTGGTGACCTTGCCGCTATGCTTAAGAGAACTGCTGCAGAGGTTATCAAAAAGCTCTTCTCTCTCGGTATGATGGCAACTGTTAATCAGGTTATTGACTACGATACAGCAGAAATCGTTGCAACAGAGCTTGGTGCAAAGGTTAAAAAAGAAGTTGTTATTACCATTGAAGAAAGAATTATTGATGACCATGAAGACAATGCAGAGGACCTTCTTCCCAGAAGCCCCGTTGTTTGCGTTATGGGTCACGTTGACCATGGTAAAACATCACTTCTTGATGCTATTAAAAATACTTCTGTTACAGAAACAGAAGCAGGTGGTATTACTCAGCACCTGGGTGCTTACAGAGTAAACCTCAATGGTCAGGATATTACATTCCTTGATACTCCCGGTCACGCAGCCTTCACAGCTATGCGTGCAAGAGGTGCAATGGCAACTGATATTGCAATCCTTGTTGTTGCCGCAGACGACGGTATTATGCCCCAGACAGTTGAAGCTATCAACCACGCTAAAGCCGCAGGTGTTTCAATTGTTGTTGCTATTAACAAAATGGATAAGCTTGATGCGTCTCCCGATAGAATTATGCAGCAGTTAACAGAATATGAGCTCATTCCTGAGGAATGGGGTGGTGATGTTATCTGCGTTCCCGTTTCTGCAAAAACAAAAATGAATATTGATACTCTTCTTGAATCAGTTCTTCTTGTTGCAGAAATGAAAGAGCTTAAAGCTAACCCCAACCGTGCAGGTAAAGGTATTGTTATTGAGGCAAGACTTGATAAGGGTCGCGGTCCTGTTGCAACTCTCCTTGTTCAGAACGGTACTCTTAAATCAGGCGATATTATCGTTGCAGGTACTGCAGTTGGTAGAGTTCGTGTTATGACAGACGATAAGGGCAGAAAGGTTACTGAAGCAGGTCCTTCTGTTCCTGTTGAAATCACAGGTCTTGCAGAGGTTCCTGTTGGTGGTGATGCTTTTGACTGCGTAAGCGACGAAAGACTTGCAAGAGAGCTTGTTGAACAGAGAAAGAACTCACAGAAAGAGGAAGCATTCCGTTCAATGCAGAAGGTTACTCTTGATAACCTCTTTGATTCTATCAACGAAGGTTCACTTAAAGACCTTAACATTATTGTTAAAGCAGACGTTCAGGGTTCAGTTGAGGCAGTTCGCCAGAGCCTTGAAAAGCTTTCAAATGAAGAGGTTCGTGTTAAGGTTATTCACGGCGGTGTTGGTGCGGTTAACGAATCAGACGTTATGCTTGCTAACGCATCAAATGCTCTTATTGTTGGCTTTAACGTTCGTCCCGACCCTGTTGCAGAAGCAAATGCAGAGCGCGACAAGGTTGAAATGAGAATGTATCGTGTTATCTACGATTGCATTGAAGAGGTTGAAGCAGCTATCAAAGGTATGCTTGCTCCCAAATTCCGTGATGTTGAAATGGGTAAAGCAGAGGTCAGAAGCGTATTCAAGCTTTCAAGTGCAGGTACAATCGCAGGTTGCTACATCATTGACGGTAAAATCACAAGAAACTGCAAAATCCGTGTTGTTCGTGACGGTATTGTTGTATTTGAAGATTCAATTTCCTCACTCAAACGTTTCAAGGATGACGTTAAAGAGGTTGCAACAGGTTACGAATGTGGTGTAGGCCTTGAGAAATTCAATGATATCAAAGAGGGCGATATTCTTGAGGGCTATATAACGGAGGAATACAAAGATTAATGGGAACTTATAAACAAAATCGTACAGCAGAGGATATTAAGCGTGAAATTGCTGCAATTGTCAGGGAGCTTAAAGACCCAAGGGTTTCTGACCATCTTATAAGTGTAGCAAGGGCAGATGTGGCAGGCGATTTATCCTATGTTAAGGTATATGTTAGTGCTGTTGAGGGCATTGAGGTAGCCAAAAGTGCTACCAAAGCCCTTACAGGTGCAACGGGACTTGTGCGCCGAGAGGTTGGTAAGCGTCTCGGTCTTCGCAAAACCCCTGAAATTAAATTTGTTGCCGATGACTCTATTGAGTACGGTATGAATATTGTTAAAAAGCTTGAAGAAATTTCAAGCTCTAACGATGATTGAGGAAAATATATGGTAATTGATTTAAAACAATGCGCTGCTTTTTTCAGAAAACATAATGAATTTGTCATTATTTCACATGAGCATCCTGATGGAGATACCTTGGGTTCAGCCTTTGCTCTTGCAGAGATACTCAAGATAATGGGAAAAAAGCGTGTGGTTAAATGCAGTGATAAAATCCCGAAAGATTTCTACTATATGACTGATTCTTATATTGCCGATGATGTAACAGACCCTTTTATTGTTACTGTGGATGTTGCGGACGAAAAGCTTTTAGGTAATATGGTGTCCTTGTATGGTGGAAAGGTTGATTTATGTATTGACCACCATGTTTCTAACACCTATTATGCAAAAAACACCTTTGTTGAGGACAGGGCAGCGGCTTGCGGAATTATTTATGAATTGGCGTTGGAATTAGGAATTGAGCCAAATTTATATATGAGAGAATGTATATATACGGGTATCTCAACAGACACAGGCTGCTTCAGGTATCAGAACACCACTCCTCAGACCCTCAGAATTGCTGCAGACCTTATGGAAAAAGGCATTGATTCAAAAAAAATCAATAAGCTTATGTTTGAAACCAAAACAAAAAGCTTCTTGGAATTGGAATTACTTGCAAGAAAAACTCTCGAATATCACTTTAACGGTAAATGTGCAATTATAACCTTGACTCAGGATATGTATAAAGAAAGTGGTTCAAGTGAGCACGAGTGTCATCCTATAACTGCCCTTCCCCGTCAGATTGAGGGTGTTCTTATAGGCGCGGTAATTAAAGAAAAGGAAGATGGAACCTTTGGTATTTCCGTTCGCACCGAGGGTGATATTGATGCATCTGAAATTTGTTCAAAAATGAATGGTGGCGGTCACAAGGGTGCTGCAGGTGCAAGCTTTTCATGCTCTTATGAAGAGGGTAAAGCACAGCTACTTGGTGTTATAAAAACTGCATTGGATGGATTAAATCAATGACGGGAATAATACCGCTCAAAAAAGGTGAGAATATAACATCCTTTTTTGCAGTAAATAAAGTCAGAAGAATAATCGGGGAGAAAAAGTGTGGCCACACAGGCACACTTGACCCCAATGCGACAGGCGTATTGCCTATAGCCGTTGGTGGTGCAACCCGTTTTATTGAGCTTCTTCCGACACATAAAAAAGCCTACAAGGCAACCTTTAAAACAGGTTTTTGCACTGATACTCTTGATATATGGGGTACGGTTACGGAAACCTTCAATAAAGAGGTAAGCTTTGAGGAAATAGAGAAAGCTGCTTCTGAATTTAAAGGGGAAATAATGCAGCTTCCCCCGATGTATTCGGCAATTAAAAGAGATGGCGTTCGCCTTTATGAGCTTGCCCGTCAGGGAATAGAAGTGGAAAGAGCTCCGAGGAAATGTGAAATTTATGAGCTTTCTGTAGAAAAGGCAGAAAATGAAGGGTACTCTCTTTATTGCGAATGCTCCGCAGGAACTTATATCAGAACGCTTATAAATGATATTGGTGAGAAATTGGGTTGCGGTGCAACTATGACCTCACTTTGCCGTACATTTGCTTGCGGAATTGAATTTTCAGAGTGCTTTACACTTGAAGAATTGAATGAGTTAAAAGAAGCTGGCGAAATTGAAAAAGCGGTTATTCCTTTGGAAAATTTGCTTTTGGAATATCCCGAAATTCAGGTTACGGAAAATCAGTCGAAAAGGTTTTCCAATGGCGGAAGTCTTATGCGAGAAAGAATTCGTAATATAAAAGACAACGGAATTTACCGGGTTTACGGTAATGGTGAGTTTTTAGGCTTAGGTGAACTTACAGATACAGATTTATTGGTGAAAAGAGTTTATAATAATGTGTGATAAAAGACGGGTGCTTGTTGCACTGGGTACTTTTGACGGTCTTCATTTAGGGCATAAAAAAGTGCTTTTAAGCGATACAACTGAATATGATGAGAAAATCGCTTTGATGTTTACCGAGCACCCTCAAAAAACTCTTTCAGGTAATGTGCCCGGTGAGCTTATTACTCCTACAAAGCGGAATGAGCTTTTAAAGGAATGGGGCTATGCTCCCGAGTTTCTTGATTTTGAGGAGATTTCAAATTTTTCTCCCGAAGAATTTGTTGATAATATTCTTATTAAAAAATTCAAAGCAACCGCCCTTTCTTGCGGATTTAACTACCGCTTCGGTAAAGGTGCAAAAGGTGACGTTTCCCTTTTGAAACAACTTTGCGCAGAAAGAGAAATCAAGCTTACAGTTTGCAACGAGGTTGAGTTTGACGGTGCTCCCGTCAGCTCCACGAGAATAAGAGAAAGCCTGAAAAACGGTGATATAAGAACTGCAAACAGAATGCTGGGAAGATATTTTTCCTATGATTTTGAAGTTGTTCACGGTGATGCCAGAGGAAGAATTTTAGGTTCACCTACAATCAATCAATTTTTTAGCGATAATTTCACAGTTGCAGAGTATGGAGTGTATGCTTCATTTGCAATTGTAAATGGTAAAAAGTATATTTCTGTTACAAATATCGGCGTTCGTCCTACAATAGAGGGTGGCAGTGAAAAACGCAGTGAAACCAATATTGTTGGTTTTGATGGTGATTTATACGGGAAAAACATTGAAGTTTTCCTTGTTGAAAAATTAAGAGGCGAAATGGCGTTTAACTCTCTTGAAGAGTTAAGTGCAAGAATTTCTGCTGACAGAGAAAAAGCAACAGAAATTATAAAAAAGGAGTTTCAAAATGAATTTTAAAAACAAAATCAAAGTAGCTCCCTCGATTCTTTCTGCAGATTATGCAGATTTAAAAATGAAATTGAAAAAGTAAGGGTTGCAGGGGCAGATATGCTCCATGTGGATGTAATGGACGGTCATTTTGTACCCAATATTTCAATTGGCCCTCCTGTTGTGAAATCCATAAGAAAAGCAACGGATATGTTTCTTGATTGCCACCTGATGATAAGCAATCCTTTAGCTTATGTTGAAAGCTTTTCAAAATCGGGTGCAGATTTAATTTCTTTCCACATTGAATGTGATAGTGATGTGGAAGAAACCTTAGAAAAGATAATAAATGCAGGAGTTAAGCCTGCATTGGTAATAAAACCGAAAACACCCGCCGAGGCAGTTTTTCCCTATTTAGAAAAGCTTGCTATGGTTCTTGTAATGACAGTTGAGCCGGGCTTTGGCGGTCAGTCCTTTATGGCAGATATGCTACCTAAAATCAAGGCAATAAGAGAAAAAGCAAATCAGGTTAATCCCGATTTGCTCATTCAGGTTGATGGAGGAATTGTTCCCGAAACTGCTGAATTATGTGTTGAAGCAGGTGCAGATGTGCTTGTTTCAGGAAGCTATATTTTCGGTGCAGAAAATATTGAAAATGCGGTCAATTCTTTAAGATAAAGAATGACCATATTCATAAATTTTTGAAATTTCCCGTTCGGTGCTGATGCTTGCATTACCGAATTCGCATAAAATATGTAAGATTTTTTCCGTAAAGGTTAATTTCGGACGAAAAATTATATAAAGGCTGTTCTTGTATTTGTATGGTTCGGAAGCTTTTATATAATCTTTCAGTTTTGGAATAATTTTCAAGCAGTCAATGAAGGAGTTTTCGTCCCAAGGGCAAAAAAGAATGGGTTCTGCTTCTTTTTTCATTATCAGTCGCTTTTTGTTTTTAGAATCTGCAAACGGTGAATTGGTGAAATGAAGAATACAACCTCCATCTTCTGAGGGTGAAACTTCTATAAGCAGTTTTCCGTCAGTGTCAACGGATTTACCCAGAGTTTTTCGTGCCTTGTCAAGAATTGTCCATATAACACGGCGTGTTTCGATGTTTGAGTAATCCATCTCATCGTATGTAATGTCAAGGTCGCTCATATCCGTCTGTGATAATATAACGGTGATTTTTTCTTCACCGTTTGATTCGATTTTCATTTTCTTCCCCCCAAGTGAAGCTATTAGATATACTAATATCATAATACTCAAACAGCTTGGGTACAATGATAAAATATTGGAAAGGAATTTTGTTATGAAATTTGCAGTCAGCAGTTATAGTTTGAGTTCTCTCATTTCGAAGGGCGAGGCAACTGAGAAAGAATTAATTTCAATTGCCAAAGAGCTTGGCTTTGACGGAATTGAGTTTGCTGAAATACATACTCCCGAAGGGATTTCAAAGATTGAATATGCAAAAGAGCTTAAAGCTGAGTGTGAAAAAGCAGGAATTGTTCCTGTTCAATATTCTGTTGGTGCAGATTTTCTTTATGGTTCTGATGGAGATTTAGAAAAAGAAATCGAAAGACTTAAAGGCGAAGTGGATATCGCCTGTGCTTTAGGTGTTCAGGGTATGCGTCACGATGCAACCGGCGGATACCATGACGAAGAAAAGAAATATAAGGGCTTTGAGCAGGCTTTACCGAGAATAGTTGAGGGTTATAAAGCAGTTACGGAATATGCCGAAACCAAGGGTATCAGAACAATGATTGAAAACCACGGTTATTTCTGTCAGGATAGTGCAAGAGTTGAAAGGATAATTACAGGCGTTTCCCACAAAAATTTCGGAGCACTTATTGACATAGGTAATTTCCTTTGTGCAGACGAGAATCCTGTTACTGCAGTGGGAAGACTTGCCCCCTTTGTTTCCTATGTTCATGCAAAGGATTTTCATATTAAAAGCGGTAGCGAGCTTGCTCCGCAGGATTGCTTCTTTAAAACCCGCGGAGGTAACTATTTAAGAGGTGCGGTTTTAGGTCACGGAAATGTTCCAGTTTTGCAGACCTTAAGCATCTTAAAAGACAGCGGTTACGAAGGTTATATAACCCTTGAATTTGAGGGTTGCGAGGAAGCGAAAGCTGCTTGTAAATGGGGACTTAATACTCTTAAAAATATATGTGAATTTTTAAATTGGTGATTTATGATTGAATTTAACAATAAAGTTATTCTTGCTTCTGCTTCACCAAGAAGGCAAGAACTGATAAAGCTGATTTTTGATACTGTTGAGATATTGCCTGCAGACTGCGATGAAACTCTTCCCGAGGGAATCGGAGCTCGTGAAGCGGTTGAATATCTTTCTAAAATTAAAAATGAAGCATCTTCCAAGCTAACTGATAAAGAAAATCTTATTGTTTCTGCAGACACGGTTGTTTCAGTTGGTGATGAGATTCTCGGTAAGCCCGTTGATAAAGATGATGCCCGCAGAATGATTTCTCTTTTAAGCGGGAAAGTGCATCAGGTATACACAGGCGTAACGATTTCTTTAAATGGGAAAATAAAAACATTCAGCGAGAAAACCGATGTTGAGTTTTTCAACTTAACAAAAGAAGAAATTGAAGAATACATATCCTCAAAAGAGCCATATGACAAAGCAGGGGCTTACGGTATCCAAGGTAAAGCCGGTTTGCTTGTTAAAGGAATAAACGGTGACTATTACAATGTTGTCGGATTTCCTGTTGCAAGGCTTAAAAGAGAGATTGAAGAATTTATAATTTAAGGAGGGGAAATCAATGGCAGAGAAAACAAAAGAAGTGTATGTTGAACCCCAGGTGACCGAAGAAGATATTGAAAAACAGAGAAGACAGCAGGAAAAGGAATACCTTGGTCCCCGAGAAATGGCGGCCTACATAATTTCCGGTATCGGTGATAAAAACTGGGAAACCTTCAACGGTAACAATGAGTTTTTCTATACCACTACATTCCAGCACGTCAGCCCTATTACATTGAGTGTGGCTCAGTCCTTCTGCAGTATTCTTGATACCTTTGATAATGCAATTTCAGGACCAATTCTTGACAGAACCCGTACCCGTTGGGGTCGTGTTCGTCCGTATCTTGTGTTGACTCTTCCTTTCTGGCTTTTTTCGGCAATAATGCCTTATATTTTGCCGGACGGACTTTCTCAGGCAACACTTTTGGGCCTTTTCCTTGTTATAAGATATATTGGCTCTATTTCCAACTCCTTCTATACTCCTGCTTATCAGGCTGTTCTCTATAACTTAACACCCAATGTTAATGAACGAAACAAGCTTATTGCGGCAGATACCTATGTTGACCTTTTCGGTGTGTGGCTACCATCCTTGTTCCCGTTCTTTGTTGACTATTTACCGCGAACAATACCAACAAGAAACATATATCTTGTAGGTGCTATTATATTTATGGCATTGGTTGTTGTTTTCCGAATATTTGGCTTCTTCAGCCTTCGTGAAAGAGTGCCTCTTGCATCCCGTGAAGAGATGAACAGCACAAGTGTATGGAAATCCGTTAAGCAGGTTGCATCCTGCCGACCAATGTGGGCCCTCCTTGCAAAGAACTTTTGCGGTATGGGTAAGGGTACGGGTCAGAGCGTTGCAAACTATTTCTGGCTTAACTGTACCGGAAAGCTTTCCAATGCGGCAATTTCAGGCTTGTTTACAGGACTTCCCAGCTATTTTGTTTTGCCGTTTGCTAATAAATGGGCGAAGAAAATAGGTGTTAAAAAGCTTTCTGTTTTAGCTTATGGTTATTGTGGTGTTGTTTATCTTATAATGTATTTTATCGGATACAGACCAACAGATAATAATATTATCAATTTGATTATTATTGTTGCCGGTCTTACATTTGCAGGTGCTATGAACTCTGTTCAGCGTTTCTGCGGTACCGCTCTTCAGGGCGATTTATATGACTATGTTGAATGGAAAACAGGTATTCGTAACGAGGGTATGATGAGTGCCGCAATGGGTTACATTACCCTTATTACCAATAATATTTCAACAATTCTCAGCGGTATTATTATTGCAGCAATAAAATATGAACCGCTTATCAACTCTTATGGGGTTGTTATTCCTCAAACAGATCCCAGTATGCTTAATGCAATCTGGGCAGTATTTACTCTTGCGCCCGCTTTCGGACGAATCGGTAAGGCAATTTCTCTTTCCTTCTTCAATGTTGATGGTAAGGTAAGAGAGCAGATGATGGAAGACCTTGCAGTTTCAAGAGCGGCAAAATTAAAGAGCAGAACAAGTGATTCATCAACAGAGTCAGCAGAAAATTAATTAGGAGAATGCTATTATGAGAATAGTAGTTAAAGTCGGCACATCAACCCTTGCTCACAGCACAGGTTGCCTTAACATTCGCCACATTGAAGAATTATGCAAGGTTCTTTCAGACCTTAAAAATGCAGGTCACGAAATGATTCTTGTTTCTTCGGGTGCTATCGGAATGGGTATCGGTAAGCTTTCCCTTAAGGAGAAACCCTCCGATATGCCAACAAAACAGGCGGCAGCGGCAGTGGGCCAGTGTGAATTGATGTATGCTTATGATAAGCTTTTTTCAGAATATAATCACACAGTTGCACAAATTCTTCTCACAGGTCTTGATTTGGAAGACCCTACGAGATATCACAATATCAAGAACACTATGACAAGACTTCTTGAGCTTAATGTGCTTCCAATTATTAACGAGAATGATACTGTTAATACTGATGAAATTTCCGTTGGTGATAATGATACCTTAGGTGCAATTGTTGCGGTAAGTATGCACGCAGATTTACTTGTTATGCTTTCGGATATTGACGGACTTTATACTGCAGACCCCAGGGAAGATAAAAATGCAATTCTTCTTTCTGAAATTACCGAAATAACACCCGAAATTGAAGGTCTGGGTGGAAAAAGCGGAACGAATTTAGGCACAGGCGGTATGGCAACAAAGCTTTCTGCTGCAAAAAAATGTGTTGCAAGAGGAACAGATGTTGTTATTGCAAACGGTTCTTCACCTGCAGTCCTTTATGATATTATGGATGGCAAAAAGGTAGGAACAAGATTTATATCAAAGAAATAAGGTAATATTTATGAAGACAACATTAGATATATTAAAAGAGGCAAAGGCGGTAAAAAGAGTCCTTTTTTCACTTGATACCGAAACAAAAAATAACGCCCTTTTAAAAATGGCAGATGCTCTTATTGAAAATCAAAAAGAAATTCTCGAAGCAAATGCAAAGGATTTGGAAAAAGCCAAAGGAACAATTTCTGAGGTTATGCTTGACAGATTGGCTCTTTCCGAAGACAGAATAATGGGAATGGCAGAGGGCATTCGTCAGGTCGCTAAGCTGACAGACCCTGTTGGAACGATTGTTGACAGCTTTTTTGCTGATAAAGGCTTTTTGGTTGAAAAAACAAGAGTACCTATGGGTGTTGTGGCAATTATTTATGAAAGCAGACCTAATGTAACCTCTGATGCGGCGGCACTTGCTCTTAAAAGCGGTAATGTATGTGTTCTCCGTGGTGGTAAGGAGGCGTTTCTTTCTGCAAATGCCATTGTTAATGCTATGAGAAAAGCACTCAAGGATGTTGGTCTTCCCGAAAATCTCATAAATCTCGTTCAGGATACAACAAGACAGAGTGCAAACGAGCTTATGAATGCGGTAGGATATGTGGATTTGCTTATTCCTCGTGGCGGTGCAGGTCTTATTAAAGCGGTAACTGAAAATGCAAAAGTTCCCTGCATTCAGACGGGTACAGGTATTTGTCATATTTATGTTGATGTAAGCGCAGATTACGAAAATGTTCTTAATATAATTGAAAATGCCAAAACAAGCAGACCTTCAGTTTGCAATGCTTGTGAGGTTGTTCTTATTCATGAGCGTATTTGTGACCAGATACTTCCTCTTCTCAAAGGTCGCCTTTGTGAGTGGAGAGAGGCAATGGGGCTTCAGCCTGTTGAACTTCGACTTGATGAAAAAGCTTTGGCGATAATTGATGGTACACCTGCAAAACCTGAAGACTATGATACTGAATTTCTTGATTACATATTGGCTATCAAGATAGTTGCTGATATAGATGAGGCAATTGAGCATATTTCTCTTCATTCAACAGGCCATAGCGAAGCAATTATTACAGAAAACAGAGCCAGAGCAAAGAAATTTGTAACAGAGGTTGATAGTGCCGCGGTTTATATAAATGCTTCAACTCGTTTTACAGATGGTGGTGAGTTCGGTCTGGGTTGCGAAATGGGTATTTCAACTCAGAAGCTTCACGCAAGAGGTCCAATGGGACTTAAAGAATTAACCACATATAAATATATAGTTAAAGGTAACGGACAGATTCGCTGAAAGGGATGATTTCAATGAAAAAAATCGGCTTTATCGGTTGCGGTAATATGGGTGGCGCTCTTGCAAGAGCGGCAGTTAAATCCGTTGGTGCGGAGAATATTTTTGTCTATGATATTGATGTGAAAAAATCAAGAGATTTTGCAGACGAAACCGATGTAAATGTTGCAGATGCAGAATATATTGTGCTTAATTGTGATTATATTTTTCTCGGCGTAAAACCACAGATGCTTAAAAGCCTTTTTGAAAAATTAGCACCTGTAATTGAAGAAAGAACAACGGATTTCGTTTTAGTTTCAATGGCAGCAGGAGTTTCTTTAAGCTCTCTCGGTGCAATGGCACAAACCGACTGTCCGATTATAAGAATAATGCCCAATATGCCCGCAAGTGTTGGGGAAGGAATGATTCTCTACACTGCTAACGATTTCGTTTCAAAGGAAGATATTGATGGCTTTCTTGACACAATGAAATATGCAGGTCTTCTTGACAAAATTGATGAAGATAAAATTGACGCGGCAAGCTGTGTTTCAGGTTGCGGACCGGCGTTCGTGTTTATGTTCTGTGAGGCTCTTGCAGATGGTGCGGTTGAGTGCGGTCTGCCGAGAGATAAAGCACTTCTTTATGCGTCTCAAACTCTTATCGGTTCTGCCGAAATGCTTATAAAAACAGGGGAGCATCCGGGTAAGCTTAAGGATGCGGTTTGCAGTCCTGCAGGAAGCACCATAGAGGGTGTTAAGGCTCTCGAAAACGGTGCGTTCAGAGCAAGTGCTATGGATGCAGTGAGAAAAGCCTACGAAAGAACACTTGAATTGGGGAAATAAAATGAAAAAGGCAAAGATAAAAAAGATAGTAATTTCTGCTATGTTGGCATCCTTGACTTGTGTAGCAACAATGATTATAAAAATCCCTACTCCATTACAAGGTTATGCCAATTTAGGCGATTGCATCGTTCTGTTATCGGCATTTCTTTTGCCTGTAAGTTACGGCTTCTGCGCGGCGGCGATTGGTTCTGCATTAGCAGATGTTTTATCAGGATATGCCATGTATGCTCCTGCATCTTTTGTTATCAAGGGCTTGATGGTAATTGTAGCTTATTTTATATATAAGAGGTTTATCAAAAACGGTCAAAAGAAGCTTTTGGGTAAAATCATAAGTGGTTTTGTTGCAGAGGTTGTTATGGTAGCAGGGTATTTTGTTTTCGAAGGCTTTTTATATGGCTTCGGAGCTGTTCTTGTAAATATTCCCACAAATGCCGTGCAAGGTGTTGTGGGCTTAATTATGGGAGTTTTATTGATAAATATTTTTGAAAAAAATAAAATTTTTACGAAGCTTCAGTAAATTAACATCAGACAGAGTAGGTTGCAAGCTACCCGTCTGATGTTTTTTATTTGATGGTTTCAAACTTGTTGAAATCCTCTAATTGTTATGATAGAATTATAATGTAGAAATTTTGTCTTTGGGGTGATTCTACATGATAAAAGCGGCGGTTTTTGACCTTGATCACACATTATTTGACCGTTATGGCACAATAAGAAAAATCGCACCCGATATAGTTGCGTCCTTTGATGTTGCTGTTGGAATAACATCGGATATTTTTGCAGAAGAGCTCATCTTTGCGGACAAGCAGTTTGTTCATAAAGGTTGGCGTAATATTCATGCTTATCTTGTTGAAAAAAACATTTTCAAAACAAATCCTACCTATGAGGAATATGCTCAGAATGTTTTAAAATGCTTTAAAACAACAACAGTAAAATACGATTTTGCAATTCCCGTTTTAAAAGAAATAAAAGGTATGGGAATAAAAACAGCGCTTATCACAAACGGAACCCCCGAATTACAATATTTTAAACTGAAATCCTTGGAATTAGACAGCTGCTTTGATGAGATTATCGTAAGCGGTGAAACACCCTACGAAAAGCCGGACAAAAGAATTTTTGAATTAATGGCAGAAAAATTGGGTATTGAAACAAACGAAATGCTTTATATCGGCGATCATCCCGTAAATGATATTGATGGTTCAAGAAATGCAGGGTGCATTCCTGTTTGGGTAAAAACTACAGGAACTTGGATTTTTCCCGAGGTTGAGAAACCCGAATTACAGGTTGAAACAGTAGAAGATATACCCGAATTAATCAGGAGAATAAACGAAAGGTAAGAAATTATGAAAGGTACAAGCTTTTTACCCATAAGCGCAAAAGAAGTGGAAGAGCGTGGATGGGCAGAAGTTGATTTTGTATATGTTTGCGGTGATGCCTATGTGGACCACCCCTCCTTTGGTGCGGCTATAATAACCCGTGTTCTTGAAGAGCAGGGGTTTAATGTTGCTTTTCTCTCTCAGCCCAAATTTCATAACCCGGAAGATTTCAAACGTTTCGGCAAACCTCGTTTAGGCTTTCTTGTAAGTGCGGGTAATATAGACTCCATGGTAGCTCATTACACTGTTGCCAAAAGAAAAAGAAATTATGATTATTATTCTCCCGGCGGTAAAATTGGTCTTCGGCCTGATAGGGCAACTGATATTTACTGCCGTCTTATAAGAGAGGCTTATCCCGATACTGCAATTATTATCGGTGGTCTTGAGGCATCTCTTCGAAGATTTGCCCATTATGATTATTGGAAAGACGAAGTTATCGAAAGTGTTCTCGTTTCCTCGGGTGCCGATATTCTCACCTACGGAATGGGTGAAAATATTATAAGGAAAATTGCATCACTTCTTGATAAAGGAGTGCCCGTTTCCAAAATCCGTGATGTAAGAGGCACTGTTTGGCTGGGTAATCGCGAAGATAAGATTCATTTTGACTCTGCAGGAGAATGGGATTTTAATAAGCTTAAATCAGATAAAGAATATTATGCAAAGGCTTTTTCTGTTCAGTATAAAAATCAGGATAGTGCTTACGGAAAAGCGTTGGTTGAATATTATGGCGATAAAATGCTTGTGCAAAACCCACCAATGCCACCTCTTGAAAGAGAAGAGCTTGATGCAGTTTATGATTTACCGTTTATGAGAGATTATCATCCCTCTTATGAAAAGCAGGGGGGAGTTCCTGCGATAACAGAGGTGCAATTTTCTCTTACTCATAACCGTGGTTGCTTCGGGGGCTGTAATTTCTGTGCGCTTGCTTTTCATCAGGGCAGAAGTGTCCGTTCAAGAAGCATTCAAAGCGTTGTAGAGGAAGCAAAGCTTTTAACAGAGCGCAAGGATTTTAAGGGCTATATAAATGATGTTGGCGGACCTACCGCAAACTTTCGCCACCCTGCTTGCGAAAAGCAGCTTAAAAGCGGTGTTTGTGCAGATAGAAAATGCCTTGCTCCCGAGCCCTGCAAAAATTTAAAGGCGGACCATAGTGAATATATTGAACTGCTTTCCCAAATCGAAAGATTACCGAAAGTGAAAAAAGTTTTCATTCGTTCAGGTATCAGGTATGATTATCTTAATGCAGATAAAACCCCATCAGGAAACGCTTTTTTCAAAAAGCTTGTTAAGGACCACGTAAGCGGTCAGCTGAAGGTTGCTCCCGAGCATTGTTCGGGAAATGTTTTGCGACTTATGGGTAAGCCTGATTTTAAAATATACGAAAAGTTTAAAGATAGGTATTTTGAGTTGACAAAAAGCTTCGGTATGGAGCAGTATCTTGTTCCTTACCTTATGTCAAGTCACCCGGGTAGCACCCTTTCTGATGCAGTGAAATTGGCAGAATTCATTAAACGTTGGAATTATAATCCCGAGCAGGTGCAGGATTTTTATCCTACACCGGGAACTGCCTCAACAGTTATGTTTTATACGGGACTTGACCCCTTTACAATGAAAGAGGTTTATGTTCCCAAAACCCCCGAAGAAAAGCGTATGCAGAGAGCACTTTTGCAATGTGCAGACCCGAAAAATGCAGATTTAATAAGAATTGCTCTTAAAAAATGTCACAGAGAAGACCTTATCGGTTACGATAAAAAATGTCTTGTTAAGCCTTCTTATAAGGATAGGGTTGAGCAGGCAAAGAAGCAGAACGCCTCAAAAAGCAATAAAAATCAAAACAGAAGAGGGAACGGCAGAAATACACCGAAAGGAAAGAGGAGATAAAATGCAACTCTTAAAAATAGATAAAGAGAATTATGTTGGTCAGGCAGATCCCTTTATTCTCAAGCACAATGATAAATATTATATTTACACCACAGGCGATGATGGTCTTTATGCCCATTCCTGCGACAGTCTTTTAGGGGACTGGAAGTTTGAGGGAAGAATTTTCACAATAGAGGGAAAGGATCATTTCTGGGCACCCTCTGCTATTTATCACGAGGGTAAATTCTATATTTATTTCTCTTTTGAGTTTTATGATGTTGAACCTGACCAGGGTGGGCACCATCAGGCAATGCACGTTATAGAAAGCGAAAATCCTTTAGGACCGTTTTCAGAAGCTAAGCCTATTTTAAAGCCTTTTTCGATTGACTCTCACATTGTAAAAACTGATGCAGGGCTCTTCCTTTTCTATTCTCCTAACACTTTTGAGGGTGAGAGAATCGGTACATATATTGTGGTGCAAAAAATGGCAGACCCTTATACACCTGTTGGTGAGCCTGTTCCTGTTGTTAAGGCTTCCATTGATGAAGAAATATTCTGTCGTAACCGTTATAAAGAGGGTCAGCATTGGCACACAATTGAGGGCGGTTATTGGTTCCAAGAGGGAGATTGGCAGTATCTTATGTATAGTGGCGGTCGTTATGAGGATGAAACCTATTTTGTAGGCTATGCGGCGGCAAAAACAACCGAACAGGATTTAACAAAGGTTAAATTTCAGAAGATGCCTGATGAAAACACCTATGCACCACTTCTTCGCAGCAATGAATGGGAAGAGGGAACAGGTCATAATAGCGTTATCAAAGAAGACGGTCAGTATTATATTGTTTACCACGCAAGAAATACTGAGGCTGACGGACTTAACGGCGACAGAAGAAATGCAAGAATTGCAAAAATGCATGTTGAAGACGGTAAAATTTGGGTTGAAAGATACCCCGACCATATATAAGAGAGATTATAGAGGTATTGTTTATGATTATTGATGAACTTGTTGGATTTTCCAACCTTTACGGCAGTAACGAAGAGCTTGTTCTTGCAGGTGGCGGAAACACCTCTGCAAAGGATGGGGATGTTATGTATATCAAGGGCTCAGGTACTCGCCTTGCAGACATAACTGCAGATGGTTTTGTTAAAATGAGCCGCAGTAAAATTGCAGAAATTTTTACAAAAACCTACCCCGATAACGATAAAGAAAGAGAAGCTCTTTCCCTTGCGGATTTAATGGCAGCAAAGCTTCCCGATCAGGAAAATAAAAGACCAAGTGTTGAAACTACACTTCATTCGCTTTTTCCTTACACCTTCGTTTTACATTTGCACCCTGCCCTTGTTAACGGAATTACTTGTTCTCTTGATGGTGAGAAAGCAGCAAAAGAGCTTTTTGGTGACAGCGTTTTATGGATTGAGCCCTGCAAGCCCGGTTACACTCTTGCAAAAAAATGCTGTGATACATTAAAAGAATATAAAGAAAAATTTGGGAAAGATGCAGATTTCCTTCTTCTTGCTAATCACGGTATTTTTATTGCTGATAATACTGTTGATGGCTTAGGTGAAAAGCTTTATTCCGTAATGGCAAAAATCCGCTCGGTTGCAGAAAAGGAAGCAGACACTTCTGTTGGCGAGTTTGACGGAGATAAAGCTCAAGAAATTTTTAACGAATTCTGTGATGTCTTCGGTGAGGATAGCGTTATTACATACGAACCTTCTGCAATTTCTCTTGAATACGCAAAGGACAAAGAAAGCTTCAATAAAATTTATGAGCCCTTTAACCCCGACCAGATTGTTTATTGTAAGCCTTATCCCGTATATATCGAAAACAAAGAAGATATTAAGAATGCAGTTGAAGAATATAAAAACAAAAACGGTTTCTTGCCCAAAATTTTCTTCGTGAAAGCTTGTGGACTTTATGCAATTGATTATTCTCCAAAGGGTAGCGAAACTGCGGCGGTACTCTTCAATGATGCTATGAAGATTGCCGTTTATGCGGAAAACTTTGGTGGTGCAAGGCATCAAAGCCGGGAACTGACAGATTTTATTGTTAATTGGGAAGCGGAAAGCTACAGAAGTAAGCAATAAAAGAAATTTCAAACAATAAAATGAACAAAAAAAGCCTGCGTTATTTATGGAATGTTCCAAAAAATAATACAGGCTCTTTATTTTGTTGGCTTTTTTATAAATCTATGATAGAATTAAGATTGTATAAAAATGATTTCACAGAAATCATAAAGGAGGAGAAAAAGTTGGCAGAAAAACAGATGAAACTTAACTATAAGAAGACCATTCTTACAGGTTTCGGATTTCTCGCAACATCAATTGCATGGGCAGTTTATGACCCATACATCACCAAAATTCTTAACAAAATTCTTTCTGAAAGTGATTTCATCACGAGATTAAGTAACGCAATTGCGGATGCAGTTCCGTGGATTGGTGAGTTCTCAGAGGCTCAAGGTAATGCAGTTTCCCTTGGCGGCGGATTTACACTTGTTCCTTTGTTTATCGGTATCATTATGACCTTCGATAACATTTTCGGTGTTATTTTCCAGCCCACATTCGGTAAGCTTTCCGATAACTGCCATTCAAAATTAGGTAAACGCCGTCCCTTTATTGTGACTTGTGCACCTATTTCAGCACTTCTTTTCACACTTATTCCCATAGTTGCTCTTAATACATCAGGTACTATGCAGCTTCCTCTCACAATGATAACAGTTATTTTATTTGTTTTCTCAATGTCATTGTGGAGAGCACCGGTAGTTGCACTTATGCCTGACCTTACACCTCCCGAGCTTCGTTCAGAGGGTAACGCAGTTATCAACCTTATGGGTGGTATCGGTTCAGCTATCGGTATGGTTGCAGGTACTCTTGGTATCCTTCTTTGCACACTTTTCACAGGCCACAGCAAAGCAGAAATCACAGCGGACGAAACACTTTCATTCCCCTATGTTTTCGCAGTTGGCTCTGTTGTTATGATTGTTGGTATGCTCGTTCTTCTTTTCTTTGTTAAAGAAGAAGATACAAGCATTAAGCTCAAAGGCGAATTGAATCAGTATGCTGATGCAAAGGCTAAAAAGGCAGCAGCTAAAGCTGAAGCAAAAGCACAGAAAGCAGCTCTTAAAGCAATGAAGCTTTCAAAGGCAGAGAGAAAGAGCCTTATCTTTATGCTCGGTACTCTTTTCTTCCTTTTCTGCGCAGCAAACGCTATCACAACATTCTTCTCATTGTTTGCTCAGGAAATCCTTCATATGATTACCTCTAAAGCAACAATTGTTATGCTCATTTTTGCAGTTTGCTCAGGTGCGGCTGCTCTTCCTGCAGGTAAAATGGGTAAAAAGGTGGGCAGAAAGAAAACAATTATGGCAGGTCTTGCAGTATTCCTTGCCGCTTTCGTTGTTTTCTTCGGCGTATTCGTTGGTATGCTCGGAAGCAAAAACCTTACAATTAACAACTATGTTAAAGTGAATAACACTTACATCGCAATTGACGATAACATCAATGCTTATAATGCAGAAGTAAGCGACCTTGCAGAAGCAGAAGGCAGAGAACTTGCAGATGATGAAGTTCTTAATATGGCAGGCTATGTTGCATACAAAACAGAGGGCACAGATGTTAATGGTCATTATGCAGAATTCGATAACTACCTTGTTGAACACGCAGGCGAAGGAATTTACGACGCAGTAATTTCTGTTGCTGAAGAAGTTCTCGTTAATGGTGAAACTGATTTTGTAAATGCTTTAACAGTAGTAACAGAAACTGTTGATAGTGTTACAAAAATTCTTCAGATTCTCATTTACCCCGTTCTTGTTCTTGCAGGTGCGGCAAATATGTTCATCACTGTTAACACTCTTCCTCTTGTTCTTGAAATCGTTGGAGTTGAAAAGGTTGGTACTTTCACCGGTTACTACTACACAGCAACCTTCTCCGCACAGATTGCATCTCCCATCATTTACGGTTTCATAAGAATGTTTGCAGGAACATATATGTCCCTCTTCTATTACAGTCCCATTATGTTCGCTATTGCAATCATACTCATTATGTTTGTAAAACACGGTGAGGCAGTGCCGGATGAAGTAATAAAAGAAGCACAGGATTCAGAATAAATAACAAAGATTTGACCCCATACAAATTCTTTAATGAATTTGTATGGGGTCAATTTTTATCTCTTAATAATATCTCATCAAAGCAACAACCTTGCCGAGAATTATAACCTCATCTGTGATAATGGGTTCAAATTCATCGTTTTCGGGTTGCAAACGGAAATGGCCGTTTTCTTTGAAAAAACGTTTAACAGTTGCTTCTTCATCAATCATTGCAACAACAATTTCGCCGTTAGAAGCATAGGGCGTTTTCTCTGCGATAACAATATCCCCGTTGAGAATACCTGCCCAAAGCATACTTTCACCGCGAACCTTTAAGGCAAAGAGAGGTTTATCACGAGAAACTCTTCCGGTATAGGGAATATAGCCCTCAATTTGCTCAACTGCAAGAATAGGCATACCTGCGGTTACTGTACCCAGAAGTGGGACGTGAGTAATATTTTCTGCCTGGCCGAGAATTCTTATTGACCTCTTAAGAAGAGGGTCGCGCATAATGTAACCGGCTTTTTCCAAAGCATCAAGGTTAGCCTGAACAGAGGATGTGGATTTAAGACCAACTGCGGCACCGATTTCTCTGACTGAAGGGGGGACACCATCCTGAGAGCGTTCCACTAAAAATTCATATATTCTTTTTTGAGTTTCGTTAATAGGTTCCATAAAATCACCTTTCCGAACAAATTTTCTGTTTCCTGAATATATAATAACATATATATTTCAAAAAAGCAAACATTTGTTTGTAAAAAATTGAAAAAATTTTCATATATTTTAATAAAACGGCATTTTTTTGTGTTGGAGTGGTTATATGTTCAAAATTCTCACATTTAAGCAAATGGCAATAATATCATTTTTTCTGTGTTTAATTATGCTTTTAGGCTCATTTCTCAACACCTTATCGCCCTATGTTGATGTGTTTTCGCAGAACGAAGAAAAAATACCTATAATTATGTATCATCAGATAAGTGAAAATAAAGCTATATGGGGAGATTATGTAATACCTCTTTCTGTTTTAGAAGAGGATTTCCAATATATGAAAAATCACAATATAAATCCCATATCCTTTGAGCAGTTAAGCTTGTATATAGAAAAAGGTGAAAGATTACCCCAAAATCCTATAATTATAACCTTTGATGACGGAGAAAGAAGCTTTATTACAAAGGTTCTACCGCTTGTGGAAGAATATAAATACCCTGTTAATATGAATTTGGTGGGCTCCCTTGTGGAGTTATATACTAAAAATGGGGATACGGATGACAGATATGCTTATCTGAATGAAAAAGATGTGAAAGAATTGGCAGAAAACAAGTTAGTTTCTTTAGGTTGCCATTCTTATAACCTTCATTCCTTAAGCGGTCGCAGGGGGATGGGCAAAATTTACGGAGAAAGTGAAGAAGAGTATAAGACACTTATTTATAAAGATATAGAAAAATTTAATACCGATTTTAAAAGAATTACAGGAAGGAACACAGATATTATTGCTTATCCTTATGGAATAAAAAATGATACCTTGAAAGCAATTGTAAGGGAAAAAGGCTTTAAAATTACTCTTACTTGCCGTGAAGAAATAAACAAGCTTTCTGTCGGTGCGGATCTTGAGGAATTGGGACGATTTAATCGTCCTTACGGAAAAAGCAGTAAAAGCTTTTTTGAGAAAATTTACAAAGAGTAATACTCTTGTAAACGAAAAACCTTTGTGATATTATGTATTGGTAAGGATGTAGATATTATGAACATTTATAAAAATATAGATGAATTGGTTGGAAAAACGCCTCTTATGGAAATTTCCAATATTATAAAAGAGGAAAATTTGCAAGCTAATGTATTTGCAAAATTAGAGTGCTTCAATCCAACAGGGAGTGCAAAGGACAGACCTGCGCTTCAGATGATTTTAAAGGCTGAAGAAGATGGAATTCTTAAAGAAAACTCTGTAATAATTGAACCCACAAGCGGTAACACAGGTATCGGTCTTGCGGCAATCGGCGCTTCAAAGGGCTACAAAGTTATAATCGTTATGCCTGATACAATGAGCCAAGAACGAATTTTGCTTATGAAGGCCTATGGGGCAGAGGTAGTGCTCACCGATGGCAAAAAGGGTATGCAAGGCTCAATTGAAGAGGCACAAAGACTTTCGGAAAAATATGAAAATTCATTTATTCCCTCTCAGTTTGATAATCCTCAGAATCCGGAAGCCCATTATAAAACAACCGGTCCTGAAATATGGAGTGATACAGAGGGTAAAGTTAATATTCTTGTTGCAGGAATCGGCACAGGAGGAACGCTGTCAGGCACGGGAAAGTACCTTAAAGAGCAAAACGCTGATATTAAAGTTGTTGGAGTTGAACCTTTAAGTTCACCGTTATTGACAAAAGGTGTTGCAGGTGCACACGGTATTCAGGGTATAGGTGCAAACTTTATTCCCGAAAATCTCGATAGAGAAATATATGATGAAATAATTGATGTTTCAAATGAAGATGCATTCAAATATGCTCGTAAAATGGCGCAAAAAGAGGGTATAGCAGTCGGCATTTCCTCGGGTGCTGCTCTTTTCGGAGCAATTGAGCTCGCAAAACGTCCAGAAAATAAGGGTAAGAATATAGTTGTTGTGTTGACTGATACCGGAGAACGCTATCTTTCAACAGAGCTTTATAAATGAGGTAAAAGATATGGAAAGATTTTTAGAATCAGTGGGATTGATAACAGGAACGGTTAAAAATCTTGAAGCAATAAACGGCGATTGCTTTCTTAAAAAGGATGCAGATAAAGAGCTGATTCCTAACAGAAAAGAAATTGTAAAAGTTATAAAGGATTTGCAGTCGCTTCTTTTTCCCAACTATTTCAAGCATAGTGAGGGAAGTGAAAATGTTCTCTCACAGACAGAGCTTCTTCTTAATATTTATAACAGACTTATTGAGCAGATAAAGGGCGCTTATGCTTTCAACGGCACACCTATGGAGAAAACACCCGAAGAGCTTTGCAATGCTTTTATTGAAAGACTTCCGAAAATAAAACAGCTTCTTATTAAAGATATAGAAGCAATTTATGAGGGCGACCCTGCGGCAAAATGCCACGAAGAAGTGCTTATCTGCTACCCGGGTTTTTATGCAATTTCAATTTTCCGCCTTGCCCACGAGCTTTATACACTTAAGGTTCCGCTTATCCCTCGCGTTATGACAGAATATGCCCACGAAAAAACAGGTATTGATATTCACGCAGGCGCAACTGTGGGCGAATATTTTTTCATTGACCATGGCACAGGTATTGTTATTGGCGAAACCACAACAATCGGAAACCATGTTAAAATTTATCAGGGTGTTACTCTCGGTGCGAAGAGCTTCGAGCTTGATGAAAACGGTGCGCCCGTAAAAGATATCAAGCGTCATCCCGATATTGGAAACAATGTTGTTATATACGCTAACGCAACCATTCTTGGCGGTAACACAAAAATCGGTGATAACTGTGTTATCGGAGGTAATACCTGGCTTACCCATTCAGTTGAAGCAGGAAGCACCATTTATTATAATAAATAATTGGAAATGGCAAGTGGAAAGTGGAAAATTCAGGGGAAGCGTTTGCTTCCAAACATTATAATTGGCTTTGCCCCGAAACTTGCATCTCCACACTTTCAACTTTCAAATAAAAAAGAACTCTTGCAGTGCGCAAGAGTTCTTCTTTAATACATCGCTTCGCGTTTTTTCTTTTTAATAAATTTATAAACTGCGTAGGTTATAACCAATACTGCGGTAACAGAAAGTCCGATATAAGCATCGAGATTTGAGTTGCCTTCTATTTTAAGCTCATTCCAGAGCATATTCATATAGTTCTGGGTTTCGTAATCAAGATTTTCGAACATTTCTGTTTTGGGTGTATTTTCTTCGTCAGGGTAAAGAACAGGGTCACCCTTCAAATCATAATCGTCGGATGCAAGAACATTTGAATGAGGGGTTGCATAGCAAATGTAGTTAGCGTTTGCAACAGCAATTTCGTCCTCAAGCATAAAGTTGATATAAAGCTCTGCCGCTTCCTTGTTTTCTGCATTTTTCGGAACACACATTGCATCCACAAAGAAGTTGGTACCCTCTTTCGGATAAACAAAAGCAAGGTCGGGGTTAACGTCATACATTGTAAGAAAATCACCTGCATAATAGGGTGCAAGTGCGGCTTCGCCGTTTTCCATTTTATTGAAAACCTCATCCATAACATAGGAAGAAACCAAATGATTCTGTGTCTTTAAGGCTTCAATTGCTTTGTCCCAATCCTCAACTGATTCCGTGTTTATACTCTGTCCCAAATAACATTGAGCAACACCAAAGGCATCACGGGGGTTGTTGAACATAAGAATCTCTCCGGCATATTTCTCATCCCAGAGAATACCCCAGCTATCCGGAACCTCCTTTACGATTTTTGTGTTGTAAATAAGCCCCACCATACCAACTGTATAAGGTACGGTATATTTGTTATCGGGGTCATAGTAAAGCCCACGGTATTTTTCGAGAACATATTTATAATTGGGAATATTAGAGAAATCAAGCTCTGCCAACATATCTTCTTCAATAAGCTTTGCAATCATATAATCCGAGGGGATTATAACATCATAGTTTGCACCGCCTGACTGGAGCTTGTTATACATATTCTCGTTACTCTCATAGTTTGAATAGTTTACGGTTATTCCGTATCGCTTTTCAAATTCTTTGTTAACATCAAGGGAGCCTTCGGAACCGTCAGATATATACTCACCCCAGTTATAAACATTGAGAGTTGTTCCTTTAAGATGGGAATAATTCTTTTTTTCCCCTGCAAAACAGGGGATAACAGTAAGCCCCATAAGAATAAAGCAGATAATTACTGAAAAAAAGCGTTTCATTTCTTTGCACCGCCTTTTTTTCCGTTCTTCTTATCTCCTCTTGAAGAAACAACGTTTGAAACAACTAAGAGTACCAAAATTGCAAGGAAAATAAGAGTTGAAAGGGCATACATATCGGGTGTAACGCGGCGCTTTGTCATTGAGAAAATCCTGATAGGCAAGGTCTGTGAGCTGGTACCGCTTACAAAGTAACTGATAATAAAATCATCAATTGAAAGAGTGAATGCCATCATAAGACCCGAGATAATACCGGGCATAATTGCAGGAAGAACAACCTTATAAAACGCCTGGAAGGGTGTGCACCCCAAATCCTGAGCAGCTTCTGAAAGATGGGCATCAGTTTGCTTTAATTTGGGAAGAACATTAAGAATAACATAGGGAAGCTCGAATGTTACATGGGCTATTGTAAGTGTAGTAAAACCGAGGGTACCTGTTTTGCCAAATAAGCCGCCGATGAAAACAAATAGGAGCATCATTGCAATACCTGTAACGATTTCGGGATTCATCATAGGAATGTTGGTAACAGTCATTATACTGCTTTTTACAAGCTTATTTTTATAACCGAAAATAGCTGTTGCAGCAGCAGTACCCATAACGGTTGAAATAATTGAAGAAACAACCGCGATGATCAAAGAATTTTTGAAAGCGGTGAGGGTTGCAGCATCTCGGAAAAGCTCCTCATACCAATGAAGAGAAAAGCCCTCAAAAACTGCAGTGCTTTTACCGGAGTTAAAGCTGAAAAGGATAAGAACTGCAATAGGCGCATAAAGGAAAAGGAAAACAAGTGCGGTATAAAGCTTTCCGCCTAAAGAGGTTTTCTTTGTCATATTACAACACCTCCATTATCATCGGAGAACTTATTCATAACTGCAAGGCAAATGAAAATAAGTATCATCAGAACAAAAGAAAGTGAAGCACCTAAATTAAAGTTATTTGCTGTCTGGAACTGAGTTTCGATAATATCACCGATAAGAGTTGTTCCTGTTCCGCCTAATTTCTGTGAAATAAAGAAAGTGCTTACAGAAGGAACAAAAACCATTGTAAATCCCGAAACAACACCGGGGATGCTTAAAGGAACGGTAACATTTCTGAAAACATCAAGCTTGTTTCCGCCCAAATCCTGAGCGGCTTCAACAAGAGAACGATCTGCCTTAAGCATAACTGTATAAATAGGCAGAATCATATATGGCAGAAAATTATAAACCATACCTAAAACAACCGCACCGCGGGTGTTTATAAGATGAATGGGTTCTAAATCTACTTTGGGTAAAGTGTTTATAAGCTCAACAATGTGGTTAAGTCCTGTTGTAAGGAAACCGTTATCCTCTAAAATAGTCATCCAGGAATATGTTCTTAAAAGAAAATTCATCCACATTGGAAGCATAATAAGCATTGTCATCTTGCTTTGCTTTTCGGGACCCTTTGAAGCCATAATCATTGCAAGAGGATATGCAACAACAAGGCTTATGACAGTAGCCAGAAGCCCTAACCATACAGAGAGAATTATTGTATCGGTATATTTGCCGATACTGAGCATATTATCTAAAGTAAAATTACCGCTTTTATCGGTAAAAGCATAGTAGGCAACCATACAAAGAGGAACGATAATGAAAAGCACCGCCCATACAATGTAGGGAGAACCTGCTAAACGTGTCATAAGAGAAGAATTTTTCTTCATCACAAGCACTCCTTTCAAAAAATTGGGAAGGAAAGATTACTCGTCCTCTTCCTCATAGGTGGCATCAGAAAGCTCATCAAACTCTTCGCTGAATGAGCTATAGTCACCGTAGAGACCGGAATACTTGGATTTTTTCATAATGTGAATAGCATCGGGGATGATGTTAAGACCGATAGTTGAGCCGACTGTCTGATTATGTGTTGATTCAATCATCCATTTGAAGCCTTTGATTTCAACAATAATTTCATAATAATCGCCTTTAAAGGTTGTTGAGGTAACAACACCTGAAATCATAGCCTCTTCTACGGGTACAACATCAACATCTTCGGGACGTACAACAACATCAACCTCTTCGTCAACGCCGAATCCCTTATCAAGACATTTGAATTTGTGGCCTGCCATTTCAACCCAGAAGTCAGCACGCATAACACCTTCAATGATATTACTTTCACCAATGAAATCTGCAACGAATGCGTTTTTAGGCTCGTTGTAAATATCGGTAGGTGTGCCGATTTGCTGAATGACGCCCGAATCCATAACGACGATTGTGTCAGACATAGAAAGGGCTTCTTCCTGGTCGTGAGTAACATAAATAAATGTGATACCCAAGCGTTTCTGAATGTTTTTGAGTTCAACCTGCATATCCTTACGAAGCTTAAGGTCAAGAGCACCTAAAGGCTCGTCAAGAAGGAGAACTCTGGGTTTGACAACAAGAGCACGTGCAATCGCAACTCGCTGCTGCTGGCCGCCTGAAAGAGAAGATATATTTCTACGCTCAAAGCCTTTAAGGTTTACCAGGGCAAGCATTTCGGTAACTGCTTCTTTTATTTCCTTTTCAGGAGTCTTTTTCAGCCGTAAACCGAAAGCAATATTCTCATAAACATTCAAGTGGGGGAAAAGAGCGTAACGCTGAAAAATGGTGTTCAATTGCCTTTTATGAGGCGGAACACCATTTATTACTTTACCATCAAAGATAACATCGCCCGAATCGGGTTCCTGGAAACCTGCAATAATTCTGAGCGTAGTTGTTTTACCGCAACCTGAGGGGCCTAAGAAGGTGATAAACTCTTTGTCACGGATATATAAATTCATATTGTCAATAATTGTTTCTCCGTCGAAAGCTACGGAGATATTTTTTAAATCAATAATGTTGTTGGACAATTATGCAGCCCCTTTCCGCAAATTAAGAATAGAAAAAACCACCTACCCAAAGAACCTGTGATATAATTCTTCAAATTGGTGAGTTTTTCGCTCGTTTGCACTATACATATAATATGTATAAATATTAATTTGCAATTTTAAATATATATATATTTAAGTAAAATGTCAATATATTTTTTAAATTGTTGTAAAATAAAGTTTAACAAATTTTTAAGAAGTTTTTTGGGGAATTAAACGCAATAAAACAAAGTGTCCCAAGCAGGAATATATGGATGGTGTCGTAAGTGAATTTTATATTCGGGGTTTATAGCGTTTATAAGTATAGGGAGCTTAAAAATGTCTTCGCTTTTATGATATGCGGCAATATTCATTTTAGGCTTGAAATTCCTTATAACCTCTTCTCCACCCTTTATAATTTCAAGCTCACAACCCTCTGAATCAATCTTTATAAATGTTGGTTCGCTATCTTTGCAAAGGGTGTGTAAAGATAGGGATTTTATCATATTTTCTCCCCCAACAGCAGACTGCCGTCCCGCAAGGGATGAAAAGCCGATTTCTCCGTCTGAAGCTGTGATTGCGGCATTAACACCTGTAAAATTTGAAAGATTTTCGCAGTTTTTAATAAGCTTCTGATATGTTTTATAATCAGGCTCAGCGGCAATTATTTTTCTATAGCTTCCCTTTGCTTGTTTAACAAATTTTTCAACCGTATCACCACGATACGCCCCGATATCAATAAATGATTCGGCTTGCTTGAACTTTAAAACATTTTCATATATTTCACACTCGGGAGTTTCAATTTCTTTTAAAAGTTCAATTCTTCCGCCAAATTGAAAATTAACATAGCCTTCAAATATTTTTCTCGAAAAATCATCCGCTAAAAGAGAATGGGCGAGATTTATTTCTTTAATATGGGAAATTATAAACGCTCTGTCAAAAATATCTTTTCCTATAACGGGAACGCAAGGCACAAGCACTCTGTGTTTCTCGGCTATATTAAAAATATTATTCATAACATCGGGGATTGATGTACCGAATGTGATTACAATGGTAAATTCATCATATTTATCCTCAAAATATTCAAGGGGCTTAACGGGTAACCCTCTGAAAAAACGCTCTCTTACAAAGCCACTGCTTGCAGTGATTCCTGAAAGCTTTATATTGAGCTTTTCAAATATATCAACAACTTTATCGGCACCGTTGCCGGTACCGTACATAATGATAGGTTCAGTTGTTTCCTGCAATTTTTCCCAGACGGATAATCGGTCGATTTTAAAATTCAACATTGCTCTCACCGAATAATAGTTTATCATAAACCACTTTTTTCTTCAATACAAAAAACCACTTCCGTCCGGTGACAGAAGTGGCAAGCTTTGACGAAACAGCTACTATATTATGCAATAATGTTTCCGCAATAATCGCGTAAACCTAAATACATTTCATAGACAACCATCAGCTGTTCTGCTCTGAATTTATGAAAGTCTTCACGGTAATGTGTGCTTTCAGTATTTTCGTGGCAGGTCTTTTTTCGCAAACAGTCAATTCGCCACCAATGGTATTCAATGATAATAGCGAGTAGTTTCAGTTTAAGGCTTTTCATAAAACAGCGTCTCCTTTTCTTTATATTTAGAGCAAAAAATCAATATATTGTGGTTGTTTTTCGTTTTTCGCTCTATAACTACATTATACATATATACTTTGTCGAAAACTGTCCCAATGTGGCGAGGAATAAAAATTTAATGAGAAATGCAGAAAACCACCGTCTTTCGACGATGGTTTTCCGCTGTGGATGTGGGGTGTGAAAGAGAAAGATATGGCTGTGGCTTTCGCCACTATATAAACTCCAAAAGGAGAATATATCAATTAAATCGCCTGCGTCGTTACTGCCACCATATTAGCTTCTTCAGGCTTTGAAATTCTTATAACATATTCAAAATATTCATCTGTTTCGCTTTTGGCTGTGTCGGCTTCAATTCCTGCTTTTCTTATAATGTCAACCGCGTGATTCAAGGTGTTTAAGAAAATACGCATATCCTTATATGCCTTTGTTTGGGGCTTTCGCGGTCCTTTTCTTCTGCGGTGAACATCTGCGATAAGTCGTTCAGTTTCAGCAACAGTAAGATGCCTTTCAATTACAATATCAAGAACACGCTTTCTGGTATTATTATCAGGTAAAGTTAATAACGCTCTGGCATGGCGTTCAGAAAGACCTGCATAAGAAATTTTATCCCGTATTTCATCGGGAAGCCTTAAAAGGCGAAGCTTATTTGAAAGGGTTGAGGGAGCTTTACCTAATTTTTCGGAGATTTCATCCTGTGAAAGACCATATTCTGTCATAAGCCTTTCAATAGCAACTGCTTCTTCAAAAAAATCAAGATTTTCTCTTTGAACATTTTCTATTATTGCAAAGAGGGCGGATTGTTGGTCGGAAGCATTCATAACAATGCAAGGAATTTTTGTCATACCAATCATTCTTGCGGCTCTTAATCTGCGTTCACCTGAAATCAGTTCAAATTCACCGTTTTCTAAAACCCGGACATTTATTGGTTGAAGCAATCCGTTAGCACGAATTGAACAAGCTAAACCCTCTAATTCGTTGTAATCAAACCTTACTCGAGGTTGTTGGGGGTTGGGTTTTATAAGGTCGTGGGATATAAATTGTATCTGACTTGTTGCTTTGCTTTTTGAAGATTTAATCATTGGTTTTCCTTTCTGATTGCGTAAATTTAATCGTTCATCCACAAAGCCTTGTCCGTCTCTCTTTGACAACACTATACCACCAAAACATAAAAAAATAAAGCATTTTCGGTCGGGGCAATTCGACTGAAAATGCTTTGATTTGAGGTGTTTATAAAGGTTTTTTGGCGATTTGTGCCGAAGGTCTCGGATATTTTGGCGAAGTTTGCGAAATCTTTTTTATATTGATTATAACACGCTTATCTCCACCGGGTAATGTGAACTCGTTTAAACCGTCAACCTTACCGCCTAAGGCTTGCAAAGCTTTGGTTGCTCCATCTATTTCTTCTTTTGCAATAGCCGCTTTAAGAGAGAGAAATGAGCCATTCTTTTTTACAAACGGAAGAGTGTATTCAAGGAGCACTCTCAACTCTGCAACTGCTCGTGCTGTTGCAAAATCATATTGCTCACGGAATTCGGGCATTTTTCCTGCATCCTCTGCTCTTGAATGAACTATTTTTACATTTTTTATACCCATCTCTTCCGCCATATTCTCAACGGCTTTAAGCTTTTTGCCTGTTGAATCAAGAAGAGTTACATTAACATTGGGATAAGCGGCGGCGATAACAAGACCGGGAAAGCCTGCTCCCGTGCCAACGTCAATAACATTCATTCCGTCCTTGAAATCGGCAACCTTGCTTACAAGAAGACAGTCAAGGAAATGCTTAATTGCAATTCCCTCATCGTCTTTAATAGCGGTAAGGTTAATTTTTTCGTTCCACTCTTTTAAAAGTCTGCCGTAAATTTCTAACTTTTCAGCTAAATCGTCACTGATTACTATATCATAATCAGTAGCACATTTTTTTAATATTTCAATTATAGCCATAATTTAAATCCTTTTTTATATAATGCCGACCGCAGGTCCCGAAACTTGCCACTTGCCACTTTCAACTTGCAACTTTAAATTATCCTCTGTATAAAGCCAATATCTCTTCAATCGGTCCTGAGAAATTATCTGCCATTGGGGGCAAGGGCTTCTCAGTTTTAAGGAATTCTGTGAAGAGAAGACCTTTTTTATCGTTGCCCATCTGATATTTTGCAATTGTTTCTGTGAGAGCCTGCTTCTTATCAATATTTGTAAGATAAACACAGTCAAGAAATTCAATTTCAACTGTATCTGTGGGAGCAATTCCGTCAAGAAGAAGTGTTATTGTTTTTCCGTTTTCGGTTTTTGTAGCACGTTTTCTGCCGTTAACCTTAACTGTGATTTCACCGCTTACTATATCTTTAAAGAACAGCTTGTAATTTCTCTTTTCGGGAACAACGCTTGTGTCACCCTCGCCTTTATCAATAGTAAAGTAAACAGAAGAGCCGTTTTCTTTAACAATGAAGGGTGTTTTGCAGAAAGCACCGTTCTGATATGAAAGTGATTCGCCGTCATCCTCATAGAGTTTGAAAGTGTTGTTACCTCTGTAAATAAGAAGCTCCATATCAACGGGATTAGAGCAGTCGTTTGTTCTGTCATTTGCGCTCATGGGAATAATTGCACCTGCTTTTGCAAGAACGGGTATATTCTCAATATCGCGATACATTCTAACGAAACGCTTGCCACAGTAGATTCTGCCTGTGAAAATATCAGTATATCTTCCCTCGGGAATCCATACGTTAACACTTGCCATATTGTTATCTGTTGAGGTGTGCTCTGTGATAGGTGCAACGATAAGCTCTGTTCCGAAGAAGAATTGGTTCTTACATTCGTATGCACTTTTCCTTTCGGGATATGCGTAATACATAGGCTCACATATTGCACGGCACTCTGCGTGAGTGCGGTAGTTCATTGTGTAAATATAGGGGAGAAGCTTATGACGAAGACGAAGATAGCCTTTTGCAGCTTTTTCAACGGGACCGCTGTAATTCCAGGGTTCTTTACCTGCAAATTCATTGTTTGTTGAGTGGAGTCGCATAATTGGGCTGAAAACACCAAGCTGAACCCAACGCAGATAAAGCTCGTCATCCTTTTTACCCATACAGTGACCGCCGATATCGTGGCTCCACCAAGGATAGCCGATATTTGATGCAGTTGCGGTAAAGCCGGGCTGGAAATCAAGAGAAGCCCAGGTTTGAGTTGTGTCACCGCTGAAGCCGAGGGGGTAACGCTGAGAGCCTGCACCTGCAAAACGGGAAAGAATAAGAGGTCTGTTATTGTTTTTGGCACTATCATAGAAATGATAGTGGTTTAAAGCCCAAAGGGGATCAAGGCCGGGAACGGGAGTTTTGGTGCCCTGTTGCCAGTCAATCCACCAGAAATCAACACCCATTTTTTCATAGGGGTGGTGAAGAATTTTAAAGTAGTTTTCTGTGAATTTTTTATCTGTAATATCAAATTTAACTGGCTGCTTCTTTGAAGAATCCTGCCCCATAGCATCGCACATTTCTTTATATTGGTCCTCGAACCAACGAACACCCTGAGAGGGGTGAAGGTTAAAGGTTACTTTGTAGCCATCGTCCTTAAGCTTTTTAAGAAAGCCTGCAGGATCGGGGAAAAGATCGGTGTTGAAGCTGTAGCCGGTCCAGCCTGCCGACCAAACATCATAAACATATTCCCAAAGGTTCTGATGCATAAATACCTTGTGGCTGTCTTTGCCGAATTTTTCTTTAATATCAACCCAATGCCAGTCCATATCAACTGTGGCAACCGTAATCGGCACCTCTTCCTCTTTGAAGCGGTCCATAAGAGTAAGGTATTCTTCCTGTGTATATGCTTTATAGCGGCTCCACCAGTTAGAAAGAGCATAGCGGGGAATAAGCGGAACCTGACCGGTTAATTTATAAAGGTCGGTTGTTGCACCGATATAATCGTTACCGTATGCGAAATAATATTCATCGGTTTCTTTGTGCTTTCTGGGCAGAATTGAGCCGTCTTCTTTAAGAACAAGGGTATTGCTGTCATCAAGGATTGCAACGCCGTTTTTTGAACAAACGCCGTCACCGAGGGTAATAACACCGGCGGTAACATCAAGAGTGCGGCATGTTCCTTTAAGGTTGCCTGCTTTGTAGTTGGTTACAACTCTGCCGTCACGCAGCTTTATACGAACCATTTTTTTGGTTTTGAGATTATAAAGGAAATTTGCCTTGGTTGTTTTGATTTCAATAGTACCGCTTGATTCGTTAACCTTGAATTCGGGCTTCTGGAAATCTCTGAACCATACACTTTGAGTGGGCTCATCGCAGAATTTACCTCGACTCTGAGTTTCAACACGCAAAAGGCAAGGGGTAAGCACAGTAAGTCTGACACCATCACGGACTAATATGTGACTTTTATGTGCTACGGGTGAGCAGTCAATTTTAAATCTGTCAAAGAACTGTTCCATAATATACTCCTCGGATAGTTATTTTATTTAAGCTCATATTACTCTATTCTAATAATACAACTTATACAAATTAAAGTCAATAAATCAGTAGGTTTTTCCGTTGACAAAACAAAAGGGTGATGATAAAATTATATTTTGTGAAAGGGTGGTAGATATGGTTTTTAAGAAGAAAATCGGTTTTGACAACGATATGTATATCGAAAAACAGTCTGAACAGATTATGAAGCGTATTGACGAATTCGGCGGTAAGCTTTATCTTGAATTCGGCGGTAAGCTTTTTGACGATTTTCACGCATCACGTGTTCTTCCCGGCTTTAAGCCCGACAGTAAATTGCAGATGCTTTTAAATCTTAAAGACCATGCAGAAATTGTTATTGTTATTTCTGCAGGAGATATTGAAAGCAACAAAATTCGTGGGGACTACGGCATTACTTATGATAGTGATGTTTTGCGCCTTATGGATGCTTTTGCAAGTGCAGGGCTTTTTGTGGGCAGTGTTGTTATTAACCAGTTTAACGGCCAACCTTCTGCAATCAAGTTCAAAGAAAAGCTTGAGGCTCTCGGTATCAAGGCATTCGTTCACTACACTATTGACGGCTACCCCTATAATGTAAAGAAAATTGTCAGTGATGAAGGCTTCGGCAAAAACGATTATATTGAAACCACCCGTCCTCTCGTTGTTATAACTGCTCCCGGTCCCGGTAGCGGAAAAATGTCCGCTTGCCTTTCACAGCTTTATCACGAAAATGCAAGAGGTAATAAAGCAGGTTACGCTAAATTTGAAACATTCCCTATTTGGAATTTACCTCTCAAGCATCCGGTTAACCTCGCCTATGAGGCAGCAACAGCAGACCTTAACGACGTTAATATGATTGACCCTTATCACCTTGAAGCATACGGTAAAACTACTGTTAACTATAACCGTGATGTTGAGGTTTTTCCTGTTCTTAATGCCATATTCGAAAAAATTGAAGGTGTCAGCCCCTATAAATCACCCACAGATATGGGTGTTAATATGGTAGGCTATTGTATATCTGATGATTTAGTATGCAGAAAAGCATCTTATGAAGAAATTGTCAGAAGATATTTTTCGGCTCTTTGCGATAAGAAAACAGGTCACAAAAACGATGGTGCAATTGCAAAGCTTGAAAGCCTTATGAATCAGGCGGGTATTTCTGTTGAAACAGAACGTCCCACAGTTAAGGCTGCTCTTCTTAAAAGTGAAACAACAGGTAACAGACCTGCAGTTGCAATTGAGCTTCCTGACGGAACAATTGTTACAGGTAAAACAAGTGACCTTTTAGGCTCTGCCTCTGCGGCTCTTCTTAATGCTTTAAAGGTTGTGGCAGAAATTGATGATAGCGCCCTCCTTATAGAAAGAAAAATTATCGAACCGATTCAGGATTTAAAAACAAGCATACTTGGTAATCACAATCCCAGACTTCATACAGATGAGGTTCTTATCGCCCTTACAATGAGTGCAGTTGAAAGTGCCGATGCTAAGAAGGCGTTCGATGCCCTTAAAGCTCTTAAGGGTAGCGAAGCTCATGCAACTGTTATTCTTTCTCAGGTTGACAGAGATACTTTCAGAAAATTGGGTATTAATCTTACCTGCGAGCCTCATTACGAAAGTAAAAAATTATATCATAAATAAAATATATTCAATAACACCGCGAAACACTTTTTCGCGGTGTTGTTGCTAAAAGAGTGATTTTTTATGGAATTATCTAATAACAAATACATTCTCCTTGACGGCGGCTTCGGAACGGAGCTTATAAAAAAAGGTTTGTTACCTGAGGAGGATACAGTCAATGCGGTTTTTGACCATCCACAATGGGTAAAAGAAATTCACAAAGCCTACATAGATGCAGGTAGCAATATTATTATGGCAGACACCTTCGGTGCAAATGCTTTTAAGGTAGAAGGTTCTGACCATAGCGTAGAAGAATGTGTCAATAAAGCAATTTCTCTTGCAAAAGAGGCAGCAGAGGGAACAGAAACCCTTGTTGCTCTCGACGTGAGTACAACGGGAAAGCTTCTTGCACCTACGGGGGATTTGACCTTTGAAAGTGCGTATGAATGCTATAAAGAGGTTTGCATTTGCGGTGAAAAAGCAGGCGCAGATATAATCTGCCTTGAAACCTTTACAGATTTAAGAGAAGCAAGAATTGCTCTTTTAGCTGCAAAAGAAAATACAAAGTTACCTGTTACCGTAACACTTTCATTTGACGAAAACGGTCTGACAATGAATGGTAGTACGCCATCTGCAGTAGCAGTTACACTTGTTGCAGCAGGTGCAGACGCAGTAGGTCTTAACTGTTCTCTCGGTCCTGACAAATTATCAGGAGTTGTAGAAGAAATTTTAAAATATTCCTCTGTTCCTGTTATCGTGAAACCCAATGCAGGTCTTCCTGATTTAAAAACAGGAAAATATTCAATGGCTGCAGAAGAGTTTGCCTCTCTTATGGCAAGGTTCTATGAAAAAGGTGCAGTGATTTTAGGTGGTTGTTGCGGAACAAGCCCCGAATACATTGCAGAGCTGAAAAAAAAGCTTGATAAAACGGAAATAAAAGAAAAAACTCAAGTAGTTAAAGGTGTAATCAGCGGTGCAACAACTGCGGTTATACTTAATGAACCAAGAGTTATCGGTGAAAGAATTAACCCAACAGGTAAAAAGAAATTCAAGGAAGCTCTTGAGAGGAATGACCTTGATTACATTTTAAACGAAGGTATTTCGCAGGTTGAAGCAGGAGCGGATATTCTGGATGTAAATGTAGGTCACAGTGAAATTGATGAAGAAGAAATGATGCAAAAGGTTGTTACCTCTTTACAAGGTTCAATAGGTCTTCCTTTACAGCTTGATTCAACCTCTCCCGAGGTTCTTGAAAAAGCTTTGAGAATATATACGGGTAAAGCAATTATAAACTCCGTTAACGGTGAAGAAAAATCACTTTCCGCAGTCCTTCCTCTTGCCAAAAAATATGGTGCAGCAATTGTTGGGCTCACTCTTGATGAAGAGGGTATCCCTGAAACTGCAGAAAAACGCGTTCAAATAGCAGAAAAAATAATAAATCGTGCAATTCAAATGGGTATTCCTAAAGAAGATATTATTATTGACTGCCTTACAATGACAGTCAGCGCAAAGCAGTCTGCGGCTCAGACCACTTTGGATGCTATGAGGCAGGTTAAAGAAAAATTCGTAGTTAAAACAACTCTTGGCGTTTCCAATGTTTCTTTCGGTCTTCCGCAGAGAGAAACTGTAAACACCGCATTTGTAACTTTAGCTCTTGATAAGGGACTTGATTTGCCCATTATGAATCCAAACTCTGCTTCAATGATTGGTGCGGTGAGAGCTTATAAGGTTTTAAAATCTATTGATAAAGACTCTGTTCAGTATATTTCTGCATTTGCAGGAGAAAAAGCTGCAGTTCAGGAGACAAAAGAACTGACTATTGGCGAATGTATTGAAAAAGGTCTTAGAAATCAAGGGGCAGAATTAACCGAAAAAGCTCTTAAGGAAACAGATGCTCAAAGTCTGATAAATAATATTTTAATTCCTGCCCTTGATAATGTTGGTGCAGGTTTTGAAAGCGGAAAATTGTTTCTTCCTCAGCTTATGAGAGCTGCTGATGCTGCAGGCGCTTGCTTTGAGGTTATTAAAGAAACAATGAAAAGAAGCAACACCAAAACAGAGAGCAAGGGTAAAGTAATTCTTGCAACAGTTAAAGGTGATGTTCACGATATAGGGAAAAATATTGTAAAAACCGTTCTTGAAAATTACGGATACGATGTAATTGATTTGGGCAGAGATGTTAACCCTGAAGAAGTCGTAAAAGCTCAGAAAGAGCATAATGTTAAATTAGTTGGTCTTTCCGCACTTATGACAACAACTCTTCCTGCTATGGAAGAAACAGTAAAGGCCTTGAAAGGCGCAAAAGCCGACTGTAAAATAATGGTTGGCGGGGCGGTGCTTACCCCCGAATATGCAGAAAAGATCGGTGCAGATTTTTATGCCAAAGATGCAAAAATGAGCGCAGATATTGCAAAAATAGTTTTATAAGATTATACTTAAATTAAATTATTTTAAGGTTGTGATGTTTTGGAGAACAAAATTAAAAACCCGTTAGAGCAAAAACATATTCAAACTAAAGAAATGGTATTCTATCTTGCAGCTATTTTCTTTTACACAATGATGACGGGTATTGTAGGTTCATACCGCCAGGCGTATCTTGTTAATGTTCTCAGAATGGGCGATAACGAGGTCTCTTTCTACAACGCATTTTTGAGTATTGCAGGCTTTGTAATGAGCTTTGTTTATGCGCTTATTATTGATAACCGCAAAATCGGCAAACGAGGTAAATTTATACCTATCGTAAATGGTGTTGCAATTCCTATAGGTATTGTTACAATTCTTTTGTTCTATACTCCCAAGGGTCTTACAGGAGATCGGAAGAGCG
>SVOP01000060.1 GCA_015066325.1 Oscillospiraceae bacterium
TTCGTAGCATAAAACTCATTTTTCTTAATAAATTGTGCTTTTGCATTGATTAAGGGGTTCTTACAGGTATCAATCCTGCAGGAACCCCCCTTGATTTTTTTTGTTTTATGCGGTCTGCGCTTTTTTTACATCCCCTTTATTTATATCACTTTGTTTCCGTTTGTGATAACTGATTTAATGTTGATTTCATCATCAAACAGAATTAAATCTGCATCATAGCCTTTTTCAATTTTACCTTTTTGATTTGCAAAACCAAGAACCTCTGCAGGTGTGAGGGTTGCCATTCTTACTGCGCTGTAAAGCGGTGCACCAACTGTTTTATACATATTTCTCACGCAGTCTGAAAGAACACTTGCACTGCCTGCCAGAGCAGAACGGTCAGAAAGCTTCATAACATTATCTTCATAAATAACACTCATACCGTTTTCCTGTGTGTAAACGGTATTTTCTTTTATATCACTTGCGGAGAATTCCAGACCATCGGTAATAAGATACATTTTCTCATCACCCTTGGATTTATAAATAAGCTGAAGCACACCCTTTGGCAGATGCCTTAAATCTGCAATAGCCTGAGTTGTGATGCTGTCAATAACAAGACCCGCTTCTACAACACCTGCAGTTCTGAAAACCCCCGTTTTAAAGCAAGAGGTGCAAGCGTTATAAATGTGGGTAATATCGCTATAACCATATTTAACAGCTTCTTCAACCTGCTCAAAGCTTGCGGCACTATGAGCAACTGAAGCCACAATACCACGTTTTTTAAGTTTTTCGCCTAATTCCAAACCGCCGTCAACCTCGGGTGCGGCACCCATTATAAGAATTTTATTCCATAAATCAAGTAATTCCTCAGGGGGATTTTCCTTGGGATTAAGTATGTTTTCGGGACTTTGAGCACCCTTGTATTTAATGTTAAGGTAGGGTCCCTCAAGATGAACACCTAAAATATTTGCTTTTTGGCTTTCTTCACAGGCTTTTTTTATTGAAAGAACAACCTTTTTAAGCTGGTCAATAGGTGCGGCAAGAGTGGTGGGAACAATTGAGGTTGTGCCATATTTTAAATGAGCCTCTGCCATTGTGATAATATCTTGAGGATTTTCGCTCATAGCACTTTTATTTCCGCCACCGTGAACATGGGCATCAATAAAACCCGGAGAGAGATAAAGTCCACCGCAATCTGTTACAATATCATTTTCTTTCTCTTCATATCTCTCAGCTACATCAATTATTTTTCCGTTATCAGTAAGCACAATGCAGTCTCGGATTTTTTGAGGAAAAACAACCCTACAATTTTTATAAACGTTCATTTCTGTCACCTCTGTGAGTTTATATAATAATATTAAAATTATTCTTCTCTCTTGTCAATGAAAAGTTTTTTTACCGACCTTTACCGACAAAAGTTTTCTTAAATAAAATGTATAATTAAGATTGCTTTTGGGGGTGGTGGATTGACAATTTATGCAGATGTGCTTGTTGCGTTGAATATTTTATTGACATATATAATTATTGTTGCAAGCAGAGTGCTATGCAAAATGCCCACAAATAAATGGGCGGTTCTGTTGGCATCCGTAGTGGGTGGATTCAGTTCCCTTGTGATTTTTTATGAAAACGGGGGCGTGGCGTTTTCGGTTCTTTATAAAATAATAACAGGGGGAATTATTGTAGGTATCGGCTTTCTTCCCAAAACCATAAAATTATTTTTTAAAGTGCTTCTTGCCTTTTTCGGTGTCAGTCTTTTGTTTGGCGGCTCAATGTATGCTCTGGAGATTACTTTGCATCCGAAAAATATAATGTTTTATAACGGAACAGTCTATTTTGATATGAGTATAGCATACCTGGTTGCTTCTGTTCTTGTAATTTACGGGGTGTTTTTATCTGCTGATTATTTAATAACGAAGCACAACAACAAAGGTGGGGAATGCCAGTTGGAAATTACATATAATAATACCTCTGTTAATATGATTGCATTTATCGATACAGGAAACAATCTCACGGACGGAATGAGCGGAAGATCGGTTATAATTGCAGAGCTTTCGGCAGTATCACCATTGCTTTCAAGGGAAGAGTTGTTGTTTTTTAAAAGCGGAAATTTTGAGAATGTTCCCGAGAGTTTAAATAAAAGCTTTCGGTTAATTCCATGTATGGCTGTAACAGGGGAATCGCTTCTGAAAGCTTTTTTGCCAACTGCTGTGAAAATAAAGGATAAAGAGAAAATCTATGAAACAAGTTTTTGTACTATTGCTCTGACAGAAAAATCCCTTTCCCAAGGGAAATATAGAGCACTTCTGAACAACAGAATTTTTGAAAATGTGAAAGAGGAGAAAGCTGATGAAAAGATTTATATATAAAATAGTAATATTAAAAGCAAAATTATTAAAAAAGTTGGGGTTGAATAGTGTTTACTACATAAACAGCCCTCAAACGCTTCCGCCACCATTATCAAAGGAGGAAGAAGAAAAGCTAACAGAAGAAAGTGCCAATGGTAACAGAGATGCAAGAGATAAATTGGTTGAGCATAATCTGCGCCTTGTGGTATATATTTCTAAAAAATTTGAAAACTCGGGGGTGAATATTGAGGATTTAATTTCTATAGGTACAATCGGTCTTATTAAAGCCACAAATACCTTTAAGCCTGATAAAAATATCAAATTAGCAACCTATGCCTCTCGTTGCATAGAAAATGAAATATTAATGTATCTGAGAAAAATCAACCAGCAAAAGCTTGATATTTCCCTGGATGAACCTCTTAATGTGGATTGGGACGGAAACGAGCTTCTGCTTTCGGATGTGTTAGGTACGGACGGCTTGGAAATTAACGATAATCTTGAGCAGGAGGACGAGAAAAAAGTTCTTATAGCCTGCATGAAAACCCTTTCAGGAAGAGAAAGGCTTATAATGAATATGCGCTTCGGTCTCGACGGGAAAAATGAGCATACTCAAAAAGAGGTTGCAGATATTCTCGGTATTTCTCAAAGCTATATATCACGGCTCGAAAAGAGAATTATTTTAAAATTAAAAAGAGATATTGAAAAAATGACGAATTAAATTCGAAATTCGGAATTCGAAATTGGGAATGAGTTGATGAGAGGGATTATTATCATCCCTGTTTGCCCTTGGGCAAATAGGGATGGGGACCATTCTTGAAAATGGATATTTTAAAGGTGTGTATATTTCGGGTGGGTTTACTCGCCTTTATTACTATGTTCGGGCGGAATGGTGGTGGGTTGCCCCGTAAAGATTAACCTTTGTAAAAGTATTGGAGTTCTGATGTTCATACCAACCATTGACAAACCCTCTTTGTTAATATATAATTAGTAGCTATAGGAGGGGAAAATATGGAAAATATTATTGCAGCAATTTTAGCTCTTTTTATGTGGTTAACATCTCTTACAACCACAATTCCTAATTTTAAAGATGCAGATAAAGATAGTGTAAAAATTGAAAACTTTGTTACTGTAAGTGATGTCAGAGAGGTTCCTTATGAAGAGCTTTATGCTTTCTATCAGGAAAATTATTCTCATATGAAGGGCGATGGCGAAAATGCCGATATTTATAACCACCCTGAGAATTATCCTGAGCTTCCTGATTTAACAGAGGAATATCAGGCTCTTCTTGATGAAAACCTTAAAATTGCTCAGGAATGGAAGAAAATGCCCGGCTTCGGTCAGATTGAATTCTATAATGCAGTTAAAGACCATGGTATGTGGGACTATAAACGCCCTGCAAACCATCCCGATTGGGAAACATACGAAGGTAAATTTATCGTTTACGGCGTTGTTATGGATTTTGAAATCCTGGGTAATGTTAACTTTGCATTCACAGGCGCAGCACTTGGTTTCACACCTGTAACAATCTGCACAGGTGGTGGCTTTGTTGATGTTAAAAACACCGGTGGCGATTGGGATGATTTGCCTTATTATTTTGATAATGAGGATGATAACGCTTGGATTACCTTCGGTGTTCAGCTCTATGCTTTGATGGATGAGGTTTATGTTGAACAGTCTTATGCAATTGATTGCTTCTTTGACCTTGTAGATCCCAGAGCAGCACTTATTGTTTTAAAGCTTTATAAAGAAATGTAAAAAAACGACTGCTTCGGCAGTCGTTTTTTAGATGCCAGCCACCAGATACCAGATGCCAGTATGTAAAAGTATCGAAAGCTTATCCTTCCTAAATCTCCCTATAGGGAATTTAGGGAGGGGGACCATCGCTTGCGATGGTGGAGGGTCGTTAGTAAAGATGCCATTTGTAAAAACATTGTAATTTATATTACTCGGATTAAAAAAACAAACAAATCACAAGGGATGGTTTTATGCAAACTGTCCCTTGTGTTTTTTTACCTCTTGTACTACAATAAAAATATGGTTTATTTGGAAAATATTACAAGGGGGCTTTTGTGTGAATAAAGCACAATTTGTTTTTAAAGCGGTTGATATTATTGGTAATCCTTCGCAGAATAATATAAGATATAAAAATGTTGTTTCGGTCAGAGATATAGCCTATGGCGGCGAAAAGCTGAACACAGGGGATTTATATTACATACCTGATATTCTTAATGACGGAAAAGTCCATCCGATTATTGTTTATTATCACGGCGGAGCATTTCTTGCAGGGGACAAGAAATATCGTGTTTCCATTTGTGAATACTATGCAAAAGAGGGTTATTTTGTTTTCTGCCCTAACTACCGTATGCCGCCTGAGGTTGATTATAAAGGGCTTATGCGGGATTGTGTGGATTCACTCAATTTTGTTCAGAAACTCGCAGAAAAATATAATATTGATTTGGAAAATGTTGTTCTCACAGGTGATTCTGCAGGTGGGTATATTGCAGCATATCTGGCTGCAATTAAATATAACGAAATGCTTTGTGATGTAATCGATTGTGATAAGGTTTCGGTTGACCTTAAGGGTCTTATGCTTATGTGCGGTATTTATGATTTAGAGGTACTTATGAAAGGTACATCTTTGATGGGAGTTATTCCTACAACCGCAAGAACTCTTCTTAATTTCAATTTCAAAAACGATTTTTCTAATATTAAGGATTTCCCTGATTATGAATATATTTCACCAGCTTCATTTGTTAATGAAAAATGGTGCAGTAGCTTTATCTGCTGGGCGGATGATGATTTGGTGTGTCAGGGTCAGGGTGAACCAATGGCAGAGAAGCTGAAAGCTGTTGTTCCGATGTATGACCAGTATCACGTGGCAGGTGTTCAGAACAACCATTGCTTCCACCTTACACCCTCAATCAATAAATATGCAAGAGAATGCCTGCAACAGTCTCTTGACTTTCTTGTGAAGTTGTTTGCAGAGGAGAAAGTTACTGTATAAATGCGGAGTGCGGAATAAAGATTCAAGTGTAATAAACTAACCGAGGATAGTGTCTTCGTTGCAGTTTCACCTTTGGTGAAAAGACGCTCAGGTATTCGCGTCAAGAACTCTCCACCGCCCGACCAACTATATTTCTACAATTTATTTATTTCACGCTTAAAACTTAGTTATAACCGAAACAAATAAAAAGGCGGTCCCCCTCTCTTCGAAGAGAGGTAAGGATGCGCCTTTTCTTTTTGTTCTATGGCGCATTTTTGCGCCCGAAACTTTCAACTTGCCACTACACTGGCAACTGGTGGCTGGCGACTGGTAGCTGATAAGAAAAAAGATGGTCAAACGACCATCTTTTTTCTTATCTTATATTACCTGTATTTGTCTTAAGTGTAACGTCGTGTGCGCCACCTTCTACAATACTTGTTGCAGAAACGAGAGTGAGCTTTGCATCTCTCTGAAGGTCGGGAATTGTAACAACGCCACAGTTGCACATTGTTGATTTAACTTTATAAAGGCTCTTTGTAACATTATCATGAAGAGAACCTGCGTAAGTTACATAAGAGTCAACGCCTTCTTCGAAGGAGAGCTTTGAAGAACCGCCCAGGTCATATCTCTGCCAGTTTCTTGCTCTGTTGGAGCCTTCGCCCCAGTATTCCTTAACATAAGTTCCGTTAATGTTGAGCTTGGGGGTGGGGCTTTCGTCAAATCTTGCGAAATATCTGCCCAGCATCATAAAGTCAGCACCCATAGCAAGAGCGAGAGTCATATGATAGTCGTGAACGATACCACCGTCGGAGCAAATCGGAACATAAACGCCTGTTTCCTCAAAGTATTCATCACGAGCAGCAGCAACCTCAATAAGAGCTGTAGCCTGTCCGCGACCGATACCCTTAGTTTCACGGGTGATGCAGATTGAACCGCCACCGATACCAACCTTGATAAAGTCTGCACCTGCGTCTGCAAGGAAACGGAAGCCGTCACGGTCAACAACGTTACCTGCACCAACCTTAACTGTGTCGCCGTATTTTTCACGGATAAAAGCGATTGTTCTCTTCTGCCATTCTGTGTAGCCCTCGGAGGAGTCAATGCAAAGAACATCTGCACCGGCTTCAACAAGAGCGGGAACACGTTCTGCAAAGTCGCGGGTGTTGATACCTGCGCCAACCATATATCTCTTCTGTGCATCAAGAATTTCCTGAGGGTTTTCTTTATGCTGAGAATAGTCCTTGCGGAAAACGAAATACATAAGGTTTCCGTTATCATCAATAATGGGGAGAGAGTTGAGCTTGTTTTCCCAGATAATGTCGTTTGCTTCTTTAAGAGTTGTAGAAGCAGGAGCGGTAACGAGCTTTTCAAGGGGAGTCATAAACTCTGTAACTTTCAAATCAAGGGGCATACGGCTGATTCTGTAATCGCGGGATGTAACAACACCGAGAAGCTTGCCGTTGGGAGTACCGTCGTCGGTAACAGCCATTGTTGAGTGACCTAAGCTATCATAAAGGTCAACAACATCTGCCAGAGTGTTTTCGGGGCAAAGATTTGAGTCACTTACAACAAAACCTGCTTTATAGCTTTTAACTCTTGCTACCATTGCTGCTTCGTCCTCAATAGACTGAGAACCGTAAATAAAGGACATACCGCCTTCTTTTGCAAGAGCAATAGCAAGTGTATCGTTGGAAACGGACTGCATAATAGCAGAAACCATTGGAATATTGAGAGTTATGGGAGATTCTTCGCCCTTTTTGAACTTGCAAAGAGGTGTTTTAAGAGAAACATTTGCAGGAATACAGTCAGGACCGGTGTAGCCGGGGATGAGCAAATATTCGCTAAAGGTTCTTGAGGGTTCGTTACAAAAATGTGCCATTCAAATCGCTCCTTTGGACAAAATTATTACCTTATATTCTAACGCTTAATTAATGTTATGTCAACTATGAATTCTTACCATTTTCGACTGCTTTTTTCACTTTAAATTATTGTAAAAGTACATATAATGTGATATTATTACCTTACTTTTACAAGTGAGGTTGTTTTATGGCACATTTTGAAATTGATTTTCACGACAAAAACAGTGAAAGATATATGATAAGCGGTCGTATCAATCAGATTCTGCGCGATATGTATAGTAAGTTTATTATTATCGACAGTGTTGATACGGGCGATTTTTTATATCGTGACGGTCAGTATTCTATTGAAGATATTGATAAGGGTGAGTGGACACCCTTTAAAGCAAATAAGGATTATTGGGGCTATCGCGAGTGCTATTGCTGGTTTAAGCAAACAGTTAAAATTCCTGATTCCTTCAAGGGTCAGCACGTTATTTATAACATTACTCCTTATGCACGAAGCTGGGAAAACGAGGTTAACCCTCAGTTTATTATCTGTGTAAACGGTAAGGTGATTCAGGGTGCGGACAGTAACCACCGTTATGTTACTCTTACCGATTGTGCAGAGGGTGGAGAAAAGCTTGAAATTGCAATCAATGCTTATTCTGATGATTGGGAATGGAGAGGTGAAATTCAGCTCGGCGCACAGCTTCAGGTGTTTGATGATATTGCATTCTGCACATATTTTGATATTCTCACACCCTTAAAGGTTGCAAAGTATAAGGATGAAGATAGCGACGCGAGAGTTAATATCCTCAAAGCACTTAACGAGGCTTGTAATATTCTTGATATTGACACAAATGACCGTGAGATTTTTCACGAATCCTGCATTGAAGCATCAAAATATCTTGATGAAAATCTCTATGGCAAGTTTGAGGAAGCAACCTGCTGGGCAGTTGGTCACACTCATATTGATGTTGCTTGGTTATGGCGTCTTCGTCAGTCAAGAGATAAGGCTTGTCGTTCTTTCTCAACAGTTCTCAAATTAATGGAGGAATACCCCGAGTATAAATTTATGTCCTCTCAGGCTCAGCTTTATGAATATGTTAAAGAGGATTATCCTGATGTTTATGAGAAAATTAAACAGAGAGTTAAAGAGGGCAGATGGGAAGTAGAGGGCTCAATGTGGGTTGAAGCAGATACCAATGTTGCCTCGGGTGAAGCACTCGTAAGGCAGTTCTTAGTTGGTAAACGCTTCTTCCGTGAAGAGTTCGGAATTGATAATAAAATTATGTGGCTTCCCGATGTTTTCGGCTATTCTGCCGCAATTCCTCAGCTTATTAAAAAATGCGGAATGGATTACTTTATGACAACTAAAATCAGTTGGAATGAGTATAATAAATTTCCTTATGATACATTCAAATGGCGCGGTATTGACGGAACTGAGGTTCTTTCTCATTTTCCGCCAAGTTGCCACGTAACAGCCAATGAACGCTCCAACTGGCAGACAACCTACAACAGTAAATTAAGACCACTCTATGTTTTAGGCGGTTATAAGAGATATTCTCAGAAGGACCTTTCAAAAGATTTCTTAATGTCCTATGGCTTTGGTGATGGTGGCGGTGGTCCTACTGTTGAAATGCTCGAATACGGCAGAAGAATGGGAAAGGGAATTCAGGGCTGTCCCGTTGTTAAACAGTCAACCTCCCTTGATTTCTTCCGTGACCTTGATAAAAAGGTTTCAGGTAATAAACACTTACCTACCTGGTGCGGTGAATTATACCTTGAATTCCACAGAGGTACTCTCACAAGTCAGGCAAGAAACAAGAAATATAACCGCAAGAGCGAATGCCTCTACCACGATGTTGAAACTCTTTCTGCAATCGCTAATAAGGAAATAGGACTCTCTTACCCCAAAGAAAAGCTTCTTAAAAACTGGAAAACAATTCTTCTTAACCAGTTCCACGATATTCTTCCCGGTTCTTCAATTGCTATTGTTTACGAAGACAGTAAAGAAGATTATGAAAGAGTTCTCAAGGCAGGTTGCGAAATGGCAGGGGAAGCACAGAGTGCACTCCTTTCAAAAATCAACCTCAAGGAAGACAGCATTGTTGTTTTCAATACAACCGGCTTTAACCGTCACGATACAGTAATTTCCGAAATTCCCTGTGAAGAAGAATTTGCACTTTTTGATAAAAACGGCAACGAAATTCCTTATCAGAAAACCTTTGACGGCAAAATCGTATTTGTTGCAGATGTTCCCTCAAAAGGTTATGCTACCTACACAGTAAAGAAAACTACACCTTCAGAATTCGATTTTGTTAATGCAGAGGCTACCAAGGCAACAACCCCCTTCTTTGATGTTGAATTTAACGAAGAATATAACATTTCAAAGCTTATTCATAAGGAAACAGGCAGAAGCGTTGCCCCTGAGGGTGAAGCTGTCGGTAAGGTTATCGCTTATCAGGACAGACCCCATAACCACGAAGCCTGGGACATTAAATGCTATTTTGATGAGGTTTCCTGGAGCCTTGATTTCAAGAAAGCAGAGCTTATCGAGCTTGGTGCGGTAAGAGCAGTTTATAAGGTCGACAGAGCCTTCCGCAACTCTACTTTCACAGAGTATTACAGCATCTATAATGACTTGCAGAGAATTGATGTGGATTACGAAGCAGACTGGCACGAGGACCACGTTGTTCTTAAAGCGGATTACCCCGTTGATGTTAACTCCACAAGAGCAACCTTTGATATTCAGTTCGGTAATATCGAGCGTTCAACAACAACTAATACAACCTGGGAATTCGCTCAGTTTGAAGAGTCAATGCATAAATGGGCAGACCTTTCTGATAACGGCTTCGGTCTTTCCGTTATCAATGACTGTAAATATGGTTGCGATATTAAGAATGGTCACATTCGCCCCACTCTTTTCAGATGCGCTACCCGTCCTAATAAAATTCAGGACAGAGAGCATCATTCCTTCTCGTTCTCAATTTATCCCCACGCAAAACGCGTTAACGACTCCGATGTTGTTAAAGAGGGTTATAATGTGAACTTCCCCCTTTACGCAATTCCGCAGAAAGCACAGGAGGGTACTCTCGCTTCTGAATATTCTCTCGTTTCCTGCGATAAAGAGAATGTTGTTATTGAAACTGTTAAGGTTGCAGAGGATAGCGACAAACTTATTGTTCGTGCTTACGAAACATGGAACAGCAAAACTCCCGTAGCTCTTACATTCTGCAACGAAATTGAAAGCGCAACAGAATGTAACCTTATGGAAGAAGAGGACGAAGCAGTTGCATTCCAGAATAATACACTCACTGCAACCTTTAAACCCTTTGAGATTAAAACATTTAAAGTAAAATTGAAATAAGGAAAATATTATGAATTACAGCTTTTTTGCGATGATTTCAAGAATGAAATACATCGACCGCTGGGCATTAATGAGAAATACCGATAGAGAAAGCCTTGACAGTCACTCAAAAGAGGTGGCTGTCATAGCCCATGCTCTTGCAGTTATAGGTAATAAACGCTTCGGCAAAGCCTATAATCCCGACAGAGCGGCAGTTTTAGGTCTTTACCACGATGCCCACGAAATAATAACAGGGGATATGCCCACACCCGTTAAATATCAGAATGACGATATTTTAGTGGCTTTCAAAGCTGTTGAAGATGCAGCAAATGAAAAGCTTCTGGATAAGCTTCCCGAGGATTTAAGAGGAGAATTTGCATGCCTTTTAACAGGTGAAAAAGAGGATGAGGAATTACTTGTTCTCATTAAAGCCGCTGACAGACTCAGTGCACTTATAAAGTGCATTGATGAACGTAAGGCAGGTAACACCGAATTCAAAGAGGCGGAAAAATCTACCCTTAAACGAATTAAGAAAATGAATGTACCCGAAGCGGATGTGTTCCTGAAAGAATTTATTCCTGCTTATGAGCAAACCTTAGATACCTTATGAAAAAATCCACCTCTTTTAGAGGTGGATTTTTTTACAAGGTATCATATAATGTATTGGTGAATTGTATGATTAAATTCTATTTCAAGCCGAGACTCAAGCGACCGCCACCTGTTATTGCCAAAAGGTTTTATTTCCGCAAAAAAAGAAAGTCAGTTGCTTTTAAGCTTTGCACAGTGTTTCTTATGATTTCAATAATATGCGTTCTTGCTGATATGAAATTAAGACCGATTATTGAAACAGTGGGCGGTAATGCTCTTAAAAATTCCCTTACCAATGTTGTTGATGGTGCAGTTAATGATATGGTGGATGAATTGGGAGTTAAATACGGAAAAATGGTTAATATTGAGAAAAATGCAGATGGAACAATTTCTGCCTTAACCCTTAATAACACATATATAAACGGATATAAGGCAGATTTATCAGATGGTTGTTCTGACAGGCTTTCAAATTTCGATAAAACAGTTGTTCCCATTCCGATTGGTTCATTAATCGGTGGGTCGTTTTTCAACGGCAGAGGATTTAATGTTAATGTCCGTGCCACAATTTACGGCTTTGCAGTAACTGATATTGTTTCAAAATTTGAAAGTGCAGGCATTAATCAGACACGCCATACAATTTATCTTGAGGTTAAGGCATCTGCTCACGCATATATGGGGCTTTGCC
>SVOP01000061.1 GCA_015066325.1 Oscillospiraceae bacterium
AATTTTGAGAGCTTTTCGCTCTTTTCAATGTTAACAGTACCAACGAGAACGGGCTGGCCTTTTTCGTGGCATTCAACTATTTTCTCAACAATAGCGTTGAACTTTGCTTCTTCAGTTTTATAAAGCTCATCATCGTTATCTTTTCTGATGAGTGGTTTATTTGTGGGAATTTCAACAACATCAAGGCTATAGATTTCCTGGAATTCTGCACTTTCGGTCATAGCAGTACCTGTCATACCTGAAAGCTTTTTATAAAGTCGGAAATAGTTCTGGAATGTGATTGTAGCAAGAGTTTTGCTTTCGTGCTCAACCTTAACGCCTTCTTTAGCCTCAATAGCCTGATGAAGACCCTCGCTGTAGCGTCTGCCCATCATAATACGGCCTGTGAATTCGTCAACAATAAGCACCTGACCATCTTTAACAACATAGTCAACATCACGAATCATTGTGCCGTGGGCTTTAAGAGCCTGGTTAATATGGTGCTGAAGTGTAAGGTTTTCAGCATCCATAAGGTTTTCAATGTTAAAAGCTGCTTCTGCTTTAGCAATACCTGATTTTGTAAGAGTTGCGGATTTTGCCTTTTCGTCAACAAGGTAATCGCCACCCTCCTGGGCAACAACATCCTCTGCATCAGTTTTAGAGTCAAGCTCTTTAACCTTAACCATTTTAAGACGTTTAACAAAATCGTTAGTCATTCTGTAAAGGTCAGTTGATGCTTCACCGATACCTGAAATAATGAGAGGTGTTCTTGCTTCGTCAACAAGGATTGAGTCAACCTCGTCCACGATAGCAAAGTTATGGCCTCTCTGTACTCTCTGCTCAGCGTACATAACCATGTTATCACGAAGATAGTCAAAGCCCATTTCGTTGTTTGTGCCGAAGGTGATATCGGCATTATAAGCTTCTTTTCTCTCTTCGTTAGTTTTTTCGTGAATAATAAGACCAACCTTAAGACCCATAAAGCGATAGATTTTGCCCATCCATTCAGAGTCACGCTTTGCAAGGTAATCGTTAACGGTAACAATATGAACGCCATCACCTGAAAGAGCATTAAGGTAAGCGGGGAGAGTAGCAACAAGAGTTTTACCTTCACCTGTTTTCATTTCGGCAATTCTGCCCTGATGAAGAATGATACCGCCTAAAATCTGAACAGGGTAATGCTTCATACCGAGAACACGCCATGCAGCCTCACGGCAAGCGGCAAAAGCCTCGGGAAGAATATCATCAAGTGTTTCGCCATTTGCAAGACGCTCCTTGAACTCAGGGGTTTTCCCCTGAAGCTGTTCATCGGAAAGTGCGCCAAATTCGCTTTCAAGAGCAAGAACCTTGTCCTTAAGACCGCTTATTCTCTTGATTTCTTTGGAGGAATAATCTCCGAAAAGTTTTTTAAATAAACCCATTTTAAAAATCTACCTTTCGTGGTGGAAAATGTTACATAAATATACAAATTACATTGTATCACAAACGATAGTGTAATGCAAATATTTTCAAGTATTTTATAATTTTGTTTACATTTTGCCTGAAAATTGCTAACATAAAAATATGAAAAGAAAAAAATTTTGAAATTTTTGAAACAATTTGAAGATTTATGCAGTCTTAATATATGAGAGCGAAAAATTTGCTTTGCAAATTAGTTGCAACTTTTATGTTTTTTAAATCCGAAAAGGTTGGTGAAAACATGGAAAATTTAATTGAACGTTCAAAACAAGGGGATTGCTCTGCCTTTTCGGCACTTTATTCCCAATATGCCACGGAAATTTACAGATTTGCTCTTTATATGACAGGAAATAAAGAGGACGCGGAGGATGCAGTTCAGGAATCTTTACTTTCTGCCTGGAAAGGTATACATAGCCTTAAGGACAATTCGCTTTTTAAAGCATGGCTTTTTAAAATACTCTCTAATAAATGTAAAACTCTTTTAATGAAGAGAAACAAAATGCCCGATACCTTGCCCGTTGAGGAATATGAATTCCTTGTGGATTATGAGGAAGAAGGAAACTTAATAAGCTCTGCAGAATTAAAAGAAGCGCTTTCAGCTCTCACTCCGCCTGATGCACAGATTATTCTGCTCTCCATTATAGGTGGTTTCACAAGCTATGAGTTAGGTGTTATTTATAATATGACACCCGGTGCCGTTCGCACAAGGCAAAAAAGAGCACTCGAGAAACTCAAAGTGATACTTGCGTGAAAGGAGAATTAATATGAACGACAACAGAGAATATGAACTTTTTACCGAAGAAGAACTTAATAATTTAGATGAACGCTTGAAAAAAGCAGAAAATGTAGAACTTCCCGAAAGCCTTTCTTCCGAAAATATTGAAAATTTAATTAAAGATGTTCCGCAGGATGAAGCTTCTGTTGAACCTGCAAAACCCAAAAAGAGAAATAAAAAGAAAATTATTTTAAAATCAATTTCCGCAGCTGCGGCAGTAATAGTTGCAGTAACATCTGTTGCGGTTATAAGACCCTGGGAAAAGGTTCCGCCAAAGGTTGATGACAGTGTAATCGGGAATCCGCCTAAGCAGACTCAGGATTACACAGAAATTGAAGAAATGTTTGCAGGCTATGCAAATGAATATCAAACGGTTAAATTTCAAAACGAATCCTACACACTTAAAGGCTTCGGAAGTATTTTCGGTAATAAATCTGATTCTGCTATTATGTTGGAAGATGCGGTTGATATGAATGCGGCACCTCAGGCAGATGCAGAGAGCGGAGTTGTATTAAACGAAGCACTAACTCAAACTACTACAACATCTGATAATAAAACCCAGCACGGCGAAACCAACGAGCAGGTTCAGGGCGTAAGCGAAGCAGATATTATAAAGAATGACGGCAAATATCTTTACATTGTAAGCCCTGATAATGCGGATTGGGACACCTATTACAGAGAATGCTCGCTCTACTATAATTACAAAAACGGACTTGAAGAAACAACTGCAAGGGTTCAGTCAACTCCCGGGTATAACCCCAATGCAGAAGAAATTTTAGACGATGAAAAGCCCGAAGCAACGAAAAAAGAGGAAAAAACCACGGAAGAAAAAGTGGTTACAGAGCTTCCTAAGCTCCGGTATTCCTGCGAAATTTCAATAATTGAGCCAAACGGCAAAGGCGAATTGAAGAACATCAATAAAATAGAAATTGCAAAGCCCCAAAGAGAAGATATTTTCTATATGAATGTTCAGGATATGTATGTTGCAGGCAATCGACTAATTGCAATTCTCAATTGTCAGCTTAAAAGAGAAGAAAATAGTGCCAATGAAAAGGTTTCCTGCGATTGCCTTTATGGTGGCAGCAGCGGAAAAAATATCACAATGGCAGTTGCATACGACATTTCCGACAGAGAAAATGTTAAGGAAGAATGGAGAGTTTTCCAGGATGGCGGATATATTTCCTCCCGTCTTATAGGCGATGAGCTTGTTCTCCTTTCTCAGTATTATGTTGATATTACTCAGGATGTTGATACTGTTAAGGAAACCTGCGTTCCCGAAAACAGCTGTGACGGTAAAAAATTTTCAAGAGTTTTAGTAAACGATATCTGCATAATGGAAGATGTGTATGACACAAGCTATCTTGTTGCTTCCGTTTTAGATACAGATGACGAAAGCACCCTCAAAACTGAAGCAGTTTTAGGCGCAGGTCAGAATGTTTACTGCACAACCGAAACCCTTTATGCTACAAGCACCGAATATAATACAGGTGATGCCCGCAAGGCTGAGGTTTTCGGACTGAACTCAACAGAAAAAACACAGATTTATAAATTTGATATAAGAAATTACGATATTAAATATCTTAAAAATGCCTCTGTTGACGGAAGTGCATTGAATCAGTTCAGTATGGATGAATATAACGGATATTTAAGAATTGCTACTACAAGCGGTAATTGGGGAGAAAACCTTATAAATCAGGTTTATATTCTGGATGAAAACCTTGAAACAGTTGGTCTTTTAAAGGATATTGCAAAGGGTGAAAGAATAAAATCTGTTCGTTTCACAGGCAACACCGCTTATGTTGTAACCTTTGTTCAGACTGACCCGTTATTTGTAATTGATTTAACCGATGTTAAAGCACCGAAAATTTTGGGTGAGCTTAAAATTCCCGGTTATTCTGCATATCTTCACCCTGTCGGTGACGGTCTTGTAATGGGCGTTGGTCTTGATGGAACAGAAACGGGAACAAACGGTGGAATGAAGGTTTCTCTTTTTGATGTCAGTGACCCCACAAAGCCCGTTGAATGCGGAAAATTCACAATGTCGGGTTATGAAAATGAAGAGGCTCAGGTTTATGTTGACTCTGATGCATACTATGACCACAAGGCTCTTTGCTGGGATGCTCAGAACAAAATAATGTATATTCCTTACAGCAAAAATATTCACAGATGGTCATATAGTGACGGCGAAAATTATAACAAAACCACCGCAGGCATAGTTGCTCTCAAGGTTAATGAAGCAGAAAAAGCTCTTACGGTTGTTGGAGAATATATTGCAAATTCCACCGATTATGCACAGCCTGATGAATTTGCGAGAGCAACATATATCAATAACGTGATTTTCGGCTATTCAAGATATACGGGACTTCTTTGCTCCTTTGATAAGGGTACTCAAAAACAGCTTGATACCCTTAACATCAGCCGATAAGGAGTTGATATTATGAAGAAAATTTTTCGGGTTTTAATCATAATATTTTCTTCTGCAGTTCTTATTTATGGTGTGTTTGTTGGGGTTGATTGCTTGAGGTTATATAATGCAGATGAAAGCAAGCCACCGATTATTACATTAAGCCCCGCAAAAATCGAGAACGATACTGTAAAATATACGGGTCTTGGCTACACCGTAACCTACAGAACAACCGTAGAAGCAGAAACTGAAGAAAATGAGAGCCACAATGCAATTTCTGATGTTTGCGGTGCTGAATTCAGACTTTTTGATAAAATTCTTCTGTGGGCTTGGATTGAATGATAACCAACAAATAGCAAGCTTTTTATTGGAAATCAAAAAAAACAAAATAAATTTTTGACAGATGTTGCATAATTTGTAACATCTGTTTTTGTTTATACTGTCCCTTGCTAAAGGTTTAAAACTTTTGTATAATGCAATATGGTAAAATATAAATAAATATTTTGGAGTTGATTTAATGAAAAAAGTATTGTCACTTGCATTAGCAATTGTAATGATTTTTTCTGCAATACCCGTAACGGCTTCAGCTGCAGAATCAGTTACTACAATTACAACCGCTGCTCAGTTGGCAGCAATTGCAGACAACCTTTCAGGCAATTATAAGCTTGGAAACGACATTGACCTTTCCGATTACGGCGCTTGGACACCTATCGGCGGTTCAACTGCATTCTCAGGTACGTTTGAAGGTAACGGAAAAACTATTAAGGGCTTGACTGTTAATACCTCAAGTCAGTATGGCGGTCTTTTCGGAAATGTTTCAGGTACAGTTAAAAACCTTAATGTTAAAGGTACAGTTACCGTAAATATGACCTCTTCTTCTGCTACAAGCGTATATGCAGGTCTTGTTGCAGGTAATATTGGTCTTTTCGGAACTGTTGACAGCTGTTCAGCCGAAGGTAATGTTTCAGCAACTCTCAGTTGTTCTGCATCCTCCTCTTTTCTTTCATCACCTAAAGGCTATGCTTATGCAGGCGGTGTTATCGGCAGCAGCTCTTCTTTCTATGAATTTTCAGAGCTTTCTCATAAGTCCGGTACAGTTACTGCAAAGGCTTCTATGACAAATAAAGGCAACGCTTTTGCTTATGCAGGCGGTGTTGCAGGTAAATCAGGTGCAACTATCACAGATAGCTACAACAAAGGCGATGTAACGGCAACTGCAACTGCTTCAAGTGGTGAAACAAACGCATATTCAGGCGGTATTTCAGGTTACGGCAAAAATTTCGCGACATCCTATAACACAGGCGATGTAACTGCTTCAGGCACAACTGTTGCAAATGCAGGTGCAATTGCGGGTTATGCAACAGGTACAGCTAAGAATTGCTATTACCTCAGCGGTTGTGCAACAAAGGCTTTCGGTGGTTACAGTGCAGATACTGCTCCTACAGCAACAGCTCTTTCAAAGACAAATTCTTATGGTAAAAGTAAATATGTTGGCTTTGATTTTGACAATGTTTGGGAGAGCGCTTTGTTAAATACTCCTAAGCACTATGACAAAGACGAAATTATTACAGGTACAGTTGCAGTTACAGGCACATTCCAATACGGCAACACTCTTACTGCAGATATGTCAGGTGTTACACCTGCAAAGGCTTGGAACGCAACTATCAAGCAGGTTAAATACCAGTGGTACAGAGGTGTGGAAACAACAGACTCTGAATCAAATCAAAAAGTAATTAACTATACTGCTATCAGCAAAGCAACTTCAAATACATATAAAATTACTGCTGATGATATCGGTAAATACATCAAGCTTGTTGTTCGTGGCAGATTGACCTTTGGCGGTATGCTTGAGTCAAAAGGAACACTTGTTGAAAAGCTTACTCCCGCAACACCTGCTGCACCAACAGTTGAAAGACTTGGAGATACCTATGTAGTTATAAAATCAATCAGCGGTGCGGAATATGGTTATGCAACATATAAAGAGGGTATCTTCGGTATCGGTGCAGGTTGGAATACTCCTACATGGCAGTCGAGCAACACAATTTCCGGTCTTTCTCCCTCAACTAAGTACGGTCTTTATGTAAGAATTCCCGAATCTGCAACAACAAATGCAAGTGCAAACAGTGCTGTTACAGAAATCACAACCTACGAAGAGGGTTATGACCCTTATGCAGTAAAAGGCTCTGTTTCTGTCAGTGGCACTGGAGCATACGGAAATACTCTTACAGCTGATATCTCAGGTCTTGCAGCTGCTGAAAGCGGTGCAACCTATTCTTATCAGTGGAACAGAGATGGCGTTGCGATTGAAGATGCAACAAGCAAAACCTATAAGATTATTGCAGAGGATATCGGAACAAAAATTTCCGTAACAGTAGCTGCAAAATCACCATTTACGGGCACATTTACAAGCTCAGCAATTTCAGTTTCTCTCGGTCAGCCCGCTAACCTTTCAATTAAGAACACAGATACAGGAATTACTCTTTCCTGGTCTAAGGTTGACGGTGCAACAGAATATGTTGTTTATAAAAAGAGCGGACTCAGCTGGTCTGAGGTTGCAACAGTTACAGCAAATTCATATTCAGTAGGTGCTCTTACAAGCGGAACAACATATCAGTACACAGTTTCTGCAAAGCGCGGTAATGTTGAAAGCGGAAAGGATTCAACAGGCGTAAAAATCATTTATCTTGATAAGCCTCAGAATCTTACAGCTGATGAATATACTGCAAATCAGGCAACTATTTCCTGGAGTGCAGTAAGCAACGCAAAATCCTATAATATTTACAGAGGTACTGCAACAGGAACACTTTCTCTTCTTGCATCAGGAGTTACCGGCACAGAATATCAGGATACAACTACAAGCAAAGGTTCAACCTACGGTTATGCAGTTGCGGCAGTAAGTGGTGATTATGCTTCTGCTCAGAGTGGCAGAGTTACAATTAAAATCACCGGCACAGCAAGTCATCGCTATAATGCATGGGTTATTGATAAAGAACCTACTTGTACTGAAGCAGGCTCAAAGCACAGAGATTGTACAGAATGCACCGATGTGCAGACAGTAACAATTCCTGCAACAGGCCATAACTATGGTGACTGGACAGTTACAAAGGAAGCAACCTGTAGCGAAGCAGGTGCACAGTACAGAACCTGTAGCGTATGCTCTTATAAAGAGGAGCAGGCTATTCCTACAAAAGACCATGTATATGGCGCATGGGTGTTTGATGAAAGCGCAACTTGCGTAGATGAAGGCCTTAAGCATTGCGAATGTACTCTTTGCGGTCACTATAAGGAAGTTATAATTCCTGAAAAGGGACATATTGAAGAAGAGTGGATTATTGATAGTCCCGCAACAGTTTATAAAGCAGGTAAAAAGCACAGAAATTGCCTCCGTTGTAAAGAAACAATTGAAACAGTTGAGATACCTCAGCTTAAATGTGCAAAGCCTAAGCTTAAAACAATTGCAAACACTCAATATGGTGTAAAAATCACTTGGGGTGGCGTAAAAGGAGCAGATTCTTATAGAGTATATAGAAAAACAAAGGGTGGCTCTTATAAGCATATCGGTTCTACAAAGAAAAAGTATTATACTGATAAAACAGCTAAGTCAGGTAAGAAATACTACTATGTAATAAAAGCAAGAAATGAAGCGGGCAACACCTCTTATTCAAATTCACTTTCAAAGTATCATCTTGCAGACCCGACCTTGAAAACACCTTCAAGCTCCACAAAGGGTATTGCTCTTAAATGGACTAAGATAACAGGCGCCGAAGGTTATATAATTTACCGTAAAACAGGTTCAGGAAGTTATAAAAAACTTAAGGTAGAAAAAGGTGTGTCAAATCTTTCTTACAGAGATACATCTGCTAAGAAGGGTAAGAAATACACTTATAAAGTAAAAGCTTATAAGAGCAAAACTTATAGTGCATATTCAAACACCAAAACAATCACAGATAAATATTAAAAGAAATATAAATGGCACCATCATAACCGATGGTGTCGTTTATTTTTTTCTTGCTTTTTGTTTATATAAATAGTATTATTAATGTGTATATTTATGTGCTGAAAAGTTGTTACGAGGTGAGATTATGTATCTTTGTCCCCAACCTAAAATTCTTGAACTAAAAAAAGGTATGTTCCATTTTCCTGTAGGTGAAATGCCCAAGATGGAAAAGAAAAAAACACCTGAGCTTTCTGAAAAAGAAAGCTATCGCATTAATATTGACGAAAATGGTGTATTAATTGAGGGTGCGGATGACAAGGGTCTTTATTATGGTGAACTCACCCTTAAACAAATAATGCTCAATTATCGCGGTTGTTTGCCGTTTCTTTACATATATGATGAGCCTGAATTTTCATACCGTGGTTTTATGATAGACTCCTGCCGTCATTTTTTCACGGTTGATGAAATAAAGAAAATGATAGATGCTGCGGCATTTTTTAAATTCAACAAATTCCATTTTCATCTTTCCGAGGACCAAGGCTTCAGAGTGGAGATGGAGTCTTATCCCTTGCTTACAAGCGTTGGTTCTGTAAGACCCTCATCCAATTTCGGTAGGGGCGAAAACGATAATACTCCCTATGGTGGTTACTATACAAAAGAAGAGCTGAAGGACATAGTTAAATACTGCGAAGAGAGGCATATTGAGGTTATTCCCGAATTTGATTTTCCCGGTCACACAACGGCAGTAATTTCAGCTTATCCTGAGCTTAGTTGTACGGGTGAAAAGCTTGAGCTTAAAACTACTGCAGGTGTTTTCAAAGATATTCTTTGTATTGGCAATCCCGAAACATTAAAGCTTATTTACTCAGTTATTGATGAATTTTGCGAGATTTTTCCGTCAAAGTATTTCCATATCGGTGGCGACGAAGCACCAAAAACCCGTTGGCTTAATTGTCCTAAATGCAAGGCAAAGCTTGAAGAAGAAGGACTTCACACAATGGATGAGCTTCAGGGCTGGCTTGTAAACGAGGTTGCGGCATATTTAAAGAAAAAGGGAAGAAAGGCAATTTGCTGGAATGAATCCTTAAATGGCGGAAATCTTGATAAAGATAATATAACAGTTGCTCTCTGGATGGATAAAACCAATAAAGCAATTGAATGGGCGAATGGCGGAAATCCCGTTATTATGGAAAAATTCACACCTTATTATGTGGATTATCCCTATGGTATGCATTCATTAAAGGATGTTTATATTTTCAATCCCCGAAAGGTGAAAGGACTTTCATCCTTGGGGGCGGCATCCGTAAAGGGTGTTGAGTCACCAATATGGACAGAATATGTAAGAGATTTTAAAACAATGAGCTATATGTGCTTCCCTCGTTGGCTTGCCGTTGCAGAAACCGGTTGGAATGGTGCAAATCCCAGGGGTTATCAGAAATTTTTAAAATCTGCAGAGTTTTATTCGGATATATTAAAGGGTATGGGTCACAACCCTGCACCGAAAAGTGAATGGAATTCTGCACCGCACGAGCGTCTTAATAAAACTGTGGGCTTTTTCAGAAACACTTTAACAACAGAAACCATAAAAAACTTTTTTAAGAAAGACTAAAATATTATGCTTAAATATTCTGTTATAGGTACATCATGGATTACAAAATCTTTTATCGAGGGCGCAAATCTTTATGAGGATTTGAGCCTCGATGGTGTTTATTCCCGTTCCTTTGAAAAGGGTAGAGCATTTGCTGAGGAAACAGGCGCAAAAAGAGTTTTTACCGATATTAATGACCTGGCTTTTTCCGATACGGATTTGGTTTATGTTGCAAGTCCTAATGTTTGCCACTATGAGCAATGTAAGTTGCTTCTTTTAAATGGAAAGCATGTTATCTGCGAAAAGCCCATAACAATAACTGCAGATGAGTTTAAGGAGCTTTGCAACATTGCAAAGCAAAACAACCTCGTGTATTTTGAAGCAATTATGTATATGCACACTCCTTTAAGGCAGGTTTTAAAGGATGCGGTAAGTAAAATCGGTAATATAAGAAGTGCCACCATTGATTTTTCTCAGCTTTCTTCAAAGTATCAGGCACTTAAGGACGGAGAGCTTCCCAATATATTCAATCCCGAAATGAAAACGGGCGCCCTTAATGATTTAGGCATATATTGCGTTTATCCTGTTATTGATTTATTTGGTATGCCCGAAAAAATTACCCCCGTTCAGCATTTTCTTCATACGGGTGCAGATGGTAGCGGAAGCGCCGCTTTTGAATATTCGGATAAGCTTGTTACAATCACTTATTCAAAGGTAGGTCAGAGCCGTTCAGCTTCACAAATTATGGGCGATGAGGGAACCATAACAATTGACAGTATCTCAAAGCTTGACGGAATAAAGTTTTATAATAATGCCGGTGAAGAAACAATTTTGAACGGCGAAACCGATAAGAAATACCTTATGGGAAATGAAGCAAAAAGTGCAATAGATTTTATTCTTGGCAGACAAGGAACTGACAAATTTCTCAAAGAATGTCAGTTGATGAATGAAAAAGTGCTTTTATGTATGGAAAAAATGAGGGTAGAAAATGCTTGAACAGGAGCTTAAAGAATTTTTACTTAATAAAGGCGTAACCGATGTGGGCTTTGCGGAAATTGACAATGCAGATACAGGTGATTTGAAATATGCAGTCAGTATCGTAGTAAGGCTTTCCGATGCAATTATTGATGAAATTGATGGTGCACCCACACCCACATATTTCAATCATTACAGAACAGTAAACGCTTTCATTGACCGATGCCTTTTAGAAGCTGGAATGTTTTTGCAAAGCAAGGGATATAAATATATAACTGTTGCCGCATCTCAGAGCATGCCGGGAACACCTTTTAACGGCAGATATTCTCATAAGGAGGCAGCCCATAAAGCAGGTCTCGGAAATATAGGTAAAAACGATTTGTTTTTACATAAAAAATATGGTGCAAGAGTCCGCCTCGGAACTCTAATTACCGATTGTGAGCTTCAAGGAGACGGAATATTAGAGGAAAATCCTTGCATTAATTGTGATAAATGTGTTAA